>CAZNVH010000016.1:0-55703 GCA_964576525.1 uncultured Enterobacteriaceae bacterium
GGATGCCCTCGCCACGATCACCCTTTCTCGAACCTGCTTCCTCCACAACGACAGCATGAACGGATGAATGTCCAAAGCCGTCGCAACATCCTTCACCTGCACACCGGGCAGACTGCTCAGCTTCACCGCAGTCGCCTTGAACCGATCCCCGTACCTCTCAATCTTCCTTGGACTAGCCTTACCCACAACTCACCTCCAGCCGTTAGGCCGAGGTGTCAACTAAATCGGGGGAAGCTTGGCGTCGCCTGCAACCGGGGGTTAGGTCTGGCGGCCAAAGCGCGCATTAAAGAAGACCTGGGTTGCTCCGCCATACCGCCCACGTAAGCACGGAAGCAAAGCTTACCCACAAAACGTAGGGCACCAACAGCGCCGCAGCCAGGCGACTGCTACGCCAGAAGGCCGCTACCGTGGCCGCAATGAGCGCCAGCAGGACCAAGACCTCCACTGCGGCCAGCGCACCCCGATGCCAAGCAAAGAACAACCACGACCAAAGCGCATTGGCCGCAAGCTGCGCGCCAAACAAACGAAGCGCCATCCCTTTGGGACCGGGTGACCGCCACACAAGCCACGCGGAAACCCCCATGAGCGCATACAGCGCCGACCACACGGGACCGAATACCCAAGCGGGCGGTGCCCACGTCGGCTTGCTCAACTGGGCGTAGAACGACGCTGCATCAATGGAGGCAACTGCCCCCACCGCACCAGCGGCGAACGAGGCCAACAGCCACCCGAGCAAGCCAGCCAATTGCGATGACAAGGAACGCGGCGTCATTCGCAGAAGGAAGACCTAACGCTAGAGTTTACCGGCCTGCGCGAGCGGGCGAAGACTGCTTGCGCGGGTCCGGTGCAACGACGGGTTGGGCGTCATCGCTGCACTCACCTCTTGTGCAGCCGAATCACGTTTGGGTCAGAAGCGGACTGATCGACCTCTACCGATGCGCGACGCAGAAAATCCGGTGCAACGTTCCAACGTTGGCCGGTGTCGGTAATGACCGTGACCGTCTTTTTGTTGTACCGGGTCAACATCCCAACCACGAGCGGCTGTCCATCAGGCTGAAACTCGACTCGATCGCCAATTCGGAACTCGAGCATTTCCGCATGCGAACGCATCTGATGGAGGAACCGCAGGCGCTCGACGATCCGATTGTTCAGGTCGATGAGTTCTGCTTCCGTAAGTCTGTCGATGTCGATCTTCATGTCACCTCTCAGTGCGATTGATGCCACCCCGCGGGTAAAGCAACAGCGTTCCTCATGACGCCCAACGATCAAGCTAACCGGCGGGCCGCGCCGATGCGGACAAGGAAGAAGCCATGTACCGGCCCGTCCGGTTGAGCGCAGGGTTGGGCGTCAAACTCCACCGCATGTGCGGAATCCGAATCAAGGCAGAAATGTTCATTCGCCAACCGCCGTCGCGCTGTCAAATCTCAGTACTTCATTCGATCACGCCATTCACCTGCGTCAGGAACGATTCCGGGAACGTGAAGCCGGTCGCCCTGGCGGTCTTCATGTTCACGATCAACTCGAACTTGGTCGGCTGCTCAATTGGGATTTCGCCTGGATTTGCGCCCTTGAGAATCTTGTCGACGTAGACCGCTGCACGGCGAAAATTGTCGGTGAATGAGGGTCCATACGACATTAGTCCGCCCGCTTCCGCGTATTGACTATGGGCAAACATGGCCGGAGTCTTGAGGCGAATAATTCGCTCAGCAATCGCTTGACGCTGACTGGCTATGGTACCGCCTGTAGTCACAATATAGGCTTGGGCACCGATTGCAGTGGCTCGCTTGAAAGCGGGCTCGATATCCGAGGGTTGCCTCAACTCGATCGGGGTAATCCGCACCCCGAGGCGCGAGGCTGCCTCCTCGATTTCCTTCGCTTGCGAAACGCTTCCCACATTGTCCGGCTCAAACAGCAGGACGATGTGCGCGACACGAGGAAACGCCTCTTTGAGCAACTGCAGTCTTTTGGATGAGAGTTCGGTTGAAATGGTCGTGAGGCCGGTCGCGTTGCTCCCGGGGCGCCGCAGGCTCGCCGCGAGCCCGTTTCCGACCGGATCTTGAGTGATGGCAAACACAATCGGTATCGTCTTGGTGGATTGTGCGAGTAGGCGCACGTCCTCGTCGGAAGGCACCAGGAGCAGATCAGGCCGGGTTGCCACCAGATCGGCGGCCAGGCCCGGCAAGGCGTGCGTTACACCGTTGGCGTAGCGGGCATCAATGGAGTAGTCACGTCCTTCAACCCAGCGCAGTTCCATCATGCCAGCGCGGAATGCGGCAAGTCTGGCGGCGTTGACCTGAGCGCTTGCCTGACTGAGATATCCAATCTGCCGCACCCGGCGCTCAGTTTGCGCATATGCCGACAGGGAGGGTGTCACAAGGCCGATCGTGGCAATCAGGAACTGTCTACGTCGGACTTGCCTCATTTCTCACCCCGCGAGTGTTTAAACGGTTGTGCGGGACGTTTGCGTTCAGTGTGCACGGAAACAACGCTGGGCCGTTCGTGTTGGTTGCAAGCCTACCTCAATCAAGCCGGACGGATGCTACTGGGAAATCCATTCCGCACTCAGGGTCGACCACACGCGACGCAGCATCCTGACGCCCAACGTCCGGCTTCAGGCGCGCGCCGCTCGCGGCGCGTCGCCCTGCAAGCCGTTGTTCGGTGGCACACGCGCCTAAACTTCACTGTAAAGAGAGTTTGGAGACGCTCAGCAGCAGTCACTCGATCACCCGGTCGGCACGCAACAGAATCAACTGCGGAATTTTCAGCCCGAGCGCCTGGGCTGACTTCAGGTTCACCACCAGTTCGAACTTGGTCGGCTGCTCAACTGGTAGGTCGGCGGGCCTGGCGCCTCTGAGTATCCGATCTACGAAGTAAGCGGCGCGATGAAAGGCGGCGGGAATGCTGGAGCCATAACTTATTAAGCCGCCCGCTTCGACGTATACGTTGTCCGGATAGATCGCCGGCAAGCGGCTCCGCGCGGCGAGCGCCAAGACCGAGTCCCGGTTCGTGAATATGAATGCGTCGGAAATCACGCTCAGCGCGCCGGCGCGTTCGCGCGTGATACTCGTGAACGCCGTATCCAGCTCAGCGACCTCGCGCACGCCGACGGAATGAAGCGCCAAGCCCAATGCCTTGGCAGCGGTCTCAGTGTCGCGCAGCAGCGCCAGATTACTCGGGTTGGCGGAGTTCCAGATCGTTGCCACACGCGCCAGGTTTGGCAGCATTTCCTTGAGTAACTCGAGACGCTTGCCGATCGCCTCCGGGCTGAAAATCGACACTCCAGTCACATTGCCGCCAGGTCGCGCCAGGCTCACGACTAGCCCGTCGCGTACGGCGTCGGCGCTGATTGCCATAACAATCGGAATGCTCGCTGTGGCGTTCTTGGCGGCCGGTCCAGCCTGCGTACTGGCAGTCACGATGAGGTCAGGGTTGAGACCGATGGCCTCCGTCATCAGTGCGGGAAGCCGCCTTTCCATGCCTTCTCCCCAGCGATACTCGATACGGATGTTCTTCCCCTCGATGTAGCCGAGCTCCCGCAGCCCGCGGAGGAATGCCTGGTCGAACTCTATCGGCCCAGGGCGGTTCGCCACATAGGCAAGCAGAGGAACGCGGCGCGCGGGCTGGCCGCCGACGGTGAACGGCGTGGCCAGCAGCGCGCCCGATGCGATCAGGAAATGCCTGCGTCGGACTTGACTCATTCCTGCTCCCTCCCAATCACCTTCGGGAACAAGCTTCGCGTCAGCTGCCCCAGCGACGATGCCCCCAAGGCGCCACCGAACTAGAAGTAGGCCCCGCTATTGGGGCCTTATAAGGCCCCATTTACGGGACCTAGCACGGTCAGGCTACGCTCAAACCTTTGACCTCTCAACGAGACCAGCTGAGATAGGTACTTGCACACGCGCACGGTATCGGCACCAGTGGGGGATGTGCCGTTGCGTGGTGCCTGAACGACCGCTCCGGACCCCGATGATCTAGGCGGCGAGGAACTGGTCTTCGGAAAGCGCCATGACGCCGGCGCCGCCCTTCACCACGGTGTCGCGCAGGCCGGGCGCCTGGACCAGGACGTGCTCGGCGTAGAAGCGCGCGGTGGCGATTTTCGCGGTGTAAAAGGAAGAATCCGAAGAGGAAACCTTTTTTTCGGCCCCCAGCGCGGCGCGAGCCATCTGCCAGCCGCCGCCGACGATCCCCATCAGCTTGAGGAAGGGCACGGCGCCGGCGAAGGCGATGTTCGGGTTCTTCTCCGCGACGATGAAATCGACGCAGTCCGAGACTGCCTGGATGCCGGCGGCGAGATTTGCGCGCATCGAAGGATGGTTCGTCAGCGCGGCATCGAGCTTCCTGACTTCGGCGATCCAGGCCTTGGCGGTGACGCCGCCCTCGCGCGAGATCTTGCGGCCGACGAGGTCCATCGCCTGGATGCCGGTGGTGCCCTCGTAGATGGTGGTGATGCGGGCATCGCGCAGGTACTGCGCGGCGCCGGTTTCCTCGACGAAGCCCATGCCGCCGTGCACCTGCACGCCGAGCGAGGCGACCTCGATCCCGGTCTCTGTGCACCAGCCTTTGACCACCGGGATCATGAGATCCGCATAGGCTTGGTGGCGTTTGCGGGCCTCCGAATTTTCACTTCTATGAGCAAAATCCAAGGCAGCCGCTGTGGTGTACGCGAGCGCGCGCATTGCCTCGGCCTGCGACTTCATCAGCATCAGCATGCGGCGCACGTCGGGGTGGCGGATGATCGGTACGGCACCGCCACCGCCGGACAGGTCGCGGCCCTGCAGCCGCTCCTTCGAGAACGCCAGCGCGCGCTGGAAAGCGCGCTCGGCGATCGCCACGCCCTCCAGGCCGACCGCGAAGCGCGCCGCGTTCATCATGATGAACATGGTCTCCAGGCCGCGGTTCTCCTCGCCCACCAGGTAGCCGACCGCCTTGTCGTAGACCATGACCGCGGTCGGGCTGGCATGGATGCCGAGCTTGTGCTCTATGGAGGCGCACGTCGCCGGGTTGCGCTTGCCCGGCGCGCCGTCCGGCCCCGGGATGAACTTCGGCACGATGAATAGCGAGATCCCCTTCACCCCTTCGGGCGCGTCGGGCGTGCGCGCGAGCACCAGGTGCACGATGTTCTCCGCCATGTCGTGCTCGCCGTAGGTGATGAAGATCTTCTGGCCGGAGATCAAATAATGATCACCAATCCGTTCAGCGCGAGTGCGAACGAGAGATAAGTCAGAACCTGCCTGGGGCTCGGTCAGGTTCATGGTGCCGGTCCACCGGCCCTCGACCATCTTCGGCACGTAGGCCTGCTTCAGCGGCTGCGAGCCGCGCAACAACAGCGCCTCGATCGCCCCCTGGGTCAGCAGCGGGCAGAGCGAAAAGCTCATGTTCGAGCTCTTCCACATCTCCTGCACCGGGGTGGATACCAGGCGGGGCAGCCCCTGCCCGCCCCACTCGGCCTCGAACGCCAGCGCGTTCCAGCCGCCTTCGCAGAATTTCTTGTACGCGTCGCGGAAACCCTTGGGCGTGCGCACCTCGCCACCGCTGAATTTAGAGCCTTCCTGATCTCCAGAATAATTAATAGGATCAAGTACTTCTGTGGCGAACTTCGAGGCCTCCTCGAGGATGGCGTCGACCGTGTCCGGGCTCGCGTCCTGATAGCCGGGCAGCTTGGCGACTTCGGCAAGACCGGCGAGCTCGTTCAGTGCGAAGCGCATGTCCTTCAACGGTGCCCGGTAGGTACTCATTTCTTGAGCTCCTCCACGAGAGACGGCACGAGTTGGAAAAGATCTCCGACCACCCCGAAATCGGCGACCTGGAAGATCGGCGCCTCCTCGTCCTTGTTGATGGCCACGATCACGCGGCTGTCCTTCATGCCGGCGAGATGCTGGATCGCCCCCGAGATGCCGACGGCGATGTAGAGATCGGGCGCGACGATCTTGCCGGTCTGGCCCACTTGCCAGTCGTTGGGCACGAAGCCGGCGTCCACCGCGGCGCGCGAGGCGCCCATGGCCGCGCCGAGCTTGTCGGCCAGAGGCTCGAGCACCTTCTTGAAGTTCTCGCCCGAGGCCATGCCGCGCCCGCCCGAAACGATGATCTTGGCGCCGGTCAGCTCCGGCCGCTCCGACTTGGAGACTTCGCGGCTCACGAACGCGGACAGCCCGGTGTCCGCCGGCGCGGCGAGATTTTCTATCGGAGCCGAGTTCCCAAGGCCGACCGCATCGAAAGCGGTCATCCGCACGGTGATCATCTTGATCGCGTCGCTCGACTTCACGGTGGCGAGGGCATTGCCGGCGTAGATCGGACGGACGAAGGTGTCCGGCCCCTCGATTGCGGAAATGTCCGAGATCTGCTGCAGGTCGAGCAGCGCTGCGGCACGCGGCATCACGTTCTTGCCGTTCGAGGTCGCCGGAGCCAAGACGTGAGAGTAATTTTTGGATAAAGAAACAATTAAAACCGCCACGTTCTCGGCGAGAAAATCGGCCAGATGCGGCGCGTCGGCGTGCAGCACCTTCTTCACGCCGGCGATCTCGGCCGCCGCTTTCGCCGCCTCCCCCGACTGGTGCCCGGCCACCAGCACGTGGATGTCCGCGCCCAGCTTCTGCGCCGCGGCCACCGTGTTCAGCGTCGCCTTCTTGACCGTCTTGTTGTCGTGCTCGGCGACGACCAGGATGCTCATATGACCTTGGCGTCGTTGCGCAGCTTGTCGACCAGCGCCTTGACGTCGGCGACCTTGACGCCGGCCTTGCGCTTGGCGGGCTCGATGACTTTCAAGGTCGTCAACCGCGGAGAGACATCCACCCCGAGGGCCTCGGGCTTGTGCGTCTCGAGCGTCTTCTTCTTCGCCTTCATGATGTTCGGCAGCGTGACATAGCGCGGCTCGTTCAGCCGCAGGTCGGTGGTGACCACCGCCGGCAGCTTGATCGAGATCGTCTCCAGCCCGCCGTCGACTTCACGAGTGACCTGCGCTTTCTCGCCTTCGATCTTCAGCTTGGAAGCGAAGGTCGCCTGCGGCCACCCCAGCAGCGCGGCGAGCATCTGGCCGGTCTGGTTCGAGTCGTCGTCGATCGCCTGCTTGCCGAGGATCACGAGCCCGGGTTGTTCTTTTTCAACCAATTTTTGCAAAAGCTTTGCTACGGCGAGGGGCTGCAGCTCGACCTGCGTTTCCACCAGGATGGCGCGGTCGGCGCCGATCGCCAGCGCGGTGCGCAGCGTCTCCTGGCAGGCCTGGACGCCGCAGGACACCACCACGATCTCGGTGGCGACGCCGGCCTCCTTCAGGCGGACCGCCTCCTCCACCGCGATCTCGTCGAAGGGGTTCATCGACATCTTGACGTTCGTGGTCTCGACCCCGCTGGCGTCGGCCTTGACCCGCACCTTGACGTTGAAATCGACGACGCGCTTGATCGCGATCAGGACTTTCATGGGGAGGGAAATTATAGCTTGGCGTAAACTCCGGCCATGAGCGACCTCTCCCAGCTGCAGGTGAAATCGGTGCGCGGGCATGTTTCAAACGACGAGTGGCAGGCGCGGGTCGACCTCGCCGCCTGCTATCGCCTGGTGCACCACTACCGCATGGACGACCTGGTCTACAACCACATCTCGGCGCGCGTGCCGGGCGAGGAAGGCCATTTCCTGATCAATGCCTACGGCATGACCTACGACGAGATCACCGCCTCGAGCCTGGTGAAGATCGACTTCGACGGCAAGGTGGTGCAGGACTCGGGCACCGGCTACGGCATCAACCACGCCGGCTTCGTCATCCACAGCGCGGTGCACCGCGACCGCACCGACGTCGCCTGCGTGATCCACACGCACACGCCCGCCGGCATGGCGGTGTCGGCGATGGAGTGCGGGCTGCTGCCGCTGACGCAGAACGCGATGTTCTTCTCGGGGGTCGGCTACCACGACTACGAAGGGCCGGCGGTCGAGCTCGACGAGCAGAAGCGCCTGGTGACCGACCTGGGCGGCCATGTCGCGATGATCCTGCGCAACCACGGCCTGCTCGCCGTCGGCGCGACCATCCCCGAGGCCTTCATCACGATCTACTGGCTCGAGCGCGCCTGCCAGGCACAAGTTTTTGCTCTTTCTACAAAAACAATCCTTCCGGGCAAGGAAACGATTGAAACGACCAATGCCCGCTACAAGCCAGGCCAGCGCCGGAAAATTGGCGAGCTCGAGTGGGCCGGGCTGCTGCGGCTGCTGGAGCGCCGCTACCCAGGCTTCCGGGACTGATGCTCCGCGGCAAGGTCGTCCTCGTCACCGGGGCGGGCGGCGGGATCGGGCGCGACTTCGCGCTCGCCGCGGCAGCGGCCGGCGCCAGGGTGGTGGTCAACGACCTCGGCACCTCGGTGAAGGGCGAAGGCAAGGACGCCGGCCCGGCGCAGAAAGTCGTCGACGAAATCAAGGCCAAGGGCGGCGCCGCGGTCGCCAGCACCGACAGCGTTTCCGAGTGGGAATCGGCCAGCCGGATCGTGCAATGCGCCCTGGATTCCTTTCAGGCCCTGGATGTCGTAATCAACAACGCCGGCATCCTCCGCGACCGCTTTTTCTTCAACCTGTCACCTGAAGATTGGCGCGCCGTGATCGACGTGCACCTGAACGGCTCGTTCTACGTGGCGCGCGCCGCCGCGCCGCACTTCAAGTCGCAGCAGTCGGGCTGCTACGTGCACATGACCTCGACCTCGGGGCTGGTCGGCAACCTCGGGCAGGCGAACTACTCCGCCGCCAAGCTCGGCATCGTCGGGCTGTCCAAGTCGATCGCGCTCGACATGGCGAAGTACAACGTGCGCTCCAACTGCATCTCCCCCTTCGCCTGGAGCCGCATGGTCGGGTCGATTCCGACCGAGACCGAGGACCAGAAGGCGCGCGTCGAGAAGCTGAAAAGCATGGAAACGGCGAAGATCGCGCCCCTTGCGGTGTTCCTCTCTTCCGATCATGCCAAGGACGTGAGCGGGCAGATCTTCGCGGTGCGCGCCAACGAGATCTTCCTCATGTCGCAGAGCCGCCCGCTGCGCTCGGTGCACCGCGCCGAAGGCTGGACGCCGGAGGCGATCGGCGCGCAGGCGATCCCGGCGCTGCGGCCGCACTTCTATCCCCTGGATCGTTCGCAGGACGTGTTCTCCTGGGATCCGCTGTGAAAACGGTCTTGCTCACCGACTCAATCGCCCCTGCCGGAGAAGAGCTTCTCTCGAAAACCACGACCGTCGTCCGCGCGCCCGACAGCTCCCCGGCGACCCTCCGCAGACTCGCGCGCGACGCCGACGGCATCATCACGCGCAGCAAGCTGCCCGACGACATCTTCGCCGCGGCGCCGCGGCTTCGCGGCGCGGTGGTGCACGGCACCGGCACCGACCTGATACCGGTCGCGAGCGCCACCGAGCATGGAGTCATGGTGGCCAACCTTCCCGGCATCAACGCGCAGTCGGTGGCCGAGTACTGCGCCATGGCCATGCTCATGCTCGCCCGCGGGATTCTTCCGATTATTTCTTCTTTGAGAAAGGAAACGTGGGACGCTGCGCGCCTTCTCGGCGGCGGCGCCCGCGAGATCTCCGGGATGACTCTCGGCATCGTCGGCGTCGGCGAAATCGGCGGCCGCCTGGCGAAGATTGCGCGCAACGGCTTCGGCATGCAGGTGCTCGGCCACCAGCGCCGTCTCGATCGCCTGCCGCCGGAGGCGGCGCCGTCGGCGCTGGAGCCGCTTCTGCGCAATTCGGATTTCGTCGTTCTGGCCTGTCCCCTCACCCCGCAAACGCGCTACCTCATGAACGCCGAGAGCATTTCGAGGATGAAGAGCAGCGCATGGCTCATCAATATCGGCCGCGGGGCGGTCGTGCAGGAGACCGCGCTGATCGAAGCGCTGGGCGCGAAGCGCATCGCCGGCGCGATGCTCGACGTCTACGAGCACTACCGCCTCGAGCCGGGCCATCCGCTGTTCTCGCTCGACAACGTGATCCTTACGCCGCACCTCGCCGCGGTGACGCAGGAGTCGCGCTCCCGCGCGAGCGTCGCCGCGGCCGATGAGATCCTGCGCATCCTGCGCGGGGAGCGCCCGCGCAACCTGGTCAACCCGGAAGTGCTGAAGAAAGAGCTGACATGAGCGAAATCCGCAGCGACCTCGGCTGGTCGACGCCCGACCGCATCACCGTGCGCGGCAAGGACCTGCCCGGGGAGATCCTGGGAAGCCTGAACCTCGGCGACATGGCCTATTTCGAGCTGACTGGAAATTTTCCTGACAAAAACCAATCCAGGCTGTTCAACGCCATGGCCGTGACCCTGGTCGAGCACGGCATCACGCCGAGCGCCCTCGCGGCACGCATGACCTTCCTCGGCGCCCCCGAGGCGATGCAGGCGGCGGTAGCCGCCGGCCTGTGCGGCCTGGGCAGCGTGTTCGTCGGCTCCATGGAAGGATGCGCCAAGCTTTTGTCTTCCGGAAAAACAGCAAAACAGATCATCGCCGAGAACAAGCGGATTCCGGGCCTCGGCCACAACTTGCACAAGCCGGTCGATCCGCGGACCGTGCGCCTGTTCCAGATCGCACGCGAGACGGGCTACTACGGCAAGTACTGCGCGCTCATGGAAGCGATCGGCCAGGAGAAGAAGCTTGTCGTCAACGCCACCGGCGCGATCGGCGCCCTCGCCTGCGAGCTGAAGCTCGACTGGCGCGCGGTGCGCGGCATCGGCGTAATGGCGCGCGCCGTCGGCCTGGTGGGCCACCTGCTGGAGGAGTCGCGCCAGCCGATGGCCGAGGCGGTCTGGCACCAGATCGAAGAGCAGGCGTCGAAGCATTTACGAAAATGAGGCTTCAATGAACCTGGCCCGCGACAACTTCCCCGAGTTGCGCGATGCCGTGCGCAGCCTGTGCAGCCAGTTCGATGGCTCTTATTGGCAAGGGGTGGACGAGAAGCGCGTCTATCCCGAGGCCTTCGTCGAGGCGCTGACCAAGGCGGGCTGGATGTCGGCGCTGATCCCCGAGGAGTACGGCGGCTCGGGGTTGTCGCTCACCGAGGCGACGGTGATCATGGAGGAAGTGACCCGCTCGGGCGGCAACGCCGGCTGCTGCCACGGCCAGATGTACAACATGAACACCCTGCTGCGGCACGGGTCCACCGCGCAAAAGAAGAAGTATCTCCCCAAGATCGCGTCGGGCGAGCTGCGGCTGCAGTCGATGGGCGTCACCGAGCCCGGTGCGGGCACCGACACCACCAAGATCAAGACCGTCGCGGTGAAAAAAGGCGACCGCTACGTGGTCAACGGCCAGAAGGTCTGGACGTCGCGGCTGCAGCACTCGGAGCTGATGATTCTTCTTGCAAGAACAAGTCCCTTCGATCAACAGAAAAAATCCGAGGGCATGTCCATATTTCTCGTCGAGACGAAAAGCAAGGGCCTAGAGATCAAGCCGATCCGCAACATGGTGAACCACGAGACCAACGCGGTGTTCATCGACAACCTCGAGATCCCGGCCGAGAACATGATCGGCGACGAAGGCAAGGGCTTCCGCTACATCCTCGACGGGCTGAACGCCGAGCGCATCCTGATCGCCGCCGAGTGCATCGGCGATGGCTATTGGTTCACCGAACGTTCGGTGAAATATTCTTGTGAAAGAGTCGTTTTCGACCGCCCCATCGGCCAGAACCAGGGCATCCAGTTCCCGATCGCCGAGGCCTACATGGAAATCGAGGCGGCGAATCTCATGCGTTACAAAGCTTCAGGTTTGTTTGACAAGAAACAAGCCTGCGGGGCCGAAGCGAACATGGCCAAGCACCTGGCGGCCAAGGCCTCCTGGGAGGCCGCCAACGTCTGCATGCAGACCCACGGCGGCTTCGGCTTCGCCGCCGAGTACGACATCGAGCGCAAGTTCCGGGAAAACCGGCTCTACCTGGTGGCGCCGATCTCCACCAACCTCATCCTGTCGTATCTCGGCGAGCACGTGCTGGGGATGCCGCGCTCGTTCTAATGCCCGGCCAGGTGGTTCCACTCCGGCAGCAGCACCATGCTGTTGGGGTTGAGTCCCTGGTTCTTGAGCGTGTCGACCGTGCCGATCACCTTTTCTGTCTTCAGGTCGACGATGGTGATTGAACCGTCGCTCATGCCGGGCAGGTTGAGCAGCGCGTTCTGCACGTAGGCGTAGCGCCAGTCCTTGGTAAAGGCGACATGGTGCGCGCCTTCGGCGGTCGCGATCGACTTGAGCAGTTTCGGTTGCCCCGGATTCGCACTCGTGTCGAAGATGTGCAGATGGCCGGGCTTCGCCGTCGTCACATACATGCGGTCGGCTTTCGGGCTGAAATAGATTTCGAGCGGCACCCCCGCCTTCTGCGCCGAGAAGTCGTGCACCTGCGCCACGGCGAAGTCCTTTTTCGCCGCGTTCCAGGTCGCCGTCCAGAGCGTCCCGCCGTACATGTTGGTCACGTAAGCGACCGGCGTCTTCGCTCCTGGCACGAAAAGAACCTCGACCGGAGCCTCGCCGGCAGGCGACGCCTTTTTCGATACCTTGTAGCTGCCCAGTACCTTTCCGGTGCTCGCCTCGATCGCAGTAATGGTCTCGCCGGCGTCACCGAGGTCTGTCGCGCGCACCGTGCTGGTGACGAGAATGCGGTCGATTCCGTCATGGATCGCGATCCCATGCGGATAGGGCTTGGACAGCTTTACGGTCTTCAACGGCTTGTCGGTCTTGGCGTCCCCCATGATCAACGCCTGCGTCCCCATGCACGTCAGGTACCACTTGCTGTTGTCTTCCGAGAAAACCACGTCCTCGCCGACGGCGCAGCCGGGAACGGAGATGACTTTCATTGTCAACGGCTTCTTGCCCATGTCGATCACCCGCAGCTCGGCCTTGCCCAGGGCGGTGATGTACGCCTTCGATTGATCGCGGTTGTAGAAGATGTGGTGCGCCACCAGGTCGGCCGGCAGCGGCAGGTCCTGGAGGATCCGGCCGAAGCTCTTGGACTTGGGGTCGACATCGATGATCGCGATGCCTTCCTTGCGCGGCCCGGGCGAGACGGGCGTCTTGAGCACCTTGAGGGATTCGGCGGACTTCGTCTCGTAGTTGACCATTGCATGGATTTGCGCCGCCGCGAGCATCGGCGTCAACGCGAGCGCCGCGGCCGCGGCCGCAAGCAGCGAGTGGCAAGTCATGGCATTCTCCCCTGAAGGTCGGAAAAGTTTCCCGACAATCCATGATAGACCCACCTTGCGCCGTTTCATAGCCAGCCTGGCAGCGGTTGCGGCGCTGCTGCGAGCGGCCGGCGTATCCGCGCACGGCTTCGGCGAGCGCTACGAGCTTCCGATCCCGCTGGCGCTGTACCTGGCCGCGGCAGGACTCACCGTTCTGGTCTCCTTCGGCGCCATGCTCGTATTCCGCCGCTCGGGTTCAGACCTGCGCGACTATCCCCGCGCCAATCTGCTTGACCTGCGGTTGGGCCGTCTTGCTGCCTCGGCATCCGTGGCCTTTGCTCTGCGGTTCGCAGGGGTGTTGCTATACCTATTGGTGATCGTGGCCGGCCTCCTGGGAGAGCAACGCGCGCTCAAGAACATCGCGCCCGTCATGGTTTGGGCGATCGTCTGGGTGGGCCTCGCCTACACCTCGGCCCTGCTCGGAAACCTGTGGGCGCTGGTCAATCCCTTCGACACTGTTTTCGGATGGCTGGAGTCGCTTTACGCGCTGGCGCGCCCCCAACACCGCCTCTGCCTGGAGTTGCCGTACCCGGCGCGCCTCGGCGTGTGGCCGGCGGTCGCGCTGTTTCTTGTTTTCGTCTGGATGGAGCTTGTCTGGGCGCATTCCGATGCGCCCGCCGCCCTCGCGATGGCGATCATCGCCTACTCGGCGATCACCTGGCTCGGCATGCTGGCGTTTGGACGGCCGAAATGGCTGCGCCGCGGCGAGGTATTCAGCATCGTTTACGGTTACCTGGCACGCTTCGCTCCGCTGGAAGGGCGCACCGTGGACGAGCGGCGTCAGTGGAATCTGCGGCCTTACGCGGTGGGGTTGCTGCCTCGCGATCCCCTCGAGCCGTCGGAGATCGTGCTGGTGCTTCTGATCCTCGGGGCGGTGAGCTTCGACGGCTTTCTCGAGACCCCGGCGTGGGCCGCGATCGTTGAGCGCTTCGGCTACGACCATGCTCTCCTGCGAACTGCCGGCCTGATCACCGCGTTACTGGTGTTTCTGGCCGCTTACCTGTTCACCTGCGGCGCGATCGTGCGCCTCGGCTCATCCAACCCGGCGCAGTCGCGAGCCCGCGCCGCGGGCCTGTTCGTGCTTACCCTGGTTCCAATAGCCATTGCATACCATGTCGCGCACTATCTTTCGTTCTTCCTCATGGCCTCGCAATATCTCGTGCCGCTCGCCTCCGATCCGCTCGGCTGGGGCTGGGATCTATTCGGCGGGGGACGCCATTTCATCCGCATCGCGGTCATCGACGCGCGTGCCGTCTGGTATGTGTCGGTGGTGGCAATCGTCGCCGCACACGTCGTGGCGGTCTATCTGGCGCATGTGGTCGCGCTGCGCGAGTTCGTAACGCGCCGCGCTGCACTGCGCAGCCAGCTTCCCATGGTCGCCCTGATGGTCGCCTACACCATGACCAGCCTGTGGATCATCGCGCAGCCGATCGTCACGAACGAGGGCTGACGTGCTCGGGCCGGATGCCCATGCCGATCAGCCGGCCGGGGATGCGGCGCAGCACCGGATAGCGCGAAGCGAGCCGCAGGAACAGCGGCGGCCGCACCGGCTGCGTGCTTGCCAGAAGCGGTTTGATGACGCGGTCCTGCATCAGGATCTGGAGCCGCTGCGTGACTCGCACCGGCCATTCACGTCGTTTTTGCACTTTCCTTAAATCATTAATGGAAAGAGCGTTTTTAGACAACGGACCCGTCAGAACATTCGCCGCAGCCACCGCGTCCTGGATGGCGATGTTGATGCCGACGCCACCTACCGGAGACATCGCGTGCGCCGCGTCGCCGATGCACAGCAATCCTGGCCGCCACCACTGTTTCAGCCGGTCGATCTGCACCGTGAGCAGCTTCACCTGGTCCCAGGAGGCGATTTCTGCCGACCGGTCCGCCGCCCAGGGCAGCAGGCGCTCGAGCGTCGCGCGGAACGCCGGCAGCCCTGCCCGGCGCACTTCCTCGTTGGCCCCCTTGGGGATCACGTAGCCGCACTGCCAGTAGTCGCGGCGGTTGATGAGCACGAAGATCGCGCCGGCGTCGAAATGTCCCATGCTTCCCGGCGGATCGGTCTCCTTGCGCCGCAGCCTGAACCACAGCACGTCGATCGGCGCGCCGAGGTTTTCGACCTGCAGGCCCGCCTGCTCGCGCACCGTCGAATGCCGGCCGTCGGCGCCGATCACCAGATCAGCCTGAATGGAATCGTGGTTCGTTTTCACACCCAGGATGCGGGAGTCTTTTTCGATCAAACCCACGACTTCGGCATTCATCTGCAGCTTGAACCGCGGATAGCGAGCCGCCTCTGCGGCGAGGAAATTGAGGAAGTCCCACTGCGGCATCATCGCGATGAAGCCGCAGCGCACCGGCAGGTGGCTGAAATCGGCGACGCGCAGCTGCGTATCGCCGAACTGGGCCGAGATCTCGGCAACGCGGTCGTGCGGCAGCTCGAGCAGCCGCTCGAGCAGGCCCAGCTCGTGCATCACCTCGAGGGTCGAGGGATGCAGGGTGTCGCCGCGGAAGTCGCGCAGGAAGTCGGCGTGCTTCTCCAGCGCCAGGACCTCGATGCCGGCGCGGGCGAGCAGCAGCCCGAGCACCATGCCGGCGGGGCCGCCGCCGGCGATGACGACGCGCACTAAGCTAGCGGACGGTCTTGACGCCCGCCTCCTGCAGGATGGCGCGCATCTGGCCGGTGAACTCGTCGTAGAACTTCGTCAGGTCGGCGGCGTTCTGGTACGCGTCCTCGAACTGGTTGTCGGCGAGGTATTTCTTCCACGACTCGGTCCGCGACAGCTTGAGGAAGAAGGCCTCCCAGTAGGCGACGTTCTCGCGCGGGATTCCCGGGGGCGCGACCACGCCGCGCACCTGCGGCACCGGGGTGACGTCGAAGCCCGCTTCCTTCAGCGTCGGCACGCTCGGATAGGCCGCCAGGCGTCTGTCGTTGACCTGCGCGAGCAGGCGCATGTTGCCGGCGCGGATGTGCTCGCCCGCCTCGTTCGGCTCGATCACCATCATGTTGACGTGGCCGCCGAGCAGCGCGGCGATGCGCTCGCCGCCGCCCGGGAAGGAGATGAACTGCCAGCGCGCGCCGCCGGCCTTCTGCAGCTGCTGGCGCACGACGTTGTCGCGGCTGGTGATCGAGCCGCCCGACTGCTTGAGCTCGCCGGGTTTCGCCTTCGCCGCATTAATGAAGTCGCCGAGCGTCTTGAACGGTGCGTCGGCCTTCACCGCGATCACTGCCGGCTCGAGCACCAGGCGGGCCACAGGCGTCAGGTCCCTGAGGGAAACCTTGGCCTCGGTGCTGACGATCGGGTTGGTGAACCACACCCCGGTGAAGATGCCGATGGTGTGCGTTTCGCCCTTCTTTTCCGCCAGGTACGCCGCCGCCACCGCGCCACCGCCCCCGGGCTTGTTGGCGACCTGCATGCGCACCGGCAGCAGCTTCTCCTTCTCCACCATCAGAGCCATGGCGCGCGCCAGCACGTCGCTGCCGCCGCCGGGGCCGGTGTGCACCACCACCTCGATCGGCCGCGTGGGCGTAAAGCCCTGGGCGAACGCGGTCGAGGCTGAAAAGAGAATCATCCACAGCAAATGCTTTTTCATGAACCCTCCTCCTACTTGAGCGCTTTCAAGCGCCACGCATTGAATTTCCCGAATAGCGGAATCAACAGGATCAGCAGCGCCAACGATAGCATCACCGCCGACACCGGCCTAGAAAACAGGATCGAAATGCTGCCATCCGACATCATCAGCGACTGGCGCAGCGCGCGCTCCAGCGCGCCGCCGAGCACCAGGCCGAGGATCAGCGGCGCCGAGGGGTAGTCGAGCTTGCGCATCAGCCAGCCCGCAAGGCCGAAGCCGGCGAGCAGCCAGACGTCGAACAGGCTGCCCGAGGTGCTGAACACCCCGACCACGGAGATCCCCAGGATCAGCGGGTACAGCACGTAGGCCGGCGCGCGCAGCACCTGCGCGAACAGCGGCACCAGCGGCAGGTTGAGGATCAGCAGCATGACGTTGCCGATGTACATGCTCGCCACCAGGCCCCAGAACATCGCCGGGTTCTCGGGGATGAACAGCGGCCCCGGCTTGAAGCCCCACAGCACCAGCGCGGCGAGCAGCACCGCGGTTGTCGACGAGCCGGGGATGCCGAGCGTCAGCATCGGGATCAGGGCGCCGCCGGTCTCGGCGTTGTTCGCGCCTTCGGGCGCGGCGACCCCTTCGATCACGCCCTGGCCGAACTGCTCGGGGCGGCGCGACACCGCCTTCTCGATGCCGTAGGAGATGAACGAGGCGATGGTCGATCCCGCGCCCGGCAACACGCCGATCAGGAAGCCGATCACCGAGCCGTTGACGAAGGCGAAGCGCGAGTCCTTGAGGTCCTGCAGCGTCGGCATCAGGTTGCGCAGGCCCTTGGGCACGGCGATCGCCTGCGCGCCCTCGCGCCCCTGCATGTTGGCGAGCACCTCGCCGATGGCGAAGATGCCGATCGCCACTACCACGAAGTCGATGCCCGAGAGCAGCTCCAGCTGGCCGAAGGTGAAGCGCGAGGTCTGGCTGAAGAGATCGGTGCCGATGCCGGCGAGCTACAGGCCGACCAGCGTCGCGAGCAGCGCCTTCACCATCGACTGCCCGGCGAGCAGCACCACCATCGCCAGGCCGAGGGCCATCAGCGCGAAGTACTCCGGCGAGCTGAAGGCGAGCGACAGGCGCGCGAGCGGCGGCGCGACCAGCATCAGCATCAGCACGCCGAAGGTCCCGGCGATGAACGAGGCGATGGCGGCGATGCCGAGCGCCGCGCCGGCGCGGCCCTTGCGCGCCATCTGGTAGCCGTCGATGCAGGTGGCGACCGAGGCCGACTCGCCCGGCACGTTGAGCAGGATCGAGGTGGTCGAGCCGCCGTACTTCGCCCCGTAGTAGATGCCGGCGAGCATGATCATGGCGCTCGCCGGGTTCATCAGGAAGGTGAGCGGCAGCAGCATGGCGATGGTCGCCGGCGGGCCGAGCCCCGGCATCACCCCGACCACCGTACCGAGCACCACGCCCACGAAGCACCACAGCAGGTTCATGGGCTGCAGCGCCACGGCGAAGCCCTGCATCAATCCCGAGAGGATCTCCATCTAGGGCAGCTTGACGCCGAGCGCCAGCGGGAACAGGAGGTAGAAGCTCGCGGCGAGCGCCGCCGACACCGCCGCGGCGACCTTGAGCGGCCGGCGGTACATCACCGCCACGATGAAGAACGTGAGCAGCGCGAAGGCAGCGAGGAAGCCGATCAGCTTGAGCGCGGCGCACGCCACGGCAAACGCCAGCCATGCGGCCAGGGCGCGCGGCGCGTCCGACCAGTCGATTGGATCCTGCTTCCTCTTGAAAGTACTGAAAACCAGCACCAGCGACAAGGCGCTCATCGCGATCCCGTACCAGAGCGGGAGGAATCCCGGGCCGGGGCCGTCCTGGCCGAGGTACTCCCAGCGCGACGCCTGGACGATGGTGTAGGCGCCGAGGCCGCCGAGCGCCAGGCCCGACCAGAGGTCGGCCTTGCCGGTCATCTCTTCTGCTTTTTCTTTGACTTCGCCTTGGGTTGCTTGTAGCGGCCCTTCGGCACCAGCTCGCACACCGTGCCGCCCGGCGCGCGGAACTTGACCGGGATCACGCCCGGATCGCTGATGATCGCGCAGCCGTAGGCCTTGATTTGCTTGGTCGCCGCGGCGACATCGTCGACCTCGACCGCGAAGTGGTGGATGCAGGGCCCCTCGCCCGCTGCCCTCGCCTCTGCCGACGTGGTGCCGGCGTCGTACTTGATCAGCGCCACGTCGAGCACGCCGTCGCTCAGGTGGCGCGAGGTATGGTCGCGCACCTTCTCGGTGTTCATCTCCTTGAAGCCGAACACCTTCTGGTAGAACTCGGTGGTGCGCTCCAGGTCCTCGACCTTCAGCGCCAGGTGCACGATGCGATTCATGGTTTCTCCATAAGCAGAGGTCTCAGCTTGCGGACGTCGCGCAGCTTCTCCAGGTCCCACACCGCGTCGCACAGCTTGCGCGCGCGCGCCTTGCCGGTCACCGGCGCGATCAGATCGTAACCCTTGGCGTCGACTTCGGCACGCGTCATCGGGTTTTCCGCAGTGCCACGCACCGCCACCGTGTGATGCCGCAGGGTACGTCCGTCCCGCAGGGTGATCTCGACGATGCCCTGGCGGGCGGGCATGGTCTTCGTGAGGGCGTCGTCACCCAGAAGTTCTATTCTTTTCCTGAATTCCAGGACCTTTCGATCCCGGAAGCGTTTTTCATCGTGCGAAGACTTGAACGTCACCGTGCCGTTCATCAGCATCACCGCGCACAGGTGCTGCATGCAGATGTCGGGCATCGGGCGGTTGTCGGTGGTGTTCTTGTCGCGGTGGGCCACTCGGATGATGAGCTTCTCGACCTGCTCCGCCGTAATGCCATGCTCCGTTATGAGGATCGCGAGGGAGTCGAGCGGCGCCTGGATCGGCGAGCCCACCGACCAGCGCTTGATGTTAGTGCGCAGGATCTCGTAGTCCTCGCCAAGGCCGCGCACGAGTTCTGCGGGATTCGCCGGGCGTCCGTGGGCAACGAAGAAGTTGCGCTCGCCCGAGAACACGTCCTCCACCCCGCTGAAGCCTTGCGCCACCATGGTCGCCGCCGTGACGCCGTTGCGCGCCGGCATGCCGCCGAAGTCGAACGCCTTCTCGACGTGCTCCGCGTCGCGCATCCAGCACGAGATGCCGGAGGCCTGTTGCGCTGCGTACGACAGAAGATAACGAGCTTCTTTTTCATTCAAACGAAAAAGCATGCCCGCGGCGGCGGCGGCGCCGAATGTCGGGCCGTAGCTGTGGGTCGAGAGGCCGTCCTCGCGGAACTTGAAGGCGTTGAGCGACATCGTGAGCCGCGTGGCCACGTCGTAACCCAGCGCCACTGCGCGCAGTAACGCTTCTCCACCCCTGCTTTCTTTTTCTGCAACGGCAAGGGCGGCCGGCACGATGCCGCAGCCCGGGTGCATCACCGAAGGCGCGTGCGAGTCGTCGGTCTCGTCGGCGTGCGCGCACATGCCGTTGGCGAGCGCGGCATTCGCCGCGCTGGTGACCAACCGGCTCCCCAGGACGCAGGCTTCCTTGGTTCCGCCCAGGGTCTTCACGTAGGAAGTGCCTTTTCGGCCGGGCAGCAGGCGCGATCCGGAAAGCATCGCCGCGATCGTGTCCAGGATGTGGTGCTTGGTCTTCTCGACCACTGCGGCGGGCAGCGGTCTGTTGCCGGCCTGCGCGATGTAGGCGCTCAGGCGCTGCATCACTGGGGAGATGCTCACGGCAGGAATCCGCCCCCGTTCACATGGATGGCCTGCCCGGTGATGTAGCGCGCGTCGGGGCCGCAGAGCATGCGCACCATCGCCGCGACCTCCTCGGGCTCGCCGCGCCGGCCGATCGGCGGCGACGCTCGCCGGTGCTCGGGCCGGTCCGGCACTCCGGGCAACCCGCGCTGGCTGTCGATCGTTCCCGGCACCACGCAGTTGACGGTGATCTTGTTGGGCGCCAGGTCCATCGCCAATGCCTTGGTCATGCCGGCGAGGCCGGCCTTGGCGGTGATGACGTGGGCGCGCTCGGCGGCCCCGCGGTGACCGGTCTGGCCGCCGATGTTGACGATGGTCCCGCCGCCGGCGCGGATGAGATGCGGCAGCGCCGCCTGCGCGCACAGGAAAGCCCCGTCGAGCACGATGGCGAGCACCTGCCGCCACTCTTCGTACTTCATCTTGTCGAAGGCGGTCTCAAAGCGGACCGCGGCGTTGTTGACCAGGAAGTCCAGCCGCCCGAAGCGCTTCACCGTGGCCTCGACGAGGGCCTGCACTTCGGCAGGCTGCGTGACGTCCGCGATGTGCACGGCCGCTTTGGCGCCGATCATCGCCACCGTCTTCTCGGCCTCGGCGCGCGAAGTTCTCGCGTTCACCATGACCGAGGCGCCGCCCGCGGCAAGCGAGCGGGCAATGGCGCGGCCGATGTTGCGCGCCCCGCCGGTGACCAGGGCCACCTTGCCGGCGAGCTCGTTGCCGGGCCGCATTCCGATGTCGCTGCTCAACGCTTCCTCCCCGTCTGGATGAGAGCCGCTATTATGATCAGGAGGCCCATGAAAAAGGTCGCCATCGTGCAATCGAATTACATCCCATGGAAGGGGTATTTCGACCTGATCAACGCCGTCGACGAATTCATCCTCTACGACGACATGCAGTTCACGCGCCGCGACTGGCGCAATCGCAACCTGATCAAGACGCCGCGCGGGCTCGAGTGGCTGACGATCCCGGTGAACGTCAAAGGGCGCTTCCTGCAGAAGATCTGCGACACCGGCATCAACGACCCGGGTTGGCGCGCGCAGCACTGGTCCACCCTGGTCCACAACTACGCCAAGGCCCCCTACTTCTCCCTCTACCGTCCGCAGCTCGAGCCGCTCTACCTTGAAAAGGCCGACCTGCGGTTGAGCGCCGTCAACCATCGCTTCATCTCCGCCATTTGCGCGATCCTCGGAATCCGTACGCGCCTCTCCTGGTCGATGGACTACCACCCGCTGAAGGAGGGCAAGACCGAGCGCCTCGCCGAGCTGTGCCGGCGCGCGCAGGGCACCCATTACGTGTCCGGGCCCGCTGCGCGCGACTACCTGGAGCCGCAGGTCTTCGACGCCGCGGGGATTTCGCTATCCTTCTTCGACTATGCGGGCTACCCGCAATACCCGCAGCGCTTTGACGGGTTCGAGCACGGCGTCACGGTGCTGGACCTCCTGTTCAACGTCGGCGCCGACGCGCCGCGCTTCATGAAGACCTTCGCGTGAGCGCGCTGGCCGAGATCGGCCGCTACTACAGCGAGAAGCTCGCCTTGCACGGCGCGTCGCCGCAGGGGGTCGACTGGAACAGCGCCGAATCGCAGCAGACCCGGTTCGGCCAGCTGGCGCGCCTTTGCGAAGGCGATCTCGAGTTCAGCCTGAACGACATCGGCTGCGGCTACGGCGCGCTGTTCGACCATCTGTCGGGACTCGGCAGGCGCTGCGATTATCTCGGCGTCGACATTTCCGAGCCGATGATCGCCAAGGCCGAGGAACTGCATCGCGGCCGGCGCGCCTGCCGCTTCCTCGCCGGCGAGCGCGCCGACCGCAGCGCCGACTACTCGGTGGCGAGCGGCATCTTCAACGTCAAGCTTTCGGCGAGCGACGGCGTTTGGCTCGCGCATCTGCTCGAGACCTTGGCAGCGATCGACGCCACCAGCCGGCGCGGTTTCGCGTTCAACTGCCTGACCCGGTACTCGGACGCCGCGCTCATGAAGGACACCCTCTTCTATGCCGATCCGGGCCGGCTGTTCGAGCACTGCAAGACGAAGTTCTCGAGGAACGTGGCGTTGCTGCACGACTACGGCCTCTACGAATTCACCCTCATCGTGAGAAAGGCATGAAGCCGCTGGTCATCTTTGGCGCCGGCGAGATCGCCGAGATCGCGCACTTCTACTTCACGCACGACGCCAGGGCGGCGGTGTCGGCATTCGCCGTCGACCCCGCCTACCTGAAGGAGAACCGGTTCTGCGGCCTGCCGCTGATCGCGTTCGACGAGGCGCAGGCCGCATTTCCGGCGAGCACGCACGACCTGTTCGTGGCCCTGAGCTACGCCAAGGTGAATGCGCTGCGCGCGCAGAAATGCGCCGAGGCCAGGGCCAAGGGCTACCGCCTGGCGAGCTACGTCAGCAGCAAGGCGAGCACCTGGGACGGCTTCAGGGCCGGCGAGAACTGCTTCATACTGGAGGACAACACCATCCAGCCCTTCGTCGCCATCGCCGACAACGTCACGCTCTGGAGCGGCAACCACATCGGGCATCACGCCCGCCTGGGGGCGAACTGCTTCATCACCTCGCACGTGGTGATCTCGGGCGGGGTCGAGGTCGGCGAGAACGCCTTTATCGGTGTCAATGCCACGGTGCGCGACCACGTCAGGATCGGCGCGCGCAGCGTGATCGGCGCCGGCTCGCTGGTCCTCGAGGACGTGCCCGACGACGGCGTGGTGGCCGCGCGCGGCTCGGAGCTGTCGAAGGTTCCGAGCCATCGGCTGCGCAAGCTCTAGCCATCCGTGAAATGGCGCAAGCTCGGGCAGGTCTTCCGACCCGACAACGACACCCCGTGGATGCGCAGCCACGCTTCCAATCCGGTCGCCGAGCACCGCGGCGGTGACCGGTTCCGGGTCTATTTCGGCGCGCGCGACGAGCGCAACCGCTCGAGCATCGGCTGGGTCGAGATCGACCTGCGCCGGCCGCAGCAGATCCTCGCGCGGGCCGCACAGCCGGTGGTCGAGCCCGGCGCGCCCGGCGCCTTCGATGACAGCGGCGCCTCGATGGGCTGCCTGGTTGCGGCTGCGGACGGCAGGCGGTTTCTTTACTACATCGGCTGGAATCTTGGCGTCACCGTGCCCTGGCGCAACAGCATCGGCCTCGCGATCAGCAGCGACGCCGACGCCGCTTTCAAGAAGTACTCGCCGGCGCCGATCGTCGACCGCAGCGCGGCCGACCCCTACTCGGTCTCGTATCCGTGGGTCCGCTCCGACGGCGGGCACTGGAGGATGTGGTACGGCTCGAATCTCAGCTGGGGCCCCGGGCGCGACGACATGACGCATGTCATAAAATGTGCCGCGTCGCGCGACGGCATCGACTGGGCGCGCGACGGGGAGACCGCGCTCGGCTTGCAGGGAGGCGGCGAGTTCGCGCTTTCCCGCCCCTGCGTGCTCAAGGACAAGGACCGATACCGGATGTGGTTTTCGTGCCGCGGCCGGACTTATCGCCTCGGCTACGCCGAGTCCGACGATGGCCGGCGCTGGGTGCGCGCCGACGAGCGCGTCGGCATCACCGTGTCGGAGTCGGGCTGGGATTCGGAGTCGATCGCATACCCGCATGTCTTCGACCACGCCGGCCAGCGCTACCTGCTCTACAACGGCAACGGCTACGGCAAGACCGGGTTCGGCCTCGCCGTGCTGGAGTCCTGATGGCGCTCGACGTGGCGCGGGTCGCCGAGACGCTGCGCAGGGACGGCTATTGCGTGGTCGACAAGGTCCTCTCCGCCGGGCTGATCGCCGAGCTGCGTGCGGCCATGTACCGCGCGCAGGAGCGCATCGTCGCCGAAGTCGGCGCCGAGCGCCTGCGGCGCGCCGGCGAGGCCGGCGTGCTGCGCCTGATGATGAAATTCGAGCCGGTCCTCTGCCAGCTGCTCGAGGTGCCGGAAATGCTGGCGGTGGTCGACCACCACCTCGGCGCCACCGCCATCCTGCACCTGCAGAACGGCTTCATCCTGCCGGGCGCGGCGGGCGGCGGCGACTTCCAGAGCAGCTTCCACCAGGACTTCCCACGCGTGCTGAACGGCTACCTGATGTCGATCAATACCTTCTTCGCGCTGGATGACTTCAGCGCGCGGAACGGCGCGACGCGGGTGGTGCCCGGCACGCAGCAGCGCGCCCGGCCGGCGCAGGCCGAGCTGGAGCGCGGCGCGGTCAGCGTGGAATGCGCCGCCGGCGCGATGATCGTCTTCGACTCGACGCTATGGCACGCCGGCGGGCGCAACACCTCGGGCACGGACCGCCTCGCCGTGAACCAGCAGTTCACGCGCTCCTACGTCAAGCAGCAGATCGACTACGTGCGCGCGCTCGGCGAGGCGGCGATCCTCGCGCTGCCGGCGCGCTCGCAGCAGCTGCTCGGCTGGTACACGCGCGTGGTGACCAGCCTGGACGAGTACTACCGTCCGCCGGCCGAGCGCCTCTACCGCAGCGGGCAGGGATAGCGCGATGGTCGAGATCAGCGTGGTGGTGCCGGTCTATGGATGCCGCGACAGCCTGCGCGCGCTGCACGAGCGGCTGACCGCCGCGCTGCGCCCGCTCGCTGCCTCCTACGAGATCGTGCTGGTCGACGATTGCGACCGGCAGGGCTCCTGGGAGGTGATGGCGGAGCTGGCGCGCGGCGACCGCGCGGTCAAGGCGTTCCGCCTGAGCCGCAATTTCGGCCAGCACGCGGCGATCACCGCCGGGCTGGCGCAGTGCAGCGGCCGCTGGGCGGTGGTGATGGATTGCGACCTGCAGGACCCGCCCGAGCTGATCGGCGAGCTGTACCGCGCGGCGCAGGCGGGCAGCGACGTGGTCCTCGCGCGGCGCAGGCGCAAGCGCCATTCGCTGTTCCGCCGCCTCGCCGCGCGCGCCTATTTCCGCCTGCTGCGCGTGCTCTCGCTGGCGCGCCTCGACGGCGAGTTCGGCACCTTCAGCATCATCTCGCGCAAGGTGATCGACGTGTTCCTGCGCTTCCACGACCAGGACCGCCACTACCTCTTCATCCTCAACTGGCTCGGCTTTCGCACCGCCACCATCGAGTACGAGCACGCCGAGCGCCACAGCGGCGAGAGCTCCTACACCCTCGGCGCCCTGTTGCGCCACGCGCTCGGCGGCCTGTTCTTCCAGACCACCGTGCTGCTGCGCTGGATCGTGTACTTCGGCTTCTGGCTTTCGTGCGCCGGGTTCCTGCTCGCGCTGTACTACGTCTACATGTATTTCGCGCACTCGGTCTACCCGGGCTTCACCAGCATCGCGGTGCTGATCCTGCTGATCGGCGGCTTCATCATCATGAGCACCGGCGTGACCGGGCTGTACATCGGCAAGGTGTTCGACCAGGTCAAGGGCCGGCCGCTCTACGTCATCGACGAGTCGATCGTGGATCGCGGCGAGCGATGATCCTGCCGCCGGGCACCCTGCTGCAGCAGATGTATTTCAGGGAGCGGCTGCGCGCGCTCGCGCCCGGGCGCTTCGTCGAGGTCGGCGCCGGCCAGGGCGTGGTGTCGAAGACGCTGCTCGACCTGGGATGGAGCGGGCGCGCGTACGATCTGAACGCGGACGCGCTCGCCGTCGCCGCCGAAGCCAACCGCGCCGCGGTCTCCGCGGGGCGCTACGGCGTGCAGCAGCGCGACTGGCTTGCCGCCGCGGACGCCGAGCCGGTCGATCTGGTGGTGTCCTGCATGGTGCTCGAGCATCTCGACGGCGCCGACGAGGCGCGCTACCTGCAGCGCTGCCGCGCGGTGCTGAAGCCCGGCGGCAGCGGCGCGCTGTTCGTGCCGGGATGCCCGGACTACTGGGGGACCGAGGACGAGGTCGCCGGTCATTTCCGGCGCTACACCTTCGACGGCCTGCGGCACGCGATCGAGGCGCAGGGCCTGCGCGTGCGCCATGTCGCCGGGCTGACCTACCCGCTGTCCAACCTGCTGTTCCCGCTCTCCGAGCTGCTGGTGCGGCGCGCCGAGCGCCACAAGCTCGCGCTGAGCGCCGCTGAGCGCACGCGGGTCTCGGGAAACCGCGCGGTGCCTTTCAAGACCGAATTTCCCCCGCTGCTGCGGCTGGTGCTGAACGACGCGGTAATGTATCCGCTGCATCTGCTGCAGAAGCTCAATGCCCGCAACCCCCGCAGCATGGTGATCTATGCCGAATTCTCGCGGTAGGAGGTAATCCCGGTGAGCTATGTCTACGTGGCAGCGACCATCCTGTTGACCGTCTACGGGCAGCTGGTCGTAAAGTGGCAGGTCGGCAAAGCGATCGGGCCCGGCGCCGACCCTGCCGATCGCGCAGCGTTCCTGCTCGGGCTGCTCGCCAACCCCTGGGTGCTGAGCGCGCTCGCGGCGGCGTTCGGCGCCGCGCTGTGCTGGATGCTGGCGATGACCAGGCTCGACTTGAGCCATGCCTACCCCTTCGTCAGCCTGTCGTTCGTGCTGGTGCTGGCCCTGAGCGCGCTGCTGCTCGGTGAGCCGCTCTCCTGGGCCAAGGCGCTCGGCGTCTTGCTGATCGTGGCGGGCGTGGCGGTCGGCAGCCAGGGATGAGGGTTTGCCCGGCATGCCTTGGCCCGCTCGCGGCCGCAGGCTGGGCGTGTGCGCGCTGCGGCCATAGCCCGCGCTCCGAGGGCGACCTGCCGATCCTCGCGCCGCACCTGCTCGGCTCCGGCGTCGCGTTCCCCAGCGAGGGCTTCGACCGGCTGGCGGCTCTGGAGGACCGCAACTACTGGTTCCGCGCCCGCAACCGCCTCATCGTATGGGCGCTGCACCGGCATTTTCCGCGCCTGCAGAGCTTCCTCGAGGTGGGCTGCGGCACCGGGTGCGTGCTCGGCGCGGTCGAGGCCGCGTTCCCGGCGGCGGCAGCCGCCGGCAGCGAGGCGCAGGTCGCCGGCCTCAGGTACGCCGCGCGGCGGCTGGCCCGCGCCAGCCTGCTGCAGATGGACGCGGCCAACATCCCGTTCCGCGACGAATTCGATGTCATCGGCTGCTTCGACGTGCTCGAGCATGTGCGCGATGACGCGGGCGTCCTCGGCCAGTGCTTCCTCGCCCTGCGCGCCGGGGGCGGCATGATCCTCACGGTGCCGCAGCATCCGTTCCTGTGGAGCGCGGCCGACGAATACGCGGGACACCAGCGGCGCTACCGCAGGCACGAGTTCCTCGGCAAGCTCGCCGCAGCGGGATTCAGGCCGCTCCTCGTGACCTCTTTCGTGTCGCTGCTTCTGCCGATCCTGTGGGCGGCGCGCCGCAGGCGGCGCCGGCTGGACGCGGACTACGACCCGGAGGCCGAGCTTGCCGTAGGCCGCGTCACGAACGCCCTCCTCGAGGGCGTTCTGGATTTTGAGCGCGCGCTGATCCGGCTCGGACTGCGCTTTCCGTTCGGAGGATCCCTGCTGGTGGTGGCGCAAAAAGCCCATGTGGATCCCGTTCAATAAGCCGTTCCTCACCGGGCGTGAGCTCGGCTACATCCAGGAGGCGCACGAGGCGCATCACCTCTCGGGCGACGGGCCGTTCAGCAAGCGCTGCCAGGCCTGGCTGGTGGAAGCGACCGGCTGCGGCAAGGCGCTCCTCACCCACTCCGCGACCGGCGCGCTCGAAATGGCGGCAATCCTCGCGGACATCGGGCCGGGCGACGAAGTCATCATGCCGTCGTTCACTTTCGTCTCCACGGCGAACGCCTTCGTGCTGCGCGGCGGGGTTCCGGTGTTCGTGGACATCCGCGAAGACACCCTGAACATCGACGAGTCGCGCATCGAGGCCGCGATCACCGCGAGGACCAAGGCGATCGTGGTGATCCACTACGCCGGCATCGCCTGCGAGGTCGCGGCGATCCGGCAGATCGCCGAGCGCCACGGCCTGCTGCTGATCGAAGACGCGGCGCAGGCGCTCGGCGCAGCCTACCGCGGGCAGCCGCTGGGGAGCTTCGGGCACCTCGCCGCGCTGAGCTTCCACGAGACCAAGAACCTCATCTGCGGAGAGGGTGGCGCGCTGCTGGTCAACGCGCCGCAGTTCGGCGCGCGGGCGGAGATCGTGCGCGAGAAGGGCACCAGCCGCAGCGCCTTCCTGCGCGGCGAGGTCGACAAGTACACCTGGGTCGATCTCGGTTCCTCGTTCCTGCCGAGCGACATCCTGGCAGCCTTCCTGTGGGCGCAGATGGAGCAGGCCGACTCCATCGCCCGGCGGCGCCAGGCGCTGTGGGCCCGGTATCACGAGGCGTTCGCCGACCTCGAGCGCCCGGGCGTGCTGCGCCGCCCGATCGTGCCGCGCGACGCCTCGCCGAACGCGCACGGCTATTTTCTGCTGCTGGCGGACCTTGCCAGCCGGCAGGATTTCATCGAGACCCTGCGGCGCGACGGCGTCCATGCGGTGTTCCACTACGTTCCGCTGCACGATTCGCCGGCAGGCCGGAAGTTCGGACGCTCGGCCGGCCCGATGAGCGTGACGCGCACGGCCTCCGAGAGGCTGGTACGCCTGCCGCTCTGGATCGGCCTGGAGGAGCACCAGGAGTACGTCATTGATCGCTGCCGCAGCGCGCTCCGGCGCTGAGACGCTCGCCGTCGCCGCGCCGCTTGCCGGCCTCCTCTGGCTGAGCGGCGCGGTGCCGCTTCACGTGGCGCTCGGCGCCATGCTGCTGTTCGCCTTCGTCGTGATGTCCGCGGGCTTGCTGCTGCTGCGCGCCGCCGACGCGGAAACGATGCCCTCGGCGGCCGCGTGGGTGCTCGGCATCTTCGCCACCGCCCTGGCGCTCTACGTGCTGGTGCAGTGCTTTCAGATGCTCGCCGCCACCGCGTTCGCGATCTGGGCGGTTCCGATCGTCACGCTGCGCGCCCTGCTCGCCCGACGCGCAGCGCCCGCCGCAGGCGGCTCCGCACAGCACCTGCTGGGGCTGCTGCTGTGCGGCGCGGTGACGGTGATGTGGTGCTGGGAGATCGCCGAGGCGCCGCGGATCCTGGCGGACGAGCGCCTGCTGTATGCGTGGGTCGACCATTTCATCCATGGCGGCGTGATTTCGTCGTTCGGCGACCCTCTCGCCATCGGGCGGCAGTCGATGGAGCTGGTTGATTTCCCGGTGCGCTTCTACCACTACGCGTCCTACCTGCTGCCGGCGGCCTTCGCCGCGCCGCTCGATCTTCCCGGCCTGCCGCTCGCGACCTCGGTCTGGCTGCCGCTCGGCTTTTTCACGATGTGCGCGGGGGCCTACGCGCTGGGGGCGGCGATGGCCGGGCCGGCGGGCGGCGTGGCCGCCGTCGCCACCCTCGCCCTGCTGCCCGACGCTTCCAACTTCGGGCTGCGCAACGGCTATTTCAGCTTTCACTGGAACGTGCTCAACGTTCCCGGCGGGGCCTACACCGTCGGCGTCAGCCTGCTCGCGTTCGCCTTGCTGCGGCGCTGGTCGAGCACCGGGCGCGTGCGACCTCTTTTGGCGGGCGCCGCTCTCGCCGCCGGCGCAGCGCTGTTCCGCCTGCACGTCTTCCTGGTCGGATTTCCCGCGTTCCTGGCAAGCGCCGCGCTGGCGACGAGCTTCGTGCAGCGGCGCAAGCTGCTTTCCTTCACCGCCGCCGCCGCGGCGTTCGCGCTGCTCGTTTTCGTTGCCTACACCGTAACCGGCTCGGGGCCGGCGCTTGAGTTCTACCTGGCAATCGCGCACGGTTACAACGAGCCGACCGCCTATACCGGCTGGTACCAGGGGCTGCTCGAGACCTACGGGCGCGGCATCGCCATCCCCGCGGGCGTGCTGCTGGTCCTCGCCGCTTGCCTGGGCGTCTTCGCCCTTCTGTATCCGGTCGCGGTGCTGCTCGCGCACCGCTCCGGGGCGCTGCAGGCGTTCGACGCGCTGCCGCCCGCGATGATCGTGAGCTACGTCCTGCTGATGGTCACCGTGCCGATCCCGGCGTACGGAAATCCCTCCGAGCTCGCGCACCGGGGCTTCGTGCTGCTCTACGCGGTGGTTGCGATATGGACCGTGGCTGCGTTACTGAACTGGCTCGCCGCGCTGAGCGAGCGCTGGGCGCAGCGCCTGTGGCGGGTGTCGCTGCTGGCGGCGATCCTCGCCCTGCCGCTGGTCTGGCCGCAGGCGCACTTGCTAGCGGCGCCAAAATTCTGGTGGGGCTGGCGGTTCTCCGGGCACCAGGTGGAAGACGGCCTGCCGCAGGCGGCCGCATTCCTGCGCCGGCATGCGCGCGCCGGCGACGTCTTCGCCGTCCAGGGGCTGAGCGTGCGCTGGGCGGCGACCGACGCCGCCACGCAGCTCGGCGCCATGACCGGGGTGCCCGCCTACCTCGCCCGGCCCTCGATCCACCTCACCGGGGGCGAGCGGGAGAAAACCGCCCTCGAGCGCCACAGCGCCCTGCTGCGCGTCGCCGAGGAGCACAACCTCTCGAGCGCGCTGGCCCGCCTGCGCGAGCGCGGCATCCGGTGGTACGTCGTCACCGGCGCCGAAGGGCCGCGCTGGGATCCCGACCGAAGGCAGGCCGTGTTTACTTCCGGCAAGCTCGCGATCTACTCAGCGACTGACCTTCGGTAGCCAGGTCGCGAGCGGCGGAATATAGATCACCAGCAGGATCAGCAACACGACGCAGGCGATGAAGGGCAGGCCGGCGAGGTAGATGTCGCGCATGCGGGTGCCGGGCGGCGAGACGCCCTTCATGACGAAGAGCAGCAAGCCGAACGGCGGCATGGTGTAGCCCATCTCCAGCGCGAGCAGCATGATGAGCCCGAACCAGGTGAGGTCGAACCCCAGCGTCTTGGCCAGGGGGAAGAAGATCGGCGCGGTGAGCAGCATCTTCGACAGCGGGTCCATGAAGCTGCCGAGAAAGATGATGACGCCGATCATGATGTACACCATCTGCAGCGGCGTCACGTCGAAGCTGATCGCCCAGTTGATCAGGCCGCTCGAGCCCCCGGTAAACGCCAGCACCTGGGCGAACGTGGCGGAGCCGAAGATCACCAGGAACGCCATCACCGTGACGCGCAGCGCGCCATCGAGCGACTTGGTGAAGGCCTTCCAGGTCATCTCGCCGTAGCAGACCGCGAGCACGATCACCGAGACGGCGCCGAGCGCGGCCGCTTCGGTCGGCGTGCACCAGCCGACCAGCATGATGAGCACCGAGAACACGATGATCGCGACCATCGGGATGACATCGACGAAGATCAGGCGGATCTTCTCGCGCCGCGACACCGGCGGGGCGTCGTAGGCCGGCGCGGCGCTCGGGTCGATCGTCACCCACGCCCAGATCAGCACGCCGTACATCGTGGCGAGGATGAACCCCGGGATCACTCCGGCGATCAGCAGCGCGCCGACGTCGGTCGTGCCGAGTGTCGCGAGCAGCACCGTGAGCGCGGAAGGCGGAATGATCACCGCGAGCCCGCCGACGCCCATGATCGGCCCGATCGACAGGTACTTGCTGTAGCCGCGCCGGATCATCTCCGGCGCCATCAGCCTGCCGAGCAGCGCGCACGCGCCCATCGAGGAGCCGGCGGGCCCGGCATAGGCGGTGCCGCCGATCAGCGTCACGTAGGCGAGGCGGCCGCGTATGTTGCCGAGCAGCTTGTCCGCGGCGTTGAAGCAGCGGCTCGCCAGCCCCGTGTGATAGAACAGCTCGCCCATCAGCAGGAACATCGGGATCGGCACCAGCGCGAAGTTGGTCATCGCGCCGAAGCCGTTGTTGATCACCTGCTGGATGCCGGGCCCGCCCCCCATGAACAGCGCCGCCGCCATCAGGTTGGTGACGAAGAAGCCGATGGCCACCGGCACGCCGAGCATCATCAGGCCCAGCGCCGTGCCGAAGAGCAGCGTCGCTACCCAGTACCAGGCCATCGCCACCTAGTCGCTGCCGGCGAGATCGGCCAGCGGCGCGAGGAACTCCTCGCGCCGCCAGAGGAAGCGGGCGAACTCGATCGCCATCATCAGGAACGACACCGGGATCCAGACGACGATCATCCAGCGCGGCATGTCGAGGGAGCGCACGTCCTTCTCGTTCTGCAGGAAGTCGCGCAGCGCGACCTCGAAGCCGAACCACGCCACCACCAGGCACACCGCGATGCAGATGAGTCCGATCGCGACCGTCATCCGCGCGCGCGCCTTCGGCGGCATCGCGTTGAGCAGGATCTCGACGTAGATGTGGCCCTTCTCGCGCGCCAGCCAGGGCGCGCCCAGGCAGGGCACGATGAGCAGCGCGTATTCGGTGAAGGTGAAGAAGTGCGCCGAGCTCTGGTAGCCGAGGTTGCGCAGGATCACGTCGAGCGTGATCACCACCATCATCGCCGCCATGAGAAAGGCGGCGATGAACGCCATGCCGTACACCAGCCCGTCGTGCAGCCTGGCGACGGCCTTCATGCTCTGCTCAGCCCGGCGTGAACAGCTTCACGACCTTGTCGTAGTTCTCCAGGCTGCCGGACTTCTCCATGCGCTCCTTCATGCGCTGCAGGCTGGCGGCGCGGGCGCCGTCGACGAACTTCTTCGACGCCGCCTCGGACTGCGGCAGGGTGCGAATGCCGCGCTTCTGCAGCTCGGCCTGCTCCTTCTTCCACAGCGCCTGCAGGTCGCGCAGGCTGGAGCTCTCGTGCTCGCTCGCCACGCGCTGCAGGATGTCGCGCGTCTTCGTCGACAGCGAGTTCCATTTCTTCTGGTTGACGATGATCATCAGGTCGGTGGAGAAGAAGTCCGGCGTGATGCGGTACTTGATGTAGCGGTCCCAGTTGAGGTCCATCAGGCCGATCTGCGTCCACGCCGTGAGGTCGACCGTGCCGCGCTCGAGCGCGGTGTACAGCTCGGTCGACGGCAGGTTGATCACCTGCGCACCGAGGTAGTTGGTGAGGAACGCGTTGTAGATCGGGTTGCCGCGGACCTTGTAGCCCTTGATGTCGATATGCCCGGTCGAATCGAGCGTCGGCGCCCGGGTCGACCACAGGTTGAAGCGGATGCCGCTGTCCACCCAGCCGAGCAGCACCAGACCGGCGCGCTTCTGGTGGATCTCGTTCAGCAGCTTGGTGCCGCCGTTCTTGCGCGCCGTCGGGCCGTCGATGGTGCTCGCGCTCACCGCGTCGCACTCGGGGACCGCCGCGGCGTAGAACGCGCACGGCGTGTACACCATATCGACCACGCCGGTGCGCGCCGCGCCCGGCTGCTCCATCATGCCGATGGCCTCGGGGCCGCCGCGTACCTGGATCGAGTACACGCCCTTGCCGGCCTCGTTCGCCTTCTTCACGTACTCGAGGAAGCTGCGCGAATAGATCAGCGACGCCGGAAACACGTGCGTGGCGCTGATCGTGTCCTGCGCGAGCGCCGATGCGCCAAGCGCGCAGCCTAGAAGCGCACTGAAAATCCTCAGCATTTTCTCCCCCTCCGGTTGTCGGAACGACGCGCGGCATCTTACCATCTTGCCCAGTGACCACGGTTTTCTCCGCCTTTGAGCGTACCGCTGCGGCGCACGGCGCGAAACCGTTCCTCGAGATGCCGTCGTGGCAGCTGCGCCTGAGCTATGCGCAGGCGCTCGAACGGGTCGCCGGCATCGCCGGGCGGTATCGCGCTCGCGGCTACCGGCGCGGCCACCGCGTCGCGCTGCAACTGGAGAACCGCCCCGAGTTCCTGCTGCACTTCCTCGCGCTCAACTCGCTCGGCGCAGCCGTGGTGCCGCTGAATCCGGACTACCGGCCCGCCGAGCTCGAGTACATCCTCGGTCACAGCGAGGCCTGCTTTGTTCTGACAAAGGATCTCCTTGAAAAAGCGTTCGACCCGCCAGCGGCCCCACCGCCGGGTGCCGCAGCCGAATGCACCCTGCTCTACACCTCGGGCACCACCGGCAAGCCGAAGGGCTGCCTGCTCTCCGACTTCTACTTCCTGAACGTCGGGCAGCGCTATCTCGACGAGGGCGGGCTGTGCGCGGTGCGCCCGGGCGAAGAGCGCCTGATCACGCCGCTGCCGTTTTTCCACATGAACGCGCTGGCGGTCTCCACCACCGCGATGATCCTGTCCGCCGGCTGCGTGGTGCAGCTCGACCGCTTCCACCCGAAGACCTGGTGGCGCGATGTTTCCGAGAGCGGCGCCACCATCGTGCACTATCTGGGGGTCATGCCTGCGATCCTGCTCTCCCAGGAGGAAAGTCCTTATGAAAAGGCACACCAGGTGCGCTTCGGCTATGGCGCGAACGCCAATCCCAAGGACCACGCCGCGTTCGAGGCGCGCTTCGGCTTCCCGCTGATCGAGGCCTGGGCCATGACCGAGACCGGCGGCGGCGCCCTGGTCGCCGCCAGCCGCGAGCCGCGGCACGTGGGGACACGCTGCATAGGTCTTCCCAAAGATGATCTTGAATACCGAGTTCACGAGAATGAGCTGCAGGTCAGGCAGGCAGGTCCCGAGCCTCGAAAAGGCTTCTTCGACGGCTACCTGAAGGACGCAGCCGCCACCGAAGCGGCCTGGCGCGACGGCTGGTTCCATACCGGCGACTCGGTGCGCCGCGGTCCCGACGGCAGCCTGCACTTCGTCGACCGGCTGAAGAACATCATCCGCCGCGCCGGCGAGAACATCGCCGCGCTCGAGGTCGAAGCGGCGCTCGCCGGCCATCCGGCGATCGCGCAGGTCGCGGTCATCGCTGCGCCGGACAGCGTGCGCGACGAGGAAGTAATGGCTTGTGTCGTTCTCAACCAGAAAACACCCGTCAGCCGCGCTACGGCAATCTCCATCCAGGACTGGTGCCTGGAGCGCCTCGCCTATTTCAAGGCCCCGGGCCATGTCGCGTTCGTCGACGCGCTCCCCACCACCGCCACCAACAAGGTGCAGAAGGCGAAGCTCGCCGACTTCGCCTTCGACCCGGCCGCCTCCTTCGATCTCCGTGAGCGCAAAAAGCGCAAGCCGACGCAAGCCCTATGACGGGGTGGCGGTCGCGGCGCCGGTAACGGTGCCGTACGAGCGCTATTCCATCCGCTCCGCGCACTGGTGGCTCGCAAGGGCACTCTCTGAAATCTTGAGAGTTTCTGATCTTGATAAAAACGAGGTAGACGGCCTCACGGTGTCGAGCTTCACCCTCGCTCCCGATACCGCCATCGGCCTGACCCAGCACCTGGGCCTGTCGCCGCGCTGGCTCGACCACATACCGCTTGGCGGCGCGAGCGCGGTCGTCGCGCTGCGGCGTGCAGCGCGCGCCGTGCAAGCGGGCGACGCCGACGTCGTGGCCTGCATCGCCGGCGACACCAACCACGTCGACTCGTTTCGCCTGACGCTCGCCAACTTCAGCCAGTTCGCGCGCGACGCGGTCTATCCCTACGGCGCCGGCGGCCCGAACGCGAGCTTCGCTTTCCTGACCGCGTACTACATGAAGAAATACGGGGCGACGCGCGAGGACTTCGGCAAGCTCTGCGTGGCACAGCGCGCCAACGCACTGGGGTTTCCGTTGGCCTTGTTCAAAAAACCCCTTACGCTGGCCGAATACCTCGCGGCACGGCCGATCGCCGAGCCGCTGCACCTTTTCGACTGCGTGATGCCCTGCGCTGGCGCCGAAGGCTTTTTAGTTTTAAATGAACATAAAGCAAAGTCATTGAAGCTGCCGTATGCCCGCTTGCTCGGCACGATCGAGCGACACAACGCGTTCTCCTCCGACCCGGTGCAGATGCGCGCCGGCTGGTCGCTCGACCGCGACGATCTGTATCGGCAGGCCGGCGCCGGGCCCGGGGACATGGATTTCGTCGAGACCTACGACGACTACCCGGTGATTTCGCTGATGCAGCTCGAGGACCTGGGCTTCTGCGGCAAGGGCGAAGGGCCGGCGTTCGTGCGCAAGCACGGCTTCACGCACGACGCGAGCTTCCCGCTCAACACCTCGGGCGGGCAGCTCTCGGTCGGCCAGGCCGGCGCGGCCGGGGGCTTCCTCGGCATGGTCGAGGCGATTCGCCAGCTCACCGGGCAGGCGGGCAAGCGCCAGGTGAAGAAAGCGAAACTCGGCCTGGTCAGCGGGTTTGGCATGATCAACTACGATCGTGGCCTCGGTAGCGGCGCTGCAATACTCCAGAAAAGTTAGGTGACTACTCTTAAAAGAAAAAATCCAATACTCCGCACCCGGCTGCCGACGCTGCCGCCGGCGGCGCGCAGCCGCGTCGCGCTCGGCCTCACCGCCGCGGCGGCGCTCGGGCGCTTCGAGCTGCAGCAGTGCAAGGGCTGCGGCGCGGTGCAGTACCCGCCGCGCGAGTCCTGCCAGAGATGCCTTTCCATAAGTCTTCTTTGGCGAGAGCAAGCGCCTGGAGGGGATCTGCTCGCCCAGACGGTCCTGCACCACAGCAACGATCTTTTCTTCCGCGAGCGCCTGCCCTGGAAGCTGGGCATGGTGAAGCTCGATTGCGGCCCCACGGTGGTCGCCCATCTGCACGATTCAGTAAAGCAACGGGTAAGCGTACGGGCGATGCTCGACCGCGCAGGCCAGGCGGTGCTCGCGGCGCTTCCCGAGAAGGAGAATGCGGACATGGCCTCCGACCGACAGCTGCGCGAATTCACCTGCGACCCGAAGCATCGGAAAGTGCTGGTCACGGACGGCAAGACTCGGGTTGGACAAGAACTGGTCCGTTCACTGGCCGGCGCGGGGGCGGAACTGATCTGGGTCGGTCATGCGGAGCCGTGGAAGAAATTTTCGGGCTTTGATGAGATGCGTAAGATTCCGCAGGTGACGCTGGTGCCCCTCGATGTCACCGACTCGAAGAACGTACGCGAGGTCGCCGCCGAGATCGCCGGCAAGGTGGACATCCTGGTGAACAACGCCGAGCTCCACCGCAGTTTCGGCATTTCCAACCGCCAGGGGGTCGAGACCGCGCGCGCCGAGATGGACGTCAACTACTTCGGCCTGCTGCGCCTGGCGCAGGAATTCGCGCCGGCGATGCGCTCGCGCGGCGCCGACGGCCGGGCGAGCGCGGTCGCCTGGGTGAACCTGCTCTCGGTCTACGCGCTCGCCAACTTCCCGCCGCACGGCACCTTCTCCGCCTCCAAGGCGGCGGCGCATTCTCTCGCGCAGTGCCTGCGCGCCGAGATGCGCCCCGCGGGCGTGCGGGTGGTCAACGTCTTCCCGGGACCGATCGACGACGAGTGGAACCAGCTCCTGCCGCCCCCCAAGCTCGCGCCCGCCGGAGTCGCGAAAGCCGTGCTCGGCGCGCTGCGCGAAGGCATCGAGGACATCTTTCCCGGTGACGTGGCGCAGGAATGGCTCGCCCGCTGGCGCGACAACCCCAAGGCCCTGGAGCGGGAGCTGTCCGCATGAACGCTCTTTCCGCTTTCGCGCAGGAGTTTGCTCTTGGAAAGATCAGGGTCATCGACCTTACCCAGACCCTTTCCCCCGAGTTCCCCAGTATCTCGCTGCCGCCGGAGATGGGCCAGGCCTGGCCGTTCCGCATCGAGGAAGTGTCGCGCTACGACGAGCGCGGCCCGGCCTGGTACTGGAACAACTTCTCCTGCGGCGAGCACACCGGCACGCATTTCGACGCGCCGGTGCACTGGATCTCGGGCAAGGACTTGCCGCACAACGCCACCGACTCGATCCCGCCCGAGCGTTTCATCGGTCCGGCGTATGTGCTGGACTGCTCGAAGGAAGCAGCGCAGGATGCGGATTTTCTTCTTACAAGAAACCATATTGAAGAATTCGAGCGACAACACGGTCGCATAGCACCAAAGTCCTGGGTGCTCATGCGCACCGACTGGTCCAAGCGCCTGGATCCGGCCGAATACCAGAACTACGACGAGGAAGGACAGCACACGCCCGGCCCCGACGTCGAGGCGGTGAAGTTCCTGGTCGGCGAGCGCGACATCCTCGGCTTCGGCACCGAATCGATCGGCACCGACGCCGGGCAGGCGGTCCACCTGCGCCCGCCCTACCCCTGCCACTACTACATGCACGGCGCGGGCCGCTACGGCCTGCAGTGCCTCACCAATCTCGATCGCCTGCCGCCGGTGGGCTCGATCGTGATCGCCGCTCCGCTGAAGATACGCAACGGCAGCGGCTCACCTCTAAGGGTCATTGCTCTCGTCCATGAGTGAAAACATCAAGATCTGGTTCCAGGGCGCGACCGACCGCGTCCACATGGCGCCTTACATCAGCCGCGTCGAAGCGCACCTGAAGGCCACGCTCGACCCCACGTCTACCTTCACGTTCAATTCGACGACGCCCCCGGCGACTACGACCCACGCGCTCACGGAGTACCGCATCGGCGCCGCGTTCGTGCGCGGCGCGGTCAAGGCCGCGCGCCAGGGCTACGACGCCATGGCGATCACGCACTTCCAGGACGCGGCGCTCGCCGAAGTGAAATCCGTGTCCGACATGCCGGTGCTGGGTCTCGGCGAAACCACCCTGTTCCACGCCTGCACGCTCGGGCGTAAGCTCGGGCTGGTCACCATCAACCCGGCGTTCGTGCCCTGGCACGAGGACCAGGTGATCCGCTACGGCCTGCAGAGCCGCGTGGTCGGAGTGCGCGCCGTCAACGCGAGCGTGAAGGACTTCATCGACGCCTTCGCGAGCGAGAAGGCGCTCAAGAAGCTGCGGCCGCTGTGGCAACGCGAATGCCGCGCGCTGCTGGCCGCGGGCGCGGATGTGATCGTGCCCGCCGGCGGCCTGCCGATGATGCTCTTTTCAGGAGAGATCGATGGAGCGCCGGTCGTCAACGGGATCACGCTCATCGCCAAGACCGCGGAAATGGCGGTGAAGCTGCGCCGCCAGGCGGGCATGTTTGCGCCCAGCCGGCGTTCCAATTTTGCGAAACCGCCGGAGAAGGCCCTCAAGGAGTTCCTCGATAATGGGTAGGCGAGAGGCCGCCTGAAATGCAAATGAAGCAGACGCTCGCCCAGAAGCTGGTGGCACGCGCCGCGGGCCGCAGCTCGGTGACGCCGGGCGAGATCGTCACCTGCAAGGTGGATCTCGCGATGATGCACGACTCGGGCGGGCCGCGGCGGGTGAAGCCGATGCTCGAGCGCCTGGGCGCGAAGGTCTGGGATCCCTCCAAGGTGGTGGTGATCACGGACCACTACCTGCCGGCCTACGACGAAGAGAGCCGCAAGATCATCCGCATCGCACGCGATTGGGTGCGCGAGGCCGGCATCGAAAACTTCTACGATGCGCAGGGCATCTGCCACGTGGTGCTGCCCGAGCGCGGGCACCTGCGCCCCGGGATGTTCGCGGTCGGCGGCGACAGCCACTCCCCCACCGGCGGCGCCTTCGCCGCCTACATGTTCGGCATCGGCGCCACCGAGATGCTCGGCGTGCTGGTGACCGGCGAGATCTGGCTCAAGGTGCCGCAGACCATTGCCATGGATTTTTCAGGAAAACTTTCTCCCGGAGTTTCGGCCAAGGACATCATGCTTTTTCTCATCGGCCGCTTCGGCCTGGACGGCGGCCAGTACCAGGCCGTCGAGTACCGGGGCGAGGCGATCCGCAAGCTGTCGATGCAGGAGCGCATGACCCTGTGCAACATGGCCGCGGAGCTCGGCGGGCAAACCGGCCTCATCGCTTCTGATGCGATAACGGAAGGTTTCTTGAAAACGAAAACCGAGACCTGGGATAGCGACCCGGGCGCCCCGGTCCTCGCGCACCACCGCTTCAACGCTTCCGAGCTCGCACCGCAGGTCGCCGCGCCGCATTCCCCAGCCAACAGCAAGGCAGTGAGCGAATTTACGCATGTAAAACCAACCCTGGCTTACATCGGCGCCTGCACCGGGGCCAAGCTCGAAGACCTGCGCATGGCTGCACAGGTTCTGAAGAACAGAAAATCCACGGTAAGGCTGCTCGTGGCTCCCGCCAGCCTCCGCGACCAGCAGGCCGCCGCAGCGGATGGCACGCTGAAGATCCTCCAGGACGCCGGAGCGGAGCTGCTCGCCAACGCCTGCGGCATCTGCGCCGGCTACGGCGAGCACCTGCTTCCCGAAAACCTGGTCGCGATCTCCAGCACCGCGCGCAACTTCAAGGGCCGCATGGGCGCGGCCTCCTCGCAGGTCTACCTCGGTTCGCCCTATACCGTCGCGGCCAGCGCCGCCGCCGGACGCATCTGCGACCCGCGCGAGATGCTCCAGTGAGGGCCTGGGTGCTCGGCGACGACGTGGACACCGATGTCATCGCCCCCGGGCGCTACATGAAGTTCGGCATCGAGGAGATCGCCCGGCACTGCCTCGAAGTTGTTGCTCCTTCCTTTTCAAAAGAGGTAAGACCGGGGGACATCGTGGTTGCCGGCCGCAACTTCGGCGCCGGCTCCTCGCGCGAGCAGGCGCCCGCCGCGCTCAAGCACCTCGGGGTCGCCGCGCTGGTCGCCGAGTCCTTCGCCGGACTGTTCTACCGCAACTCGCTCAACCTCGGCCTGCCTGCGCTGGTTTGCGCGGATGCGAAGCGAATTCACGATGGAGATCGGTTGAAGTTGAATCTTGAAAAAGCCCAGCTGGTGAATGAAACCACGGGCGACACATTTTCCTTCGAACCCATACCGCCGCACCTCATGGAGATGGTGCGCGACGGCGGACTGCTCGCTCACCTGGAGAAGCGCCTGAAATGCCGTACGACCTCCTGATCAAGAACGTCCGCGTGGTGCGGCCCTGTTCCGTCGAAGAAGGCGACATCGCCGTAACCGGTGAAAAATTCGCCAGGATCGCCCAGGGCATCCCGGCGACCGAAGCGAAGACCGTCTACGACGGGAAAGGGTTGCTCGCCTTCCCCGGCGTGGTCGACGCCCACATGCACACCGGGATCTATTCGCCGCTGGTCGAGGATGCGGTCAGCGAGAGCCGTGCCGCGGCGCAGGGTGGCGTCACCTCCAGCCTCAACTACTTTCGCAGCGGCCAGTACTACCTGAACAAGGGCGGGCCGTACGCGAAGTTCTTCCCGCAGGTGCTGAAGCTTTCCGCCGGGCGCTTCCACGTCGACTACGGCTTCCATCTTGCACCGATGGACAGCACGCATATTTCCGAAATAGAAAAATTAATTAAAGACCACGGAGTGTCGTCCTTCAAGATTTTTATGTTCTACGGCTCGCACGGGCTGCACGGCCGCTCCGACGACCAGCGCAAGTTCCTCATGATCAAGCCGGGCGAGCGCTACGACTATGCGCACTTCGAGTTCGTGATGCGCGGCGTGCAGGCGGCGCGCGAGAAGATGCCGAAGCTGGCGAGCCAGATCAGCCTGTCGCTGCACTGCGAGACCGCGGAGATCATGACCGCGTACACCGCGCTGGCCGAGAAGAACCCGAAGCTCAAGGGCCTCGCCGCCTACCACGCAGCTCGCCCGCCGCATTCCGAAGGCCTCGCGGTATTCGTCGCCTCTTACCTGGCCCACGAGACCGCGCTTCCGACAATCAATCTCTTGCATCTGAGTTCCCGAAAGGCCCTCTCGGCTGCGCTGCAGATGGCCGAGGTGTTCCCGCACGTCGATTTCCGGCGCGAAGTGACGATCGGCCACCTGATCCTCGACACGAACTCTCCTTCTGGTGTTTTTGCAAAAGTAAACCCTCCCATCAGGCCCCGCGAAGATGTGGAGTTCCTGTGGGAGAAGCTGCTCGAGGGCAAGGTGGACTGGGTAGTCAGCGACCACGCCTGCTGCCGCCACGAGACCAAGGTGGCGAAGAAGGCCTTCGGAAACATCTGGCTCGCCAAATCCGGCTTCGGCGGCACCGAATATCTGCTGCCGGCGCTCGTGTCCGAAGGAACTCGCCGCGGCCTGTCGCTCAACAGGATCGCGGCCCTCACCAGCGCCAATCCCGCGAAGCGCTTCGGGCTGAACTCGAAAGGCGACATCGCGCCCGGCCTCGACGCCGACCTCGCGCTGGTCGACCCGCACGACACCTGGACGATCCGCGCGCGCGACTCCGAGTCGACGCAGGGGTATACGCCTTTCGAGGGAATTGAATTGGGTTGTAAAGTAAAAGCAACCTTTCTCCGGGGCGGGCTCATCTGCGAGAACGGCAAGGTGGTGGGCAAGCCGCGCGGCCGCTACCTGCACCGCCCGACGGCTTGAAGGTCCCGGTCGTCGTCGTCGGCGCCGGGGCCTGCGGCCTCACCGCTGCGCTCGCCGCGCGAGACGCTGGCAAGGAAGTATTGGTCCTGGAAAGAGATCGAACCGCCGCGGGCTCGACGGCCCTCTCGTCGGGCTTCGTGCCCGCCGCCGGAACCCGGTTCCAGCGCGCGGCCGGCGTGGAGGATTCGCCGGAAAGGATGTTTCTGGATGTTCAGAAAAAGAACGCCAGCCAAGCGGACCCGCGTCTCGCCCGGGCCCTGTGCGAAGCCTCGGGGCCGGCGATCGAATGGCTGGCGGACGAGCACGGCGTGCCGTTCGGGCTGGTGCAGGGCTTCCTCTACCCCGGCCACGGCGTGGCGCGCATGCATTCGGTTCCGGAGAAAACCGGCGCCGCGCTCATGGCCTCCTTGCTGAAGGCCGCGAGTGGAATCGACTTGCTCTGTTCAGCGACGGTCACCGACGTCACCGCAAGCAAGCTGAGCTTCCAAAGACCCGACGGCAAGACCGAGCAGGTCGAATTCGACGCGCTGGTCCTCGCCTGCTCCGGCTTCGGCGGCAACGCCGCGATGGTGAAGGAGCACATCCCCGAGATCGCCGGCGCTCTGTATTTCGGCCACGCCGGCAACCAGGGCGACGCCGTGCGCTGGGGAACCGCGCTCGGCGCGGCAGTGAAGCACATGGGCGCCTACCAGGGACATGGCTCGGTAGCGACGCCGCAGAACATCCTGGTGACCTGGGCGCTGATGACCGAGGGCGGGATTCAGGTCAACAAAGACGGTCAACGCTTTTCGAACGAGCACCTCGGGTACTCCGAGCAATGCCTGCCGGTCCTCGAGCAGCCGGGCGGCTTCGCCTGGTGCATCTACGACGAGCGGCTGCACCAGCTCGGCATGACCTTCTTCGACTACCGCGATGCGCAGACCGCGGGAGCGATCCGGCCGGCTCCGGACCTGCCTCGCCTGCGGGAAACCCTCGCCATCGTAGAAAAATTCGTTGATGGAAAGGCAAAAGACCCGTTCGGACGGGACTTCACCACCAAGCCCAAGCTCGTCCCGCCCTACTACGCCGTCAAGGTGACCGGCGCTCTCTTCCATACCCAGGGCGGGCTGGTCGTCGACGAGAAGGCGCGGGTGCTCGACAAGAGCGGCAAGCCGCTGCCCCGACTGTTCGCCGGCGGCGGTGCAGCCTGCGGCATTTCCGGCGCACAGGTGTGGGGCTACCTGTCCGGCAACGGACTGCTCTCCGCGATTACACTTGGAAGAATCGCAGGACTCGGAGCAGCAACATCCTCGTGATGGAAATCCGCGACGGCTTCGTCGGCACCATCGGCAACACGCCGCTCATCCGGTTGCGCCGCGCCTCCGAGCTCACCGGCTGCAACGTCCTCGGCAAGGCCGAGTTCCTCAACCCAGGTGGTTCGGTCAAGGACCGCGCCGGCCTGTACCTGATCCTCGACGCCGAGAAGCGCGGGCTGCTCAAGCCGGGTGGCACGATCGTCGAGGGCACCGCCGGCAACACCGGCATCGGCCTCGCGCTGGTGGGCAACGCGCGCGGCTACCGCACCGTGATCGTCATCCCCGACACGCAGAGCAAGGAGAAGAAGGACATGCTGCGGCTGTGCGGCGCCGAGCTGCGCGAGGTCCCGGCCGTGCCCTACAAGGACCCGAACAACTACGTGCACGTCTCCGAGCGCGTGGCGAAGGAGATCGGCGGCTTCTGGGCCAACCAGTGGGACAACACCGCCAACCGCGACGGTCACTACCGCAGCACCGGCCCCGAAATCTGGGCGCAGACCGAGGGCAAGGTGGACGGATTTACTTGCGCCATCGGCACCGGGGGCACCATCGCAGGAGTCAGTGCTTTTCTAAAACAAAAAAACCCCAAAATCAAAGTCGTGGCCGCCGACCCGATGGGCGCGGCGATGTACTCCTGGTTCAAGCGCAAGGAGCTCAAGTCCGAGGGCTCCTCGGTCACCGAAGGCATCGGCCTGGGGCGCGTGACGAAGAACGTCGAAGGCGCGCAGGTGGACGACGCCTACGCGATCCCCGACCAGGAAGCGATTCCGCTGCTGTTCGACCTGCTGAAGAACGAAGGCCTGTGCCTCGGCGGCTCGAGCGCCATCAACGTCGCCGGCGCCATCCGTCTCGCCAAAGAGCTCGGACCCGGCCACACGGTGGTAACGATCCTGGCCGACTCCGGCACGCGCTACCAGTCGAAGCTGTTCAACCCGGTTTTTCTCAAGGAAAAAGGGCTGCCCTGTCCGGATTGGCTTTCCAGGTAAGCCTCAGTTGATGAGCTCGAATCGGACGCCGATCTTTTCGTAAGTCGCGAAGGCCCGCCGGTCTCTTGTGATGCAAAAAGGGCGGCCCTTGTATTGGTAGCGAAAGATGGCGTATCCTTTTGATTTCAAGGTTGTCTCTGTACTCTTGCATGCGCGAATTCGCATCCCAGTTCCGGGCGTACTTTCTGTACGCAGCGTTCTTCAGCCTGATCATCAACATGCTCATGCTGGCGCCCGCGCTGTTCATGCTCCAGGTCTTCGACCGGGTAGTGAGCAGCCGCAGCGGCGAGACGCTGATCATGCTCTTCGTGCTGACCCTGCTCGCGCTGTTCTTCATGGCGTATCTCGACACCATCCGCTCGCGGCTCCTCACGCGAGCGGCAATCAAGCTCGAGAAGCTGCTCGGCCCGCGTGTTCTCGCGAGCATGCTCCGCCAGAGCGCTCACGCGAACCGCTCGCTCTCGCTGCATGGCCTGCGCGACATCAACGCGCTGAGGGGGTTCCTCACGGGCCCCGGCATTCTCGCGATCTTCGATGCGCCGTGGGTGCCGCTGTTCATCGTGGTCATTTTCCTGTTTCACCCGACGCTGGGGGTCGTGGCGCTGCTCGGCGCGTTGCTGTTGCTGGGCCTTACCGTCCTGAACGAAAAGCTTTCGCGTCGCTCGCTCGAAGCGATGCAGACCGACGCACGGGTGGCGGGGCGCTTCGTTGACCAGAGCCTCGGCAATGCGGAAGTGGTCGCTGCCCTCGGCATGGTGGGCAACGTGACCCAGGACTGGCGCGAAATGAGCCAGAAAGTGCTCAAGTCCCAGCTCGAGGCGAACCAGGTTGGAAGCTTTCTCACCAGCACGACCCGGTTCCTGCGCCAGATCCTCCAGGTGGTCATGCTGGCGGTCGGCGCCTGGCTCACGATCGAGCAGCTGTCGACTCCCGGCATCATGATTGCGGCAACCATCATCCTCGGGCGCGCGCTCGCGCCGGTCGAATCGTTGATTGCCGGCTGGAAGAGCCTGGTGGATGCGCGCGGCGCCTACGACCGCCTGAACCAGGTGTTCGCCTCCGAGGCCAAGGCCCCCGAACCGATGAACTTGCCCCCGCCCAAGGGCGCGCTCGCGGTCGAGAACGTCGTCTTCGGCTTGCGCGGACAGGAGCTGCCGATCATCCGGCGCGTGTCGTTCGCGCTCCAGGCCGGCAGCTCGCTGGGGATCGTCGGGCCGAGCGCGGCCGGCAAATCAACCCTGGCGCGCCTCATCGTCGGTGTCTGGCACCCGATTTCGGGAGCGGTCCGGCTGGATGGCGCCGACATCCGGTCCTGGCCCCGGGAGCGTCTCGGTCCCCACGTCGGCTATCTGCCGCAGAGCGTCGAGATCTTCGCCGGCAGCGTGAGCGCGAACATCGCCCGCCTGGGCGAGGTGGATTCCGAGGAGGTCATCAGGGCGGCGACGCGCGCCAACGCGCACGAAATGGTCCTGGCCCTGCCGCAGGGCTATGACACGCCGGTCGGCGAGGGCGGAGCGCTGCTGTCGGCGGGCCAGCGCCAGCGCCTCGCGCTCGCACGCGCGCTGTACGGCAACCCGAAGCTCGTCGTGCTCGACGAGCCGAACTCGAATCTCGACAACGCCGGCGAGGCGGCCCTCGCGGACGCGATTCGCCAGCTGAAGGCGGACGGCGTCACGCTGGTCATCATCACCCACCGCCTGCCCCTGCTTGCGGCCGTGGACAAGGTCATGGTCCTGATCCACGGTGCGGTCGAGAAGTTCGGGACCCTTGCCGAAGTCCTGCCGCGGTCGAGCTTGGCCCCCGCCCCCGACGCCGGCCAGGGCGTTGTGGCCGGGAAGATCGTGCCGAGAGGGTAAGACCATGGCTGACACGCCCGACAATCCCCTGATACCGGCTGCGGACACCGACGAAGCCCAGAGTCTGCGCCGCCTGATTCGCGCCGGCCTCGGCGGGATCCTGGTGCTGGTGCTCGCGGTGAGCGTCTGGGCGGCACTCGCGCCGGTGAGCGGCGCGGTCATCGCCCCGGGCACCGTCAAGGTTGACATGAACCGCAAGACCGTCCAGCACCAGGAAGGCGGCATCATCGGCGAGATACGCGTGCGCGACGGCAGCAGGGTCAAGGCTGGCGAAACACTGATCGTCCTCAAGGATATGCGCGTGGAAGCGGGCATCGAAATGGTGCAGACCCAGCTCGACGGCGAGCTCGCGAAGGCGGCGCGCCTGACGGCCGAACAGCTATGGGCTGGAAACGTATCCTTCCCCGCGGAGCTGCTCAAGCGCGAAAGCGACGCCCGTGTGAAGGAGCTCCTGCGGCGTGAAATGACGGTGTTTCGCGCCCGGCGCGACGCTTACGATACCCAGCTAAAGTTGCTCCGCGCGCAGATCGGCGACATTCAGTCCGAGATTCGCGCGCGCGGGGAGCAGATCAAGGCGGACCGGGCCGCCGTCAAGTTCGCGCGTGAAGAGCTCGAGTCCAACCGGGATTTGCTCAAGGACGGGTTCATCAGCAAGCTGCGGATCCTCGGGCTGGAGCGCAGCCTGGCCGACGTCGAGGCGCGGCTCGGCGAGCATGAGGCGGACCTTGCCGCCGCCCGCGGGAAGGTGTCCGAGTTGCAACTGCGGGTGGAGAGTCTGCGCACCACCATGATGCAGGAGGCCGCGGCGGAAATGCGCCAGGCGACGGTCCAGATCCTGGACCTGCGAGAACGGTTGCGGCCTTTCCAGGATGCAGCCGACCGTCAACGCATCGCCGCCCCGATCCCCGGCGAGGTCGTGGGCCTGAAGTTCACGACCGTGGGCGCGGTCATCGGGCCGCGCGACCCGATCCTCGATGTGGTTCCCGACAATATCGAGCTCATCATCGAGGGGCGCATCCGCCCGGAGGACATCAATCATGTGAGCGTGGGCGCCGAAGCCGACGTGCGGCTCACCTCGTTCCGGCAGCGCATCACGCCGACCGTCGTGGGGTCGGTCATCTACGTGTCCGCCGACCGCATGGAGGACAAGGCGGAAAGACTGGTCTACTACGTGGTGCACGTGCGCGTGACACCGGATGCGCTGGCGAAAGCGGGCGACCTCAAGCTCCAGGCGGGCATGCCGGCGGAGGTCTTCATCAAGACGGCAGCGCGCTCGGCGCTGCTGTACGTGCTCGACCCGATCACCGGCTTCCTGCAGCGCTCGATGCGCGAGCCGCTTTACGATGCGGGCGGCGCGAAATGAGGGCAGGCCAGCGGCAGCTCAAGGCATCTTGCGGCAGGCGACCAGGACCGTGATCGCCTTGCCGATCGCCGCGAGCTCCGTGTTTTCCAGCTTGCGCTTCGCGTCGCTGCTCTGATAGCCCACGTTCTGCGCTTCCAGGAACAGCTGGGCGATTTCTCCCTTCACGCCAAAGCTGATGTTCTGGGGCAGGTCGCCGGTCCGTTTCTGGACCGCGAGCGCATCGAGCTTGGAGCTCACGATGCCGGTCACGTTGCCGCTCTGGTCGAGGATCGGCCCGCCGCTGTTCCCCTTGTGGATCGGAGCGGAAATCTGGAAGGTCGAGGCGTCTCCCCGCAGCCCGGCGGTGGCGCTCACGTAGCCGAAAGCGACGTTCGGCTCGCTCCCCAGGATGCTGGCGAGCGGATAGCCGACCACCGTCACCGACTCGCCCGCCTGTAGCTGCACGCCTTTGCGGAATGCCGCTACCTCGGGAAAGCTCCGGCTCGCGCGGATCAGCGCGAGGTCGTTCTTCGAATCCGAGGCGACGCGCTCGGCGGAAGCCCGGTTCTTATGCGAATCCAGGACCACGATGGCCGAGCAGCCGTCCACCACATGGTGATTGGTGACGATCATGCCGTCACGGGTCGCAACGATGCCGGCCCCGATCGTGGTTTTCCCCGCGGGCCGGGCTTCGGCTCTCGCATCGGGCGGCGGCGGGTTTTCTCCCCTCGCGAGCGCGCACGCGTGCTGAAGGCCCCTCGCCTGAACGCCGCCGGCCGCGACTTCCTTCAGCGTCTTTTCCCAGCGCTCGCGATCCCTCGAGCTTCCGGCAAGCCGCGCTCCGGCTTCGTCAAACAGGGCAATCGACGTGACCGCGAATGTTTTCGCGTCGCACTGCACCGCCAGCCCGTTGATAGCGGACCGGTAACGGTATCTCTTGTCGCGGGTCTCGCGTGTTTCGGCGTATTCGATGCGGACGTTGTAGCGGACGTAGCCCTCGGCTTGCTTCACCGAGCCGCGGTCGAAGTGAACCTTGGTGGTTTTGCTGGTGGCGAAGAGCTCCCAGTTTTCCTCCGCCGGAATCGCCCATCCGCTCCAGAAGCAGAGCAGGCCAAAGACAAGAAGGCGGGAAATGATCGGGCTGCGCCCCCGTGGGGACGACCCTTGATGCTCAGTTCGGCTTCTTCGGGGAGTCCGGTGGCGCTGTCGCGCGCGCCGGACGGGCGTCGCGCTTCTCGAACAGCGCCACCAATGTGTCCTTGATCCGGCGCGCCGTGGCCGGATGGAGGATGACCTGCTGAAGCATTTGCACCTGCAGGTCTTGCTGGGTCGAACCCAGGCCCTGGTTGAAGCCGAAGTTGAGCACCACCTCGTTCGGGCTATCCTGCGCGGCAAAGAAGTTGCAGTAGGCGCTTTTCATATTGGCCGTGTCCATCCGCAAGCGCCGCTGCGGCGCGCCCGTGGCGCCTGTGGTCTCGGTCTTGGTCTCTTCTTTGGCCATGCGTTTTCTCCTGGTCGGCCGAACTGCGCCCTTGACTGCGCAGGCTGGATTACCAAGAGATTACCAAGAAACAGGGTCACGTGGCCGGGAGAACGTGTGGCGCGCTCGTCTCAAATCACGTCGAGTCTGACCCTCATGGCTCCCTGTTCCTCACTGCTTGGTGACGCTCACCGACGCCGTCTTGGCGTTGCCGGCGGGATCCTCCGCGCGCGCCGTGATCGTCGAGCTGGCCTGGTTCTTTCCCTTGGGTCTCGGCACGCTCCAGCTGTAGGTGAGCGACGAACCGTACGAAATCGCGACCTCCTTGCCGTCGATCGTAAGGGCGATCTTGGCGACTTTCTGGTCGTCCGTGGCGGAGACGTTGATGGATACCGTCCCGCTCACGACGCTGCCGTTAGTGGGATTCGTGATCGTAACGGTGGGCGGTGTGGTGTCGTTGGCGACGGTCACCGTGACCGTGCTCGACGAGGCCGCGTTGCCCGCGGCGTCGTACGCGCGCGCCTGCAGGGTCGCCTGCCCGTCCGGATACTGGGTCGAATCGAGCGTGAAGCCGTACGGCCCGAGCGTGTCGGTCGCATTGAGCGAACCGTTCACGTACAGCTCCACCCGCGCGACGGCGACGTTGTCCGTGGCCGTGACATCCACCGGCACCAGCCCGGACACCTTCCCGCTGGTCGGTGAAGCGATTGCGGCGGTGGGCGCCTGGGTATCGGTCGCCGAAGTCTGCATGGCTTTCGAGACGGCGGCCGCCGCGTTCACCCGGCCGTAGCCGAACTGCTGGTCGAGGCCGGCGGTGCCGAGGTCCTGCGCGGTGGTGAACAGGATGCTGTCGTAGGTCCCGGGTTGCAGCCCGGGTTTGGCGCTCATCATCAGCGCGTAGACGCCCGCGACGACCGGACTCGCCGCGGAAGTCCCGCTCATCCCCGCATAGATTCCGCCCTGCCATGTCGTCCAGAGGCCGACCCCGGGTGCCGCGATGTCGATGTAGTCGCCCCAGCTCGAAAAGCTTGCGCGCGCATCATTGCTGTCCGTCGCTGCCACGACCGTTAGAGAGGACCGCGGCGGATCGGTCCGCAGGTCAGCGCTGTTCCCGCCACCAACGACCACGACCCCGCCCTTGCTGCGCATGTACTGGGCGGCGCTGTCAACCGTCGAGCTGAGCGACACGCCGAGGAAACTGATGTTGGCCACCCGGGCGCCGTTGTCCGCCGCGGTGGTCAGCGCGGCGGCCATGAGACTGTAGAACCCGTTGCCGGCCGTGTCGGTGACCCGCAGCGGCATGATTCGGGAGCCGAAGCTCACGGAGGCAACGCCGGTGCTGTTGTTGCCGGCCGCCGCCGCGATGCCCGCCACGGCCGTGCCGTGCCCGGTGACGTCAGTGACGTTGCCGTTGTTGTCGTAATGGTTCCAGCCGGGGACCAACTGCGGCGCGAGATCCGGATGCGTCGTGTCCACGCCGCTGTCGAGAATCGCGATCGTGACGCCATTTCCTTGCGCGGAGTCCCATGCGGTTCCCGCCCCGATCTTTGGCAGGTGCCACTCGTTCGGATAGCGCGGATCGTTGGGATAAAACAAAGGGGGCAACACGCCGTCCACCTCGGCAAACTTGAGATGGCGGTTGTTGCGCAGTGCATCCGCCACCGCAACCGCGTTCGCCTGCGGCGGCAGCTCGATGATGTGCACGTTGATCTGCTTGATCACTTGCCCGCGGCGGCCGCCATGGGGCGTGAGGATCCTGTCGAGTTCGGCCAGCGAGAGACCGGGGCGCGGCTGAACCAGAAGGCGCCCCGCGACGTACCGCTCGGGGAGCGGCGGGCGGTTCTGGGCAAGCGTGGTTCCGGCCGCGGCGGCTAGCAGCGCCGCGGCGGCGAAGATTGCGGGAATTCGGTTCATTGCATGGTCTCCCTTCGTGCGCTTCGACGGGGTCAGCGCGCACGAGCGAAACCATGATGTTGTTTAACAATACGGTGCTGAAGGAACTAGGTCCTACCGGGTGCCGACTCTGTCGCGGTGCGTGCGCACAAAGTCACGGCGTGCCGGTCCATCGGCACAAATTCACGGAGGCGGGCGCAAAAAAAGCGTGGCGACCCCAAGTCGCCACGCTCCCGATCGGCGGCTCTTCGCCGCTATGTCTACCGACTTGAAGAAGTCCTCTCCGACGACCGCATACCAGTGTCATCCGTGCGGCGCGGGCCGCGGCCGCCAAGCGCGCCCGCATGTCGCGGGGGCGGGTAAGGCCTGACCCCATCGCCCGGTGTAATACGATTACGAAATGTAGACGACTGGTGAGTCATCGCCCCAGCCCTGAGTTGCACACAAACTGATGCCCAAACCGCCGATCCGCAAGCCGCAATCGCTCGATATCCAAAAGGTGATTAAGCAAGCGCTCAGATTTCATCAGCAAGGCAAGCTGAAGGACGCGGAGCGGCTGTATCAGGCGGTCCTGAAGTTGCGGCCGAACCATTTCGACGCGCTTCGTTTGGTGGGCGTTCTGCGGGGACAAGAGGGGAGACACGAGGCTGCGATCAAACTGATCTCGCTTGCGCTTGAACAGGATCCCAGATCCGCAGAGGCACACGCCAACCTCGGTATTTCGCTGGCCAAACTGAACCGTCTTGAGGAGGCGATTGCGAGTGCCGACAAAGCGCTGGCGATCAAGCCCGACCACGCTGATGCGCTCACCAACCGCGGCAATGCACTCCAAGCACTCGATCGTCACGAAGAGGCGGTTGCGAGCTTCGACAAAGCCTTGGCAATCAAACCTAACCATGCCGACGCGCTCAGCAACCGCGGCATAGCACAAGCCAGACTGAACCGCCATGGAGAAGCTATTGCGAGCTTTGACAAGGCCCTGGCGATCAACCCGATTCATGCTAATGCGCTGAGCAACCGAGGCATTGTCTTAACTAGGCTGAACCGTCATGAGGAAGCCATTGCGAGCTTCGACAGGGCGCTGATAGTCAAGCCTGACCATGCCGATGCGCTCAGCAACCGCGGCAATGCGCTCCATGCGCTCGGTCGTTATGAAGAGGCGATCGGGAGCTACGAAAAAGCCCTGGCGGTTAAGCCTGATCATGCCGATGCGCTCAACAGCCACGGTAATGCGCTAACCGCATTGCGCCGTTATAAGGAAGCGATTGGAAGCTACGAAAAGGCCCTAGCGATTAACCCGGATCACAGATACGCATCCGGCCACACGGCGTACTGCAGAGCGCACGTCTGCGACTGGGAAAATCGCGATCTCATAGAACAGCGTCTTGTGGACAAGGTGCAGTCCGGGAAGCGTGCCTCTGTTCCATTCATGTTTCTCGCCTTCTCGCATAGCCCCGCTGATCAGCTTGCCTGTGCCACCACTTTCGTCAAAGACACGTTCCCGGCAATCCGGCCACCGCCTGTGAAGGGGCCGCGATATCAGCACGACAGGATACGATTGGCCTACCTGTCGGCAAACTTTCACGATCACGCGAATGCCTATTTGATTGCGGGGCTTCTAGAGCAACATGACCGGTCACAGTTCGAAACCATCGGGATTTCCTTCGGCCCAGACACGCAGAGCGAGATGCGTTCCCGGCTGGTGAACGGCCTTGAACGGTTCATCGACGTCCGGGCAGACAGTGATGAGGCAGTCGCAAGGGTGCTGAGGGATTTGGAGGTGGATATCGCGGTCGATTTGCGGGGATTCACGAGAGACGCCCGCACCGGCATACTTGCGCGACGTCCTGCGCCGATACAGGTGAATTACCTTGGTTTCCCCGGCACCATGGGGGCGGACTACATCGACTATGTCATCGCTGACGAATTTGTGATTCCGAGAGACCACCAGAATCATTATGTAGAGAAAGTCGTGTACTTGCCGGAGTGCTATCAGGCCAACGACTCGAAGCGCAAGATCAGCGAGCGTACCCCGACCCGTGCCGAGGTGGGGCTACCTGAGCAGGTGTTCGTGTTTTGCTGCTTCAACAATAACTATAAACTCACGCCTCAGATCTTCGACATCTGGATGCGGCTGCTGCAGAGAGTGGAGCACAGTGTCCTCTGGCTGTACCAGCGTAATGCTGAAACGATCGCCAATCTCCGGCGTGAGGCACAGGCGCGGGGCGTTGCGTCAGACCGGCTGGTCTTCGCCTCGAAGGTTAAGCTCGAGGATCACCTGGCAAGGCACCGCCTCGGCGATGTGTTCCTGGATACGTTGCCGTATAACGCTCACACGACGGCAAGCGATGCGCTGTGGGCAGGGCTGCCTGTAGTGACTTGTGCGGGACGCACTTTTGCCGGCCGTGTCGCCGGCAGTCTGCTTCACGCAGCAGGGCTGCCTGAATTGGTGACCTACACCCTGGAAGACTACGAATCCCTGGCGCTGAAGCTGGCGACCGATGAGGTCTTGCTTCGGGAAATCAAAGAGAAGCTCGCGCGGGAGCGCCTGACCAAGCCCTTGTTCGACACGGACCGCTTCAGGCGGCATATCGAGGCGGCTTACACGACGATGTGGGAGATTCACCAGCGGGGGGAGGAACCGCGGAGCTTCAAGGTCCCGGCCGTGGACTAAATTAGCCGCAGGATGAATACCGACTCGGATCTTCGCGCGGCAAAAAAAACGTGGCGACCGAAGTCGCCACGCTTTTAGGCAAAGCCCCTCTGCGCGGGTGGCAGGGGCGCTACGCCCTCCTCGTCAGAGGATGGAAGCGTACGAGTCGATCAGATAATCCGTAGGCGGGCTGTAGCCCACTGGGTCGTCGACCGTGAAGTCCACCTGCGCCCACTTGCCGGCGGAGCCTCCCATGCTGGTGGTCTTGGAAAAGTCCTCAGCCCAGTCGGTCGCAGCGAACGCTTCGCTGCTGCTGGCGTCGCCCTCCCGATCCCACACGACCGTATAGCTGGTCGCCTTGCCCGTCGCCAGGAACTGAGCGTAGTACCAGCCGTCTTGGTCCGTCCACGCGTCACCCATAAACGTTCCGTCGGACGTCTTAAAGACCCCAAGGTGCTGGTTCGCGAGCGGACTCTCGTCGTCATCCTGGAACATGCCGCCAAGACCCTTGAGGTTCTTGAAGATGTTGTTGTTGACGATGCTGTCTTCGCTGCCGGCGATGGCAGCGTTATCGGCTTCCGCAGAGAAGTCGTAGTTATGGCCGTCAAGGATGGCGGGGAGAACGCCAGCCAAGTTCGGATTGTCCACCGCGTTGTCCGTGCCCGAACTCGGGGTGCTGCGAATGTACCCGGTCGATTTCTCCAGCCCGTAGTCCAGGTGCATGTTGATGTACACGAAGCCCGCCGTATCCACGCCGGCGATGGTGTATTCGTAATTGCCATCGTCGTCACTATCGGTAACGATCAGGTCGGCCACCTTGTAGTTGGCAATCTCGGTACCCGGCGTGAGGCAGATCTGGCCGCTCTCCTCGTCGACCGTCACCGAGCTGTAGACATGCACCGGAACGGCCCCCTGCGTCACGAACGGGAAAGGAATTTCGAACGTGAAGTCGGTGAAGTCGTCCAGCGTCTCGTCCCCGTTATCCGGATCGCCATCGTCAACCGTGCTTGCACCGGTCCCCTGATAGAAGACGTTGTAGAAGAACTGCCCGGGGTTGCTGTCGGAGAGCTTGTAGTTGCCGCCGCCCAGCTTGAAGTCCGGCGTGAAGATCAGGTTGAACTGATCGCCGGCCAGCTCGGAGTTGGTATCGAACGTGCACAGCGAGGAGTTGGTGACCAGCCCGCCGTACATGCCGAAGTAGTTGGCGTCGTCGGAGTCTGTGGCGCCCTCGTCGCTGACGGCCGTCGCTGTGTTGGTGTGCTGCCCAAACTCCCAGGGGAGCGTGTACCCGGGGTCGACGACTTGTGGGCCACTGCCGACCGTGAGTGTGCCGACGTTGTAGGTGACGTCATCTAAGGTTGTGGCGGTACCCAGGGTGTCCGTCACTACCACGTCGGTGAGGGTCACGTTGCCGGTGTTGGTTACCACCAGCTTGAACTGCGGGTCGATTCCGGCCGTGTTGACCAAGGTCGGCCCGGTGGGCGAATCAGCGTCGACAAAGTTGAATCCACCGTCGACCGATACAAGCTTCTCGATGTCGATGGATGGGTTCTGATCGACCGGCACGCTCTCGTCGTCGCTGTCCGGATCGGTCTGGCCGCTGTCGGCGTAGGCCGTGTTGTCCAGATCGCCGTCGCCACCGCCGTTGGAGTCAATCTCGGCCTGCGTCACGGTGTGCGACGCGCTGTAGGTCCAGGTCTCGCCCACGTCCAGTGCGCTGTCCGTGTCGGTGTCGCCGCTCACATAGGTCGGGCCGACATCGGCATTCGCATCGCTCACCGTG
>CAZNVH010000017.1:0-36187 GCA_964576525.1 uncultured Enterobacteriaceae bacterium
CGTTGATCGCGTTCATTACGGCGCCGGGCGCGCCGGCAGTGCCGGCCTCGCCGACGCCCTTGGCGCCGAGCTGCGACTGCAGCGTCGGCGTCTCGATGTGCGCGCAGACGATATCGGGCATCTCGCCCGACATCGGCACCAGGTAGTCGGCCATGTTGCCGTTGAGCAGCTGGCCCTCGGGGCTGTACAGGCACTCCTCGTACAGCGCCGCGCCGATGCCCTGCACCACGCCGCCGCGCAGCTGCTCGTCGACCAGCATCGGGTTGATCAGCGTGCCCGAGTCTTCGACGCACCAGTGCTTGAGCAGCTTGACGAAGCCGGTATCGGGATCCACCTCGACCAGCGAGGCCTGGATGCCGTTGGTGAAGGTGAAGCCGTACTGGCGCGGCGTGTAGTGGCGCGTGACCGTGAGCTCCGACTGGAAATCGAGCGGCAGCGTGTCCGGGCGGAAATAGGCGACGCGGCCGAGCTCCTCTAGAGGAAGCTTAGGTTCTCTCGTTAACTTATTGATAATACTATTATCTTTAATGTCCAATTCTACCTTCTCAAGCTTCAATACATGGGCAGCGACGTCCAGAATGTTCGCCCGCAATGCGCGGCCCGCGAGCAGCACTGCTTCGCCGCCGATGCCCGCGCCGCGGGACGCCCAGGTGCCGCCGCCGTAAGGCGTGACGCCCGTATCGCCCGTAATAACTCTAATTTTTTCAATAGAAACCCCGACAGCACTTGCCGCGATCTGCGCGAATATCCCCTCGGTGCCCTGGCCCTGCTCGGTGACGCTGCACATCACGGTCACCATCCCGGTCGGCTCCAGGCGCAGCGTCGCGCCGTCCTGCGCCGAGATGCGCGCGCCGCCGACGCCGTAGAACGCGGGCGACGGGTTGGTCACCTCGATCATGGCGGCGAGGCCTATCCCCCGATAGATGCGCTTTTTCCTGAGCTCGTTTCTTTCCCGTTTAAGTTCTTCATAAGACATCAACTGCAACAGCCGATCGAGAGCCTGGTGGTGCGAGAGCTTCTCGAACTTGATGCCCGACGGAAACGTATACGGGTAGGCGTCATCCGCGATCAGGTTCTTCCTTCTGAACTCCGCAGGATCCATGCCGAGCTTCTGCGCGGCCAGGTCGACGATGCCCTCGGTGAGCGCCACCGCGATCGGGTGGCCGACCGCGCGGTACTGGCAGCAGACGTTCTTGTTGGTGAACACCACGTGCATGCGCGCCTTGTACTTCTGGTGCTTGTACGGGCCGCCGGTGAGGTTCACCACCTGGTTGCCTTCGATGCCGCTGGTGCGCGGGTAGACCGAGTACGGCCCGATCGCGGTCAGGTCGTCGAGATCGAAGGCAAGAATTTGCCCTTCCTTTGAAACCGCCAATCTGACTTTCGCCCGGTGCTCGCGCGCATGGATATCCGACAGGAACGATTCCAGCCGGTCGGCGATGAACTTCACCGGCCGGCGCAGCATCACCGACAGCGCGGCGGTCGCCATCTCGTCGGCGTAGACGTGCACCTTGATGCCGAAGGAGCCGCCGACGTCCTTGGCGATCACGCGCACGTTGCCCTCGGGAATGTTTAGATGCCGCGAGAAGATGTCCTGCATCATGTGCGGCGCCTGGGTGGCGTGGTACACGGTGAGCGAATGCTCGGCGGCGTTGTAGTCGGCGAGGATCGCGCGGCCCTCGAGGCACACGCCGGTGTGGCGGCCGAAATGGAACGTGTCCTCGACCACCAGGTCGGCCTTGGCGAACGCCTCGTCGACGCCGCCGGTGTCGTGCTCGCGCTTGAAGCAGATGTTGTCGCCGAGGTCCGGATGAATCACCGGATTCCCGGCAAGCGCATCTTCCATATCGACGACCACGGGCAGCTCGTCCCACTCGGCCTCGATCAGCGCCACCGCATCCTCTGCGAGGCCGCGCGATTCGGCGACCACCGCGGCGACTGCCTCGCCCTGCCAGCAGGCGCGCTCGATAGCGATGGCGTGCTGCGGCGGCGACTTGATGCCCTTCAGGTGCGCGAGCACCCCGACCCACGGCGTGCAGTACTCCGCCACCGCCCGGCCATCGAAGACGCCGATAACACCGGGTTGTTTTCTTGCATTTGAAAAGTCCAGTCGCTTTATCCGCGCATGCGCATACGGGCTGCGGAAGAACGCCACGTGCGCGAGTCGCGGGAAGCGCAGGTCGTCGGTGAAGGCGCCGCGCCCCTGCAGCAGGCGCTGCGCGTTCGGCCGCGGCACGCTCTGGCCGATGTAGCCCTTGTCGACCTGCGTCCCGGGTGCGTGAAGAGGCAGCTCCGCCTTACCCATTCATGACCTCTTCGATGGCATCGACGATCGCCTGGTATCCCGTGCACCTGCAGTAGTTCCCCGAAATGTGGCTTCTTATTTCATCCCGGCTCGCGCGTTTCCCCGATTTCAATAAATCTTGTGCCGCCATCAGCATTCCGGGAGTGCAGAAGCCGCATTGCAGCGCATTGCGATCGTGGAACGCCTTCTGCAGCTTCTCCAGCTCCTTCGAGTCCGACAGGCCCTCGATGGTCTCGACGCGGCAGCCGTTCGCCTGCACCGCGAGCATCAGGCAGCCGCGCACGATGTCGCCGTTGACGCGCAGCGTGCAGGCGCCGCACACCCCGTGCTCGCAGCCGACGTGCGAGCCGGTCAGCCCCAATTCTTCCCTGAGGAAATCGACCAGGTGCGTGCGCGCGGCGACGCGGCGCGTCACCTGCGCGCCGTTCACGGTCAGCGTGATCAGGACAGCCTGGTCCATGCGCGCTCGATCAGCACTTTCGCGAGGTGCAGCTTGGTGGCCGGCGAGTGGTAGAGATCCGCCGCCGGCATGGGAAGCGATGCCTTTGCTTCTTCCAGCGACCCGGGCTGCAGGAGAATCGGCTTTTCGCCAATGCCGAAAAACGCCAACCTTTTCTCGGCAGCCTTCGCGACGCCTGCCAGTCCCACGATCGCGTAGTCGCCCTGGCGGCGCGTCAGCTCGAGGAACACCGACCGGTCGGCCTTGGGAAACTCGACGCCGACCAGCACTTCGGCTGCCTTGAGGTCGGTCTCGAAAAGGCCCTTGAAGAACTTGGCGGCGGCCACGCGGCGCTCGCCCTTGCGGCCCGCGACGATCAGCGTCGCATCGAGCGCGAGCGCGCAGGCCGGCAGCTCGGCCGCCGGATCGGCGAGCGCCAGGCTGCCGCCCAGCGTGCCGCGGTTGCGGATCGCGGGATGCGCGATGTGCGCCGCGGCTTCGGCGACGAGCGGCAGGTGCTTTCTCAGGTCTGCAGAGCGCTCGAGCTGCGTGTGCGTGCAGAGTGCTCCCACGCGGACCGCTCCATTCATGAGATCTATTTCGGCTAAACCCGCAAGCCCGGTGATATCGACCAGCAGCTCGGGAGAGGACAGGCGCAGGTTGAGCGCTGGGATCAGGCTCTGGCCGCCGGCGAGCAGCTTGGCGCCCGGGCGCCCGAGCAGGTCGAAGACCTCGGCGAGCGAGCGCGGTTTTACATAGGCAAACGACGGCGCCTTCAAACCGATCCCTCCTCCCAGAGACGACCCGCTATCATAAACACCTCTTAGGGGAGGACGACTCATGTCGAGGCTCGCGGGCTTGCTGTTTGTTTCGCTATCCCTCCTGGCGGGACCCGCCGCCGCGCAGCCCTATCCGAGCCAGACGATCCGCATCATCGCGCCGTTCCCGCCGGGCGGCAGCGTCGACATCATGGCGCGGCTGATCTCCGAGCCGCTCGCCCGGGCCCTGCGCGGGAACATCATCGTCGAGAACCGCGGCGGCGCCTCCGGCAACATCGGCATGGAGGCCGCGGCGCGCGCCAAGCCCGACGGCTACAGCCTGGTCCTCAACACCATCCCGCTCGCCACCAACCATGCGCTGTTCGACAAGCTGAACTGGGGCGTGAAGGACTTCGCGCCGATCAGCATGGTCGCCACCGCGACGCACGTCCTGGTCGTCCCGGCCAAGGCGACGACCGGCACCGTGGACGACCTGGTGCGCCTGGCGCGCACCAACCCGGACAAGCTGTCCTACGCCTCGGCGGGCGTCGGCACCACCTTCCACCTCTGCGGCGAGATGTTCAAGGACTCGACCGGCACTACGATCCGGCACATCCCCTACCGCGGCGGCGGGCCGGCGCTTCTCGACACCCTCGGCGGCCAGGTCGACATGAGCTTCCCGACCCTGTCGGCGGCGCTGCCGCACGTCAAAGCCGGCACCCTGCGCGCGCTCGCGGTCACCGATACCACCCGCTCGCCGCTCCTGCCCGAGGTGCCGACGATGCAGGAAGCCGGCATCAAGGACTTCCAGTTTTCGCAGTGGCTCGCGCTCCTCGCCCCCGCCGGCACGCCGCGCCTGATCGTGGACCAGATCAACGCCGCCCTGCGCGGCTCGCTCACCTCGAAAGAGATGCACGACAAGATGCTCGCGCAGGGCTTCAACCACTTCCTCACCACGCCCGATGCCGCCGCGACGTTCATCGACAACGAGGTGGTGCGCTTCTCCAAGCTGATCAAGGCGCGCAACATCACCGCGGAATAGAGGACGGCATGGATCTCGAACTGAAGGACAAGAAAGTACTGATCACCGGCGGCAGCAAGGGCATCGGCCTCGCCTGCGCGCTGGCGTTCGTCGCCGAAGGCGCGAAGGTGGCCCTGGTCTCCCGCTCCCAGGAAAATCTCAAGAAAGCGAAGCAAAGCGTGACCGGCGCGTACACCACCGCCGCCGACCTGACCGACGCCGCGGCAGCCGCCGCAATGGTCGCGCGCGTCGAGAAGGAATTCGGCCCGATCGACATCCTGGTCAACTCGGCCGGCGCCGCCAAGCGCACCGACGCCGACGACCTCACCCCCGCCGCCTGGCGCGCCGGGATGGACGCGAAGTACTTCTCCTACATCAACGTCATCGACCCGCTGATCAAGCTGATGGGCAAGCGCGGCAGGGGCGTGGTGATCAACGTCATCGGCGCCGGCGGCAAGGTCGCCTCGCCCACCCACCTCGCCGGGGGCGCCGCCAACGCCGCGCTCATGCTCGCCACCGCGGGCCTCGCCTACGCCTACGCCTCAAAAGGCGTGCGCGTGGTCGGCCTGAACCCCGGCGTCACCCAGACCGAGCGCGTCGCCGAAGGCCTCAAGGCCGAAGCGAAGCGCGCCAAGATCTCCGAGGAGCAGGCCTACAAGCAGATGGTCGCCCGCCTGCCGATGGGCCGCCCCGCCGAACCCGAAGAACTCGCCGACATCGTGGTCTTCGCCGCCTCGGAGCGCGGGCGCTACCTGAACGGCGCCAACATCAGCACCGATGGAGCCGCTTCGCACGTCGTAGTCTGAATATTCTGCACTTCGCCGGGATTTTGTCCGGCTGGCCGCTGTCTTAGCGAACGTAGAATCCCCCGATGGCGCGCCGCTCCAAGCTCTGGAGGTTCCTGAGGTTCGCGTTGCTCACGGCGACCCTGGCGGTCGCCGGGTTCGCGTTATATCTGGATTGGCGTGTGCGGACAGAGTTCGAAGGCCGGCGCTTCGCGCTGCCGGCGCGCATCTTCGCGCGGCCGCTCGAGCTGCACGTGGGGCGGCGCATCACGCCGCTGGCGGTGGAGGACGAGCTGCGGCAGCTCGGCTACCGGGACGCGCCGCGCCCCGGCGAATCGGGCTGGTTCCTGCGCGACGGCGACCGGCTGGAGCTCGCCCTGCGGCCGTTCGTGTTCTGGGACGGGGCTCAAGCCGCGAAAGGCGTGAGCGTGGCGTTCGAGGACGGCAGGATCGCCTCGCTGCGCGACGCGGCCGGGGCAGACCTGCCGCTCGCCCGCCTCGAGCCGCTACCGATCGGCGGCATCTACCCGGCGGGCAACGAGGACCGGGTGCTGGTGCGCCTGGGCGAGGTGCCCAAGCCGCTCGTGCAGGCGCTGATCGCGGTCGAGGACCGCAGCTTCTACACCCACGCCGGCTTCGACCTGCGTGGCCTGGCACGCGCGGTGCGCAGCCTGTTCACCGACAAGGTGCAGGGCGGCAGCACGATCACGCAGCAGCTGGTGAAGAACTTCTTCCTCACGCCCGAGCGCACGCTGCAGCGCAAGTTCACCGAGCTGATCATGGCGGTGCTGCTCGAGATGCACTACGAGAAGGGGGAGATCCTCGAGACCTACCTGAACGAGATCTACTTCGGTCAGGATCGCGACCGCGCCATCCACGGCGTCGGACTCGCGGCGCAGCACTACTTCGGTAAGGAGGCGCAATACCTGAACCTCGCCGAGAGCGCGCTGCTCGTCGGCCTGATCCGCGGGCCGGCGCATTACGACCCCCACCGCCACGCCGATCGCGCGCTCGAGCGGCGCAACCTGGTGCTGCGCGAGACACGCGACCAGGGCGCGATCACGCTGGAGGAGTATGCGGCGGCGCGCTCCAGCCCGCTCGGCGTCAGCCGCAAGACCGCCATGGGCACCTCGCCCTACCCGGCCTTCCTGCGCCTGGTGCACCGGCAACTGCGGCGCGACTACGACGAGTCCGACCTGCGCTCGGAGGGCCTGAGGATCTTCACCACGCTCGACCCGCGCGTGCAGGGCGCCGCCGAGACTGCGCTCACCCGGCGCCTGGAGCAGTTCGACCGGGAGCGCCGCTTCGGCCAGCCCGGGCTCGAAGGCGCGGTGGTGGTCACCGACCCGCAGAGCGGCGAGGTACAGGCGCTGGTCGGCGGGCGCGACCCGCGCTACCCCGGCTACAACCGCGCGCTCGACGCGATGCGCCCCGTGGGTTCACTGTTGAAACCCGCCATTTTCTTGACGGCCTTGAGTGAACCGTCCCGCTATACGCTGCTGACGCCGCTCGACGACGGGCCGTTCCTGTGGAAGAGCCGCGGCGCCCCGGACTGGGAACCGGCCAACTACGACAAGAAGTTCCACGGCGCCGTGCCGCTGCGCCTGGCGCTCGCGCACTCGTACAACGTGGCCGCGGCGCGCCTGGGCACCGAGCTCGGCGTCGAGCGGGTGCTCGCCAACGTGCGCAAGCTCGGCTTCGAGCGCGAGATAAAGCCCCACGCCGCGACGCTGCTCGGCGCGGTGGAGATGAGCCCCTTCGAGGTGACGCAGATCTACCAGACGATCGCCAGCGGCGGCTTCCGTTCCCCGCTGCGCTCGATCCGCGAGGTGACCACGCAGGACGGCAAACCCCTGTCCCGCTACGCGCTCGCAGTCGAGCAGGCCTTCCCGCCCGAGCCGGTCTTCCTGCTCGGCGCCGCGATGCAGGACGTGGTGCGCGAAGGCACGGGCCAGGGGCTGAAGCAGTTCCTGCCGGCCGAGCTCGCGATCGCCGGCAAGACCGGCACCACCGACGAGCAGCGCGACGCCTGGTTCGCCGGTTTCAGCGGCGACCGCCTCGCGATCGTGTGGGTCGGCTACGACGATAACCGCGCGGCGCGCCTGTCCGGCTCGGCGGCCGCGCTGCCGGTGTGGGGCGACATGATGGCGGCGCTTTCCCCCGAAGCGCTGGCGCTCGCCCGCCCCGAGCGCATCGAGCTGGTGTGGATCGACCCGGAGAGTGGGCTGCGCGGCGGCACGAGCTGCCCGGGCGCGGTCGAGCTGCCCTTCGTGCAGGGCTCGGCGCCGGAGGCACGCGCGCCCTGCTCCGGCGCGCTCGACACCGCCGCCGAGGCGGTCGAAGCGACCGTCACTCGCGCGAAAGGCTGGCTTGAGCGGCTGTTCGGGCGATGAGACTCCTTCTTGTCCTTCTCCTCGCGGGCTGCGCTACCGTACCCGAACCGGCACGCGAACCGTTGCCCGCGCCCGCGCCGGAGGCCCTGCCCCTGCCGCCGGCACGGAGCGAGACCACTGCAGTCGCCGGGCTGATGGAAAGCGCGCGCGCCGACGCGGTCGCCGGCCGGCTGCCGAATGCCGCGGCCTCGCTCGAGCGCGCGCTGCGCATCGAGCCGCGTAACGCGCGGCTGTGGCACGAGCTGGCGCAGGTGCGGCTGCGCCAGCGCGATTACGCACAGGCCGAGGGGTTCGCCGCCCGCTCCAACAGCTGGGCCGGACAGGACGGCGAGCTGCGCGCCGCGAACCAGCGCCTGATCGAGGAAGCCCGAGCCGCGCGCCTGCGCTGAGCGCCGCTAATATAGGCGCCGTGGGCTACCTCGTCGGCATCGACATCGGCGGCACCTTCACCGACTGCGCGATCGTCGACCGCGCCGGCAGGCTCCTCACCACCAAGGTCCCCTCGACGCCGCAGGACTTCTCGCGCGGCATGATGGACGCGCTCGGCGCCGGCGCGCAGGCGCTCGGCCTGACGCTCGACGGCTTCTGCCGCGACATCCAGTTCCTGTAGCCCGGCACCACCGTCGGCACCAACACCACCAACCAGCAGAAGGGCGCGCGCGTCGGCCTGATCACCACCCGGGGGCACGAGGACGCGATCCACATCATGCGCGGCTCGCGCGGCTACGGCGGGCGCGACATCCGCAAGGTGGTGCACTTCCCCGAGACCTCCAAGCCCGCGCCGATCGTGCCGAAGCGGCTGATCCGCGGGGTGTCGGAGCGCGTCGATTGCTTCGGGGAAGTCGTCGTCGAATTGAATGAGAAGGAAGCCGAGGCGGCGATCCGCGAGCTGGTCGCGGAAGGCGTGCAGGCCATCGCGATCTGCTTTCTGTGGTCTTTCAGGAACCCGGCCCACGAACGGCGCGTGAAGGCGCTGGTCGAGAAAATCTCGAAAGACATCTTCGTGACCTGCTCGGTGGACATCGCGCCCAAGTGGGGCGAGTACGAGCGCGTCACCGCCACCGCGCTGAACGCCTATCTCGGCCCGGTCATGGCCGGTTATCTCGAAAGAATCAACGCCGCAGTGGAAAAGCTCGGCTACCGCCACGGTCTGCAGATCACCCAGTGCGGCGGCGGCACGGTGCCGGTGGCGCGCGCCGGCGAGGCGCCGCTGCTGACGCTCGACTCCGGCCCGGTGTCCGGCGTGACCGCGTCGATGTTCCTCGGCGCGGCGATGGGCGAGAACAACGTCATCACCACCGACATGGGCGGCACCTCGTTCGACGTCTCGATCATCCACGGCGGCAAGCCGGCGTACTCGTTCGTGGCGAATACCGACCAATACGAGTACTTCCTGCCCAAGGTCGACCTGCAGGCGATCGGCGCCGGCGGCGGCAGCCTGGTGCGCGTGCGGCCCGAGACGCGCAGCCTGAGCGTCGGGCCGGACAGCGCCGGCGCCTTCCCCGGCCCGGTGTGCTACGGCCGCGGCGGCAAGGTGCCTACGGTCACCGACGCGGAGTTGGTGCTCGGCTACCTCGATCCCGAGAACTTCGCTGGCGGCAGGATGAAGTTGAATCACCAGGCGGCCTTCGACGCCATCGAAGCTCTCGGAAAGCAAATACAAATGAAGCCGATGGAATGCGCCGCCGGCATCTGCCGCATCGTCGAGCTGCAGATGGCGGACCTGATCCGCAAGGTGACGGTCGAGAAAGGCTTCGACCCGCGCGACTTCGTGCTGTTCGCCTTCGGCGGCGCCGGCCCGGCGCATGCCGGCGTGTTCGCGCGGGAACTTGGGGTCCGAAAAATAGTTATTCCTCAAAGAAAAGCGGCATCGACATGGTGCGCCTTCGGCGCCGCCGCGGCCGACGTGCTGCACATCTTCGAGCACAGCGAGATCATGCCGACGCCGGTGCCGGGGAAACGGATCAACGAGAAGCTCGAAGCCTTGGAAGAAAAAGCGGTCCAGGTCATGAAAAGCGAGGGCATCGCCGCCGCCCGCCAGCGCTTCGAGTTCTCGCTCGACCTGCGCCACCGGGGGCAGATCAACGAGGTCGAGCTCTTCCTGCCGTGGAACCGCCTGCCTTCGGGCTACGACTCCTCCTTGAGGAAGCTGTTCGTCGAAAAGTACGAGAAGCTCTACGGCCGCGGCTCGGCGCTGGCCGGAGCGACGCTCGAAATCGTGGTGTGCCGCCTGCGGGCGCGGGCGTTGACTCCCCGGCCCAGGCTGGTCAAGTTGAAAACAAGTTCGTTGAAAATTCCAAAATCTGCGATCCGCAAGCCGCGGATGATCCAGTGGTCGTCGCTGAAGAAGACGCCGGTCTACGACGGCGAGCAGCTCGCCGCCGGCAACCGGCTGAAGGGCCCGGCCATCGTCGAGACCGCCGACACCACGGTGGTGGTGCATCCGGGAACCACGCTGCGCGTCGACACTCTGGGCAATTTCGAGATCACCTTTTAGCGAGGCACCATGGATACCTGCACCTTCGAGTCGGGATTACTGCGGAAAAAGCCCTGCGGACAGCCGTCCGTCACGCGCTGTCTCAACTGCGAGCAGCCGCTTTGCAGCAAGCACGCGGTCGCGCAGATGACCGCGGGCAGGAAAACGGGCAAGTTCATGTGCAAGGACTGCGACGCGGCGCGCATCGAGTATGAGAAAACCACGCCGGCCGCCGCACCGGCCCCGGCGGAGAAGAAGGCGCCCGCGGAGAAAGCCGCCGCGCCGGGGGCCAAGCCGGCCCCGGCCGCGGCCAAGCCGGCCGAGAAGAAAGAGGAAAAGAAGGAAGAGAAGAAGCCCGACGACGACGCGCCGCTCGAGTTCACGCCGACCAAGAAGTGAGCGCGACGCCCGCATTCCGCTGAACGATAGAATCCGCCAAGGGGAAACCATGGCACAAGCGGCAAATCCGTACGGAACACCTAGAGCCGCGGTCGGCGAGGCCGCCGCGGAAACCCAGCCGGTCAGCCTGTTCGCGGTATCGGGGCGCATCGGGCGAATGCGCTACATCGCCTACGGCGTGCTCGTCTGGCTGGTACTGTCCTTCGTCGCCGGCATCCTGGCCGCGGTCCTCGGGCCGGCAGGCGTGTACGTGGCTCTTGCCGCCTGGGTGCCGATGCTGGTGCTCGGCTTCATGCTGACGATCCAGCGCTGCCACGATTTCGACACCAGCGGCTGGCTTTCGATCCTGTTCCTGGTGCCGCTCGCCAATCTCATCTTCTGGTTCATCCCCGGGAGCGACGGGCCAAACCGCTACGGGCCGCCGACGCCGCCGAACGGCGCTGCGGTCATCATCGGCGCCTGCGTGGTGCCGGTGGTGCTGGTGCTGTTCGTCGGCGTGCTCGCCGCGGTGGCGATACCGGCCTACGGCGATTACACGAAGCGTGCGCAAATATCCGGGGTGATCGCGAGCGCGATGCCCTTGCGCCAGTCGGTAGCCGAACACTACGTCAGCACCCAGAAGCTGCCCGCGAGCCTCGCCGAGCTGGGCCGGAACGCCCCGCCCCCGGCCGAGAGCCGCCAGGGCCGCGTCAGCCTCGGCGAGAACGGCGTCATCACGCTGACGCTGTCCTCCGAGCTCGGCGACGCGGCGGGCCGCACCCTCCTGCTGCGGCCGCAAGCCGCCGCGGGCAACCTGAGCTGGGACTGTACCGGCGGCACCCTGCAGCCGAAGTACCGCCGTTCGGACTGCCGCGCCCCCTGAACGCCCCGCTCAAGAAGCTCTCGGACCTCGCCGGCGTCGCCTTCGACGGCGTGCGCAGCGGCTATGTGCCGCCCAAGAAGCTTTTGATTTCAAAAAAACTCTCTTTACATCGGAAAGCAAAACGCAAGATCGATCCCGTCACCTTCGAGGTGGTGCGCCACGCGCTGTGGAACGTGAACGAGGAGCACGGCGCGACGATCCAGCGCCTGTCGGGCTCGCCGGTGGCGATGTACGCGCTCGACCTGAATCCCTCGATCCTCACCGCAGACGCCGAGTTCGTCTATTTCGGCCCGTACATGCAGTACATGTCCGGCGTCACCGACACGCAGGTGAAGTGGACGCTCGAGAACCGCAGCGACAACCCGGGCATCCGCGACGGCGACATGTTCCTCGCCAACGACCCCTGGGTCGGCGCGGCGCACCAGATGGACGTGATGCTGCTGTGCCCGGTGTTCTGGAAAGGCGAGCTGTTCTGCTGGGTGACCAACTGCCTGCACCAGTACGACATCGGCGGCATCACGCCGGGCAGCTTCTGCCCCTCGGCGCGCGACGCCTTCGACGAAGGCATCCTGATTCCTCCGATCAAGATCGTCGAGGGAAACGAGATCCGCAGGGACATCGAGGAGCTCTACCTGCGCAGCTCCCGCAAGCCGAGCGCGGTGGCGCTCGACTTCCGCGCGCAGCTGGCGGGGAACACCACGGCGCGGGAGCGGATTCTTTCGCTCATCAGGAGATATGGAGCAGAGACCGTCAAAGGCGTGATGAACAAGATCATCGACGACGGCGAGAAGGCCTTCCTCAGGAAGCTCGCCGGCCTGCCCGACGGCGTATGGCGCGACCGCACCTATATCGAATGCTGCCGGCCGGGGGACCGTAGCGTGCACCGGGTTGCCCTGACCTTGAAGAAGACCGGGAACAAGCTGGTGTTCGAGAACGAAGGCACCGACCCGCAGGCCGGCGGCATCAACGCCACCTACTCCGGCTGGCGCGGCGCGGTCATGGTGGCGCTGAACGAGCTGATGTGCTGGGAGCAGTACTACGCGGTCGGCGGCGCGCTGCGCCACGTCGAGTTCAACCCGACGCCGGGCACGCTCAACTGCGCCGACTTCCCGGCCTCGGTGTCGACCGCGCCGGTGCAATGCATGGAGATCTCGCTCTACCCGGCCTACAACGCGATCTCGAAGATGATCTTCTCCGACCCGGAGCTGCGCCGCGACACCATGTGCATCGGCGGCACCAGCCAGTGGCCGGCGACCCTGTTCCGCGGCATCGACCAGTGGGGCGAGCGCTACGGCTACATCCTGGTCGACCCGATCGGCGGCGCGATCGGCGCTTTCTCGCACGCCGACGGCATCTCCACCGGCGGCCAGGCGCGCACGCCGATCTGCAAGCTGCCGAACGTGGAGCACACGGAGCAGAGTTTTCCGGTCCTGTTCCTGTACCGGAAAGAGATCGTGGATTCCGGCGGCGCGGGCAAGTGGCGCGGCGGGCTGTCGGCCGAGTCCTGCTTCATCCCGCACGGCACCGACTGCATCACGCACGACACGCTGTCCTCGGGCAACGCCATCCCGACCTCGACCGGCATGATGGGCGGCTACCCGGGTGCGGTGAATCGATACCGGTTCACCCGGGATTCGGATGTCCTCGAGCGCATGCAGCGCTCCGAGCTGGTCACGGATATTTCACAGATTCGCGGTAAAGAAGAAACCCTCCAGCTGAGGCAAGAGAATTTTCTTCAACGGCCCAGCGATGTCTATGCGGTCCTGTGGTCGGCCGCGGGCGGCTTCGGCGATCCGCTGGAGCGCGACCCGGCGAGGGTGGAGGCCGATGTCGAGAACGGCGACGTGTCGGGCGACGCCGCCCGGGGAATTTACGGGGTGGTTATCGGCAATCCCGCCGAAACCGAAAAGCTGCGAGCCCGTATCAGGCAAAAGCGCATCGAAGGAAAAACCAGGGCGGGCCCGAAGCTTCAAGGCAAGCCCGAGTACCTCGCCACCGAGAATCTGGCCGTCTACCCCGGCGGGCGCTACGGCTGCGCCAAGTGCGGCACCGACCTCGGCTCGATCCGGGACAACTACAAGGCGTCCTGCGCCCGCCACGACCTGCCGGTGGAGGCCTGCAACCCGATCGTCGGCGACCCGAAGCGCTTCATCGACCCGCTGCCGCAGTTCCGCCAGTTCTGCTGCCCGGGCTGCGGCCTGGCGATCGAGAACGAGGTCGCGATCGCCGACGATCCGCCGCTGCGCGACGTGGAAATACTGGAAAATAGGCCCAAATGAAAACCCTCGGACCGCTGCATTTCCTCCTGCTGTTCACCTTCTTCGTCTTCGGCCAGGCCTCGCGCGCGCAGGAATACCCGTCGCGCACGGTCAGAGTGGTGGTGCCCTTCCCGCCCGGCGGCGCGCCCGACCTGGTCGGCCGCACGCTCGCCAATCGCCTGTCCGAGCGCCTCGGCCAGCCCTTCGTGGTCGAGAACCGCACCGGCGCCGGCGGCAACATCGCCGTTGAAGCAGTGGCGCAGGCCGCGCCCGACGGCTACACGCTGCTCGCGCCCTCCGACGGGCCGCTGGTCATCAACCCGAACGTCTACGAGAAGGTCAACTTCAACACGCTGCGCGACTTCGCGCCGATCTCTCTGGTGGCGAGCGTCGGCCTGACGCTGATGGCCTGCCCCGCGGTGCCGGCCTCGACGGTGGACGAGGTCATCGCGCTGGCGAAGAAGCGCAAGCTTTCTTACGCCACCTCGGGCTTCGGCTCGAGCCAGCACATGGTCGGCGAAATGCTCAAGGCGTCGGCCGATATCGAGCTCACGCACGTGCCCTACAAGGGCTTCGGCCAGGCGGTGACCGATGTCATGTCCTGCAACGTCGACCTGATCTTCGGCGCGATCTCCACCGGCATCCCGCACGTCCGCTCGGGCAAGCTCAAGGCGATCGCGGTGACCACGCCGCGCCGCCACGCGGGTCTGCCCGACACGCCGACCTTCGGCGAGACCGGGCATCCGCAGGTGGTGATCGAGGCCTACATGGGCCTGCTGGCGCCGGCCGGGACGCCGCAAGCGATCATCAACCGGCTGCACGCCGAGGTGGTCGCCATCCTGAAGGAGAAGGAAGTCATCGACCGCCTCACCGGCGCCGGGCTCGACCTGGTCGGCAATTCGCCCGAAGAGTTCGGCGCGCGGCTCAGGCTCGACCTGGAGAAATTCGGCAAGATCGCGCGCTCGCTGGACGCGCGCGTGCAGTGAATTCGGGGTCAGGGTCGTAATTATGGTTACGCGTACGCGGTAACATAATTACGACCCTGACCCCGAATTCAGCAGACCGCGAAGGCGCTCCACCGTTTCGGGGGCGCCGCGGACGCGCAAGTACGCGCCTTCCGCGTCGGCGCGCTCCTCGAGCACCTGGCAGCTCGCGAAGATCTCGCTGCGAAGGTTCTGCGCCGACCAGGGCAGGAAAAGCTCGGCCTCGACGAGGTCGCGCCGGAAGAACGCGGCGATTGCCTCGCGCAGCCTGGCGACGTCGCCCTCGCGGCGCGCGCTCATCACGATGCATCCGGGGACCTTCGCACGCAACGCTGCCTCGTCCCCGCCACGGTCGATCTTGTTGAACACGAGCAGGCGCGGCACGTCCTTCGCGCCGATCTCGTCGAGTACCTCCTCGGTCACCGCGAGCTGGCGCTCGAATCCCGGATCGCTCGCATCGACCACGTGGGCGAGCAGCGACGCCTCGAGCGCCTCGTCGAGCGTCGACTTGAACGAGGCGACCAGCCCGTGCGGCAGGTTCTTGATGAAGCCGACGGTGTCGCTCACCAGCACGCGCGGAACGCTCTCGGGCTGCAGGGCGCGCACGGTGGTATCGAGCGTGGCGAAGAGCTTGTCGGCGACCAGCGCCTCGTTTCCCGTGAGCGCGCGCATCAGGGTGGACTTGCCCGCATTCGTGTACCCGACCAGCGCCACGCGCGCGAGCCCCTGGCGCTCCTGCCGCCGGGCGCGCTGGGTCTTGCGCTCGAGGATCATCGCGTCGAGGTCCTCCTGCAGCTCGGCGATGCGGTTGCGGATCTTGCGCCGGTCGAGCTCGCCGTGCGACTCCCCGCCGCTGCGCCCGCCGGTGCCGCTGCGCGCCCGGTCCTTCGGCCCGGCCTGCTTGGCGGCTTCGCGCAGGCGCGGCGCCATGTAGCCCAGGCGCGCGATCTCGACCTGCGCGCGCGCGAAGCGGGATTTCGCGTGGCGGTGAAAGATCTCGAGGATGACCATGGTGCGATCCATCACCTCGCCGCCGGCCTCCTGCGCCAGCTTGAACGCCTGCGAGGGGGAGATTTCGTGATCGATCAGGATGATGTCGGCGCGGTCTTGCAGGATCTGTTTTTGAAGTTCTTGCCTCTTGCCGGTGCCGAAGTACGCCGCCGAGTCGAACCCGGCGCGCTTCTGGGTGAACGTGCCGACGACCTCGAATCCCAGAGTCTTCGCGAGCTGGCGCAGCTCGGTGAGCGAGGCGTCGAACTCGACGTCGCTCACGCTGGGCAACTGCACGGCCGCCACGATGACTCGTTGCATCAGGCATGTTACAGGGCAAAATAGAGCCCTGATTTGCGAGGAGACGCCATGCCCGTTACCGCGCTCAACCACTATCTGATCGTGTCGAAGAACCTCGAGCGCTCGAAGAAGTTCTACCAGCGGGTGCTCGGCATGGACCTCGCCGAGCGACCGGATTTCGGCTTCCCGGGCTATTGGCTCAAGGTCGGCGACGAGATCTGCGTGCATCTGGCCTCGCAGAAAGCCAATCGTATTAGGGATAGATTTTTATTGAAAAAACATCCTCCCGGAACGATCGGTTCCGGCTCGGTCGACCACATCGCGTTCCTGGCGCAGGACCCGGAAGCGGTGCGCCAGCGGATCCAGAAGAACAAGGTGACGATGCACTTCCGCAGCTTCCCGGACGCCAAGCTGTTCCAGATCTTCCTCAAGGATCCCGACGACGTCACCATCGAGCTCAACTTCCTCGGCGAGGTGATCGACGAGAAGCAATGGCGGGGAAAGGGTTCCGCTTCGGCTTTTACCCTGGATAGAAAAGCGAAGAAATCCTAGTGCGCGGCGTCGTCTTCCTCGGCGACCGCAAGGTCGAGCTGCGCCAGTTCCCCGACCCCACGCCCGGCCCGGGCGAGGTGGTGATCCAGATGAAGGCCTCGGGCATGTGCGGCAGCGACCTCAAGTTCTACCGCTCGCCGCCGGGCGAGGCGCAGAAGGCGCTCGGTCTGGGGAACCTGAGCGAACCCTTCATTGGCGGCCACGAGCCCTGCGGCGTCATCGCGGCGCGCGGGCCGGGCGTGTCGGAGCGCGAAGCGCCGATCGGCCAGCGCGTGATGGACCATCACTACGCCGGCTGCGGCGTGTGCCCGCATTGCCGCGTCGGCTGGTCGCAGCTGTGCCGCGCCGGCATCACCGTGTACGGCGTCACCGCGCACGGCGGCCACGCGGAATACCTCAAGGTTCCGGTCCGGACCCTGGTTCCTTTGCCGGAAGAGCTGAGTTTCGCCGAGGGCGCCGCGGTCGCCTGCGGCACCGGGACCGCTTTCTCGGCCTTGAAAAGAATGAACTTGCGCGGCGGCGACACGCTCGCCGTGTTCGGCCAAGGCCCGGTCGGCCTGAGCGCCACGCTGCTCGGCGCGGCGATGGGCGCGCGGGTGATCGCCATCGAGACCAATGCCGAGCGTCTCAGGCTGGCCAGGGACTTTGGTGCGGAAACGGTCGTCGATGCGTCGCGGCAGGACAGCTTGAAAGCCATTCTTGAAACCACAAAAGGCATGGGCGCTGACCTGTCCCTCGAATGCAGCAGCGCACCGGCGGCGCGCCAGGCGGCGGTGCGCTGCGTGAAGACCTGGGGCACGGCCTGCTTCGTCGGCGAAGGCGGCGACGTCACGCTCGACGTCAGCCCCGACCTGCTGCGCCGCCAGGTGACCCTGATCGGCTCCTGGACCTTCAGCGCCATGGGCATGCTGGAGTGCGCGCGCTTCATCTCCGGCCAAGGCATCAAGCTCGAGCGCATCTTCTCGCACCGCTGGAAGCTCGAGCAGGCCGACGAGGCCTACCGCAGCTTCGATACCCAGAGCACCGGCAAAGGGGTTTTCCTGCTGTGAATGTGCCAGTACTCGGCCGAGGACGGCCACGTCACCGACTGGCACCTGGTGCACCTCGGCGTGCTGAAGAAGGCGGGCTGGCGCCGCTAGAGGGGCAGTCCTCCGCCGCCCAGGCGAGGAACGAGCGGTAAGGCTCCTGCGCGCGGCGCTCGGCGGGGATCCAGCCGATCAGCCGCTGCGCGGCGGGATCGCGCACCACGCAGTGATGCACGATCGTCACCAGCTGCGCTTTCGGCGTCAGCGCAAGAAAGCTTTCCTTCGCGATCGCCGCCGGCCGGCGCCGGTTCGCCAGCGCATCGACCGCCAGCTCTTCGGCCGCCGCGGCCTCGCCGGGATGGCGCCGCGCGATCTCGAGGCGGCGCGCGTCGCCTCCCAGGAGCCACGCGGTCAGGGCGACGGCGTCGCCCGAGCGCGCCAGCCGGGCCACGTCATCCCACAGGCGGTAGCCGCGGCGTTGCAGCTCGGGCTGGAGCTGCGCGTCGAGCATCGCGCGGTCGCGTACCTGCGCCGCGCCCTGCGCGAGGAGCTCGCCCGGCAGCAGCGCGCGCAGCCAGGCGCTCTGCTCCAGCCGCGCGCGGCCGCGCGCCGGATCCATCATCCGGGCGAACAGCGGCTCGGCCAGCCCGCTCGGCCGCGCCGCCGACAGGCGCCGCGGAAAGTCGTCGGTCAGCGGCGCGGCTGTGGCGCTCTCCTTCTTCAGCGCCGCGGCGTCGGCCAGGAACAGCGCCACGAGCTGCGGCGGCGTCTCGACCGCGATGCGCCGCAGCTCGACGCGCGTGCGCTCGTGCGCCCAGAGGCGCGCGAAGCTTTCGCGCGAAACCGGCGCCAGGCCGCCGCGGCTGCCCATCAGGATCCATTCGAGGCCCAGCCCCGACCACAGCGAGCAATCGTCGAAGGCGTCGCAGAACGCGCGCACGATCGCCAGCGCATCGCCCGGCAGCATCTGGTGGACCGGCAGCCAGTAGGTCGCCAGGCCGCCGGGATTCAGGCGGCTCTTGAGGAGATCGAAGTACTCGCGCGTGTAGAGCGCGGCGACGCCGGCCATCTTCGGCGGCGGCGGCTCGCCGGTGATCAGGTCGTAGCGCCGGCCGGTCTGCTGCAGGAAGAAGCGGCCGTCCTCGACGCGCACCGCGGCGCGCGCGTCGCGCAGCGGGTGGTGCCGCGGATCAGGGTGCGCGATGTCGCTCAGCTCGAGGACGTTGCGCGACACGTCGACCACGTCGAGCTCGCGCAGGTCGGGCAGGTCGGCGATCGCCGCCGCGGTGGAGCCGACGCCGAAGCAGATGACCAGCGCGCGCTCGATGCGCGGGTGCAGCGCCGCCGGCAGGTAGGCGAAAAGGCGCATGTAGCGCTGCGCCCCGAGCCAGGTGGACGACATGGAATGGGAGTTGGTCGCGAGGCGGTAGAACTGCGGCTCGCCGAGGAAGCTGTGCTCCAGGTAGAACGCCGTCTCGACCACGCCTTCGCGCACCGCGACCACGCGAGCGCCGAAATAGTCCTCCACCAGCCGGGTGTGCGCGTTGTCCATGCGGCCGAAGGGGAACAGCGCCAGCACGGCGAGCGCCGCGCCCGCCGGCGCGAGCCGCCAGCCGGCGCCCGGCACCAGCAGCACCACGCCGCTGTACAGGGCCGCCAGCAGGAAGAACGCCTTCTCCACTCCGAGGCCGGGGAGCAGCACGAACGCCGCGACGAGCGAGCCGGCCATCGCGCCGAGCGTGTTGGCGAGCGTCAGCCCGCCGGTCGCGGCGGCGGCGTCGGTGCTGCGCGCGCGCAGCATTTCGCCGAGCGCGGTGAACAGCACGCCCGACGCCAGGCACACCGGGCCCATCAGGAACACCGACAGCAGCGCGAGGAGCAGCAGAGAATCGACCTCGAGCGCGCCCAGCAGCGCATGCCAGAAGAAATGGAAGCCGCCGTAGCCGGCGACCAGCGCGCAGGCCGCGCCGGCGGCGGCCAGGCGCGCGGCGCGCTCCGCCGACCAGCCGCGCCGCGACCAGCGCGAGGCGAGCAGCCCGCCGGCGCCGATCCCGGCCAGCACCACCGCGAGCATCGTCGCGAACATCAGCGTGGTGCCGCTCTGGAAGAGGAGCAGGAAGCGGAACCACAGCACCTCGAGCGCGAGCAGCAGGCCGCCGGCGAGGGCCGCGGCCGCAAGAATGCGGATTTCCATCCTGCGACGTGGTTGTGGTTCCTGAGGCAAGGACTCGAATCGTGGTGCGATGCGGAGCGCAATCCCGGCAGCGGTGAGGTTGCACATCGCGGCAAAGATGCCGCTCATTCGCAGGCCGAGCGCGGGAATCAGGACCAGCTCCGCGAGCAGCACGCCCGCCACCGCCCCCAGCGTGTTCATGCCGTAGAGGCGGCCGAGCGCGAAGCCGAAGCTGCCCGAGGCGCGCTCGAGCGGCCGGGTGAGCAGCGGCAGCGTCGTGCCGAGCGCCGTCGCCGGGATCGCCATCAGGACGAAGGCGATGGCCGCGCGCGCGACATTGAGCGCCGCCGGCTCGTCGAGCAGCGGCGCGAGCAGCGGCCGGAACACCGAGGGCAGATGGGGAAACGCGAGCACCGCGGCGGCGCCGGAAAGCGCCGCCAGTACCTCGAGCCCGGCGTAGCCGCGCACCAGGTTGCCCCAGCGGCGCGCGAGCAGCACCGCGACGCCGTTGCCGAGCGCCAGGCCGGCCATGAACGCCGCGACCACCAGCGCCGCCGACCAGACGCTGTTGCCGACGATCAGCCCCATCTGGTTGAACCAGACGTTCTCGAAGGCGAGCGCCCCCGCCCCCGAGAGGAAGAACATCCACTGGATCGCGCGGGTGTCAGCCACGCGCCGAGGTCTCTATTTCTGCCGCTCGAAGCCCGAGCAGACCTCGTCGGGACCGATCCAGCTCTGCCCGACGAGCCGCCCGTCGCGGAACGTCAGCGTGCGCTCGCAGCGCGCCGGCGGCACGGCCGTTCCCTGCCCGATCGGGAAGCTGGCGCCGACCCCGACGCCGACGCCGCCGCGCGAGCCGCCGAACCCGCCGATGCCGATCGACGGCCCGCTGCGGTACGCCGGCCCGCCTTCGGAGACCCAGGTGTGAACCTCGGTGCCATCGGCGAGCTTTCCGCTGCGGGCCGGCGCGCCCCACGCGCGCACCGCGTCGTCGTAGCCGGCGCCGACCCAGGTCTCCTTCGCCTTCTCTGTCGTGGCGCACGCCACCAGCAGGAGCAATGTCGCCGCAATAGGGGCGGCTTTCATAGCGTCGGATTATCCCCCGGCAGGCCAAGCGCGGCGCGGCCATAAGTCGTGCCGGCGATGTCGGTGTTGAAGGAAAAGTGCTGCTTCACCGCGTGCGCGTCGCGGAAGGCGCGCGCGGCGTGGCCGGACTCGTACAGCCCGCTCGCGCCCGACAGGCCGAACATCACGTCGACCGCGCGCACTGCCCACTCGACCGCGTAGGCGCCCTCGAGGCGGTAGCGCGCCTTGGTCTTTGCATCCGGCAGCTTGTCCTGGGCTTCGCGGCAATTCGCCAGCTGCACCAGCCTCGAGGCGCGCGCGTATGCAGTGGCCTCGGCAAATCGGATCTGCGTGCTCTGGATCTCGGCGATGCGCGCCCCGGTCATCCTGCCTATGCTTTTTGTCGAAACAAAACCTTCAATCAATCCTTCGGCGATCCCCAGCGCGACGCCCGAGAGCATGTAGGGGAACAGCGCGAACACCGGCAGCTGGTAGAGCGTCCCGGGGTTGACCGCGCTGCCCGGCGTCGGCCCGCCCTTGGTGTCGGCGACCGCCAGCGTCAGGTGCTCGGGCACGAACTGCTCGGCGACCTCGACGTCCTTGCTGCCGGTGCCGCGCAGCCCGCCGGCGAACCAGGTGTCGATCACCTGGTACTGCGAGCGGTGCAGCAGGAAGATGCGGCTCTCGGGCGGCAGGTTGTCGTCGAGCCGCGCCAGCCCGGCGAGCATGTTCCACTCGCTCGGGTCCACGCCGCTGGAGAACGGCCAGCGTCCCGAGAGGACGTAGCCGTCCTTCACCTTGCGCGCCTTGCCCGCCGGAAACACGAACGACGAGGCGATCAGCGCGTCGCGCGACTTGCCCCAGATCTCGTCCTGCGCCTTCGGCGGGAACATGCCGAGCATCATGTGGTGCGCGGTGAAGTTGACCCAGTTCCAGGCGCTCGAGGCGCAAGCGCGCGCGAACAAGGCGCCGAAGGTCACGACCGCGTCGAAGTCGAGCTCGGCGCCGCCGACGCGCTTCGGCTGGTGGATGCGGAACAGCTGCGCGTCGTGGAAGTCGCGCAGCGTCTCGTCGGGCAGGCGGCGCAGCTCCTCGCAGCGCGCCGCGCGCTCTTTCAGCTTCGGCAGAAGCCCTTCAGCCTTTTCCCAGAGCTTTTTGTGATCCGACATACCAGTCAAGGATCTGTTCTCCAGTGCACATCCAGACGTTGGGGCGCTGCGTGATGTACTCGTACAGCTTCTCGAAATAACCGATGCGGTGCGGCACGCCGGTGATGTAGGGATGCACGCTGATCGCCATGATGCGCGCCGACTTCTCGCCCTCGGCGTGCAGGCGGTCGAACTGGTCGATGCCGCGGCGCAGCCATTCTTCCGACGGGTGGTGCTGCAGCGCCATCATCGCGATGTCGTTCATCTCCACCGTGTAGGGCACCGACACCACCGGCCCGTGCGCGGTCTGGAGGGTGCACGGCTGGTCATCGAGCACCCAGTCGGCGACGTACTCGATGCCCGCCTCGGCCAGCCAGTCGATGGTGTCGTAGGTCTCGGTGAGCCCCGGGCTCTCCCAGCCTCGCGGCTTCTTTCCCGTGAAAGATTTTATTTCTTCAATGGTTTGTTTTATCGCCGCACGCTGATCTTCCACCTGGTGCATCGGCCGCTGCACGTAGCCGTGGCCCATGAACTCCCAGCCCGCCTTCAGCCCCGCTTCGGCAACGCGCGGATAGCTCTTGCACACCGAGCCGTTGATCGCGAAGGTCGCTTTTATTTTGAAACGATCTAAAACCTCCAACAAACGCCAAAACCCGACCCGCATCCCGTACTCATGCCAGGCCCAGTTCGGCAGGTCGGGAAGCAGCGGCTGCCCGTACGGCGGCGGCAGCACGGTGCGCGGCATGTTGCGCTCGATCGACCATTCCTCGACGTTGACGATGGTCCACACCGCGATGCGCGCGTCGTTGGGAAGCTTGAGAGTGGGACGATCGATGATCGCCGAGTAGGCGACCCGGTCCTTGGGCAGCTTCATCCTCAGTTAATATACCTATTAAGTTCCTTGGAGGAGGACAACATGTTGAATCTCGTCAGGCTGCTGGGCATCGCCACAGCCGCGCTCTCCGGCGCCGCGATCGCGCAGGCCCCCACCGTCGGCTTCGCCACGCTGCAGCCCGGCACGCTGCTGAACGCGCAGGCCTCGGTGATCGCGAAGGTGGTGCAGGACAATTCCAAGCTGCAGGTGCGCGTCATCGGCCACGGCGGCGACACCGGCATCATCGACGCGGTCAACTCGAAGCAGGCGGACTTCCTGCTGCTCGACGTCGGCGAGCCGGCCGAGGCGCAGAAGGGCGAGAACGTGTGGAAGGGCAATCCCAAGCCCAACCTCCGGGTGGCGATGACGCTGTTCGGCTTCCAGATGGCCTTCTGGGTGCGCAAGGATTCGCCGGTGCACAGCATCGCCGACCTCAAAGGCAAGAACATCCCGTCCGACTGGGTGCAGCAGACCAGCGTCATCACGCACCTGAACGCCCTGCTCGCCGCGGGCGGCGTGAGCATGAACGACGTGACGAAGGTGCCGACGGTGAACGTGATCCGCGCCTCGGAGGACTTCAAGTCGGGCAGGATCGACGTCTTCTTCTTCGCCGTCGGCGCGCCGAAGGTGCAGGAGATCTCGGCCGCGGTCGGCGGCCTGCGCGTGCTGAACATGGAGATCCTGCCGGATTCCGAGGCGCGCATGAAGCGGATCCGCCCCGAGTACTACTTCTCCACCGTCAACCCGGCGCCGCACATCGCCGGCGTCGACAAGCCCACCAAGGTGCAGACCATCGACTTCATCGTCGGCGTCGGCACGCACGTGAAGGACGACGTGGTGGTCGACTTCATCAAGGCGGTGCACAGCAACAAGAAGGACCTGGTCGCGGGCCATCCGAACTTCAACGCTTATGACCCGAGCAAGTCGGGCAAGCTGCAGCCGCGGCTCGCGTACCACCCGGCCGCCGAGAAGTACTGGAAGGAAACCGGGCTCCGCTAGCGCCGCATGGAGGAGCTCTCGGCCGCGGCGCCGCCGAAATCCGCGGCCGGGCGCGCTGCCCAGGTGGTGCTGGCGGCGACGCTGACGCTCGGCTCGCTCGCCTACAGCATCGGCCTCACCCGCAAAGTCGGGCTGGTCCTCTTCCCCGAGCAGTTCCTCGCGGCGATCTACGGCGTGTGCCTCGCGCTGCTCTTCATCAGCTTCCCCGTCCAGCGCGGCGCCAAGCGGGAGGACATCCCCTGGTTTGACTGGCTGCTCGCGGCGATCAGCCTGGTGGTCGGCCTGTACGTGGCGCTGCATTTCCCCCGCATCACCGCCCAGGCCGGGACGGTCACCGCCGAGCTGCTGTTCCTGGCGGGCGCGATCGCGTTCCTCACCATGGAAGGGACGCGGCGCACCTCGGGCTATTCGCTGATCGCGATCACCTTCGTGCTGGTGGTCTGGGTGCTGCTCGGCCACCTGGTTCCCGGAGAGATGCGCACGCACAAGGTCGAGGCGCCGACGCTCGCCATCTACCTCAACTTCGACAACAACGGGCTGCTCGGCCTGGTGCTGGAGATCGCCTCCACCATCGTCATCGCGTTCGTGCTGATGGGCCAGCTCCTCGCGCGCTCGGGCGGGTCGGGCTTCTTCAACGATTTCGCCCTCGGCCTGATGGGGCGTTTCCGCGGCGGCGCGGCCAAGATCGCCGTAGTCGCCTCGAGCCTGTTCGGCAGCATCTCGGGCATCGCCGCCGCGAGCGCGCTCGCGGTCGGCGTCGTGACCATCCCGCTGATGAAGAAGTCCGGCATCCCGGCGCGGCTCGCCGCCGCGATCGAGGCCTGCGCCTCGAACGGCGCGCAGCTCATGCCGCCGGTCATGGGCGCGGTGGCGTTCGTGATGGCGGATTTCCTGCAGGTGCCTTACCGCGAGGTGGCGCTCGCCGCGCTGCTGCCCTCGATCCTCTACTACACCGCGCTCTTCATCCAGTGCGACCTGGAGACCGCGCGCTACGGCTTCGGCAAGGTCGCGCGCTCCGAGATCCCGCCGATGGGGCCGGTGCTCGCCACCGGCTGGATTTTCCTCGCGCCGTTCGCCGCGATCATCGGCGCGATGTTCTGGCTGAACTGGGAGCCCGAGCCTTCGGCGACGCTCGCCTCCGGCATCATCATCGCGCTGGGTCTCTTCATCGGCTACCGCGGCGCGCGCATGAAGCTGAAGGACATCTGGAGCGCAGTGATCGAGACCGGCATCGGCGTGTGCGAGATCATGGTGATCAGCGCCATCGGCGGCTACGTGCTCGGGCTGTTCCAGGTCGGCGGGCTGTCGTTCGCGCTCACCGCCTACCTGGTGAACCTGGGCGCCGAGAACCTGCTGCTGCTGCTGGTGATCTGCGCGATCACCAACATCATCCTCGGCCTCGGGCTGCCGACGCTGGCGGTCTACGTGATGCTGGCGATCCTGGTGGCCCCGGCGCTGATCAAGGTCGGCGTGCCGGCAATGGCGGCGCACCTCTTCATCCTGTACTTCGGCATCATGTCGCTCATCACCCCGCCGATCGCCACCGCCGCCTTCGTCGCCGCCACCATCGCCAAGACCGACCCGATGGCCGCGGGCTGGACCGCGATGCGCTTCGGCTGGGCCTCCTACATCGTGCCGTTCCTGTTCGTCTATTCGCCGGCCCTGATCATGCGCGGCAGCATCCTGGAGATCTGCGCGGTGATGGTGCTTTCCATCGCCGGCATCTGGTTCGTGTGCGCCGGCATGACCGGGTATGCGATGCGCGTCATGGGCATCCCGGTCCGCGCGGCGTTCGTGCTCGCCGGGCTGCTGCTCCTGATGCCGTTCCAGGCGGCGACGATCAACGCGTGGCTCAATTTCGCCGGGCTGATTCTCGGCGCCGGGCTGCTAAGCTACGAGGTAAGGGCAGCAAGGAGGGCTTATGTTCGTGCGTAACGCCTGGTACGTCGCGGCCTGGGACCACGAAGTGACCCGCGAGATGCGCCGCCGCATCCTCCTCGACGAGCCGGTGCTGCTGTTCCGGCGCGACGACGGCGTACCGATCGCGCTCGAGGACCGCTGCTGCCACCGGCAGGCGCCGCTGTCGATGTGCAAGCTCACTGGCAACATCGTGCAGTGCCCGTATCACGGGCTGCAGTTCGATACCACCGGGAAATGCGTCAAGGTCCCCAGTCAAGATCTTGTACCCAAAAATGCAAAAGTAAGAAGCTTCCCCGTCGTCGAACGCAACCACTGGATCTGGATCTGGATGGGCGACCCGGCGAAGGCCGACCCGGCGCTGATCGAGGACTTCCACTGGATGGACGATGCCGGCTGGCGCTTCGGCGGCAGCTATCTGCACGTCGACGCCCACTACCTGCTGGTGGTGGAAAACCTGCTCGACACCACCCACCTGCCCTTCCTGCATCCCAACACGCTCGGCACCGACAGCTTCGCGCGCTCCGAGTTCGACGTGAAGCGCGAAGGCGACCGCGTCACCGTCACCCGCTGGGTGATGAACGAGCTGCCGGCGCCGTTCCACAAGCAGATGGGCGGCTTTCCCGACGGCATGAAGGTCGACCGCTGGCAGGTGACGCACTTCGGCCCGCCGTGCTTCGTCAAGCTCGACGTCGGCTCCGCGCCAGCGGGCGCCGGCGCGCGCCAGGGCGACCGCAGCAAAGGCGTGAACATGTGGAACCTGAACGCGATCACGCCCGAGACGGAGAAGAGCGCGCACTACTTCTTCGCCCAGGCCTACAACTTCAAGCTCGACGAGCCCTGGGTCTCCAACATGCTCAAGACCCAGATCCATTCGATCTTCCTCGAGGACATGGCGATCATCAAGGCGCAGCAGCAGAACATGGACCTCGGCGCGAGCCCCGCGGTGGGTCTCGGTCAGGACAAGGCGTGGGTGGCGATGCGCAGCATCGTGCAGCGCCTAGCCGCCGACGAGCAGCAGGTTCAGAGGCCTGCTTCGGCCGCCAGGTAGCCGGCGAGCGCCGCCCAGTCCTGCTCCGCTCTGCCAGCGGCGATCGCAGAAAGAAGGTTCTTGCGGATCAGCTCTGCCGAGGGGAGCGTCATTCCCGCTTCGCGCGCGGTGGCGAGAGCGAGCTCGACGTCCTTCACTCCGAGCGGCATGGCGAACTGGGCGGGCGTCCAGGACTGCTCGACGATCATCTTCCCGTAGTTCTTGTAGGCCGGGGAGCCGAGCGAGGTATTGGCGAGGATGTTGAGGAAGTCGGCGGGCGCGACGCCGCACTTGCGCACCAGCGCGAAGGCCTCGCCCAGGCTTTCGATCACCGTGGCGAGCAGGAAGTTGCGGGCGATCTTGACCGCATTGGCCTTGGCGGGTTCTTCCCCAACGACGAAGGTTTGCTTTCCCAAGATCTTGAAAAGAACCTCACAACGATCGAGCGCGGCCTTCGGGCCGGCGGCGATGATGTCGAGCTGGCCCTGCGCCGCGACCGGCGGCCGGCCGAACACCGGGGCGGAGACGTAGGCATCTCCATGAACCCGGGTCAGGTCGCGGGCCACGCCCATGCTGACCGTAGCCATGTTGAGATGGATCGCACCGGCCGGCAGGCGCCCGGCGAGGCCGGAGTCGAGCCACACCGCGCGCACCGCAGCGTCGTCGGCGAGCATGGTGATCACCACCTCCGAATCGAGCACGGCGTCGGGGCTGGGCAGGATCTCGGCCGACGAGCGCGTGCGGTTGTAGACTTTGAGGCCATGACCCGCCCCCTTCAGCCGCTCGACCATCGGCCGTCCCATCTGTCCAAAGCCAACAAAACCTACGTTCATACGTTGGGTTTCCTTTTCTGCCTGACCGCAGCGACTGCGTGGGCGCAATCGTATCCTGCTAAACCCGTGCGGGTAGTCGTTCCCTGGCCGCCCGCCGGGGTGACCGACGTGCTGACGCGCGCGATGGTGCACGCGATGGGCGAGTCGCTCGGCCAGCAGTTCGTGATCGAGAACCGCCCCGGCGCGGGCGGCACGCTCGGCCTGGCGCCGGTGGCGAAGAGCGCGCCCGACGGCTACACGCTGGTCGCCACCGACGTGCCGAGCCACGCCATCAGCGCAACGCTGTACGCGAAGCTGCCCTACGACGTGCTCGGCGACTTCGAGCCGATCGCGATGATCGCCGGCTCGCCGATGGTGCTGGTGACAAGCCCCGCGCTTGGCGTACGTCGCCTCGAGGACTTCATTCGACTTTCTCGTGCAACACCAGGTTCGATGTCCTACGGCTCTTCGGGCAACGGCTCGATCACGCACCTGGCGATCGAGCGGCTGAAGCGCGAGGCCGGCATCGACCTGGTGCACGTGCCGTACAAGGGCACGGTGCCGGCGATCGCCTCGGTGCTCTCGGGCGACACCGCGCTCGCCTTCGGCACCATCCCGGGCGTGGTGCCGCACGCCAAGGCGGGCAAGCTGGTGCTGCTCGCGGCCTCCTTCGGCAAGCGCTTCTCGCAGATTCCGGACGTGCCCGCGATCGCCGAGACGCTGCCGGGCTACGACATGGGCTTCTACACCGCGCTGCTCGCGCCGGCGAAAACGCCGCGCGAGCTCGTTGACAAACTTTCACTTGAAGTGGCGAAAGCCCTGGCTCAGCCTAGAGTGCGTGAGGTGTTCGCGGCGAGCGCCGCCGAGCCGGGGACCATGACTCCGGCGCAGCTGCGGGAATACCTCGCGGGGGAAGTCAGGGCCTGGGGAGAAGTGGTACGCGCAGTCGGCCTCAAGATCGACTGAGCAAGCAGTAGCGACTTTTAGGGGGGCAGCATGCGGAAATTCATCGTCGCGGCGTTGTTCGCCGCGGCCGGGCCGGCTTTTGCCGCCGATCTTTTCACCGTCGACATCACCTCGGGCGCGCAGTCGGCGCGCGTCAGCTTCAACAACGCCGAGGAGGCGGTCGACATCTTCCAGACCGCGAACCTGTCGCAGGTCATCACCTACACCGGCGTCGAGCAGGCGAGCATCGCCATCAACTTCCGCGGCCTGCCTATCACGCTCGCCTACGCCGCCCCGAACAGCACGCAGCTGGTGTTCACCGTGCCGTCGATCGGCATCAACCTGGTGTTCAATGGCAACGGCGGCTCGGTGCAACAGGCGCGCGACGACGCCCAGGACCAGCTGGTCGAGTACCTGAAGAACGGCAACCTGCTCGGGCAGATGATGCGCGAGCTCGCCCGGGTGTCGCCGGTCGACCCGACCGCCGGCAACCCGAACAGCATGCAGACGCGCATGGTGACGCAGGACTTCGCCAGCGCGTTCACCTCGCACGCCTCCAATGTCGCGCCGCCGCCGTCCCAGGGCCAGCGCGTGCCGAACCTGATGGGCATCGGCGTCCAGTTCGGCTCTTACAAGCAGGGCGATTTCCGGAACGACGCGGTGACCGTGCCGCTCTCCTACACCATCCGCTCGAGCTCCGACCCCGGGCACCTGCTGGAGCTGCGCATGCCGCTCACGGCGATCGACACCGAGGGCGCGGCGAGCTACGGCGCCGGCGTCGGCTTCACCTGGCGCTACCCGGTGAGCAAGCGCTGGGCGCTGGCGCCGGCGTTCAACTACGCCGCCGCCGGGTCCAAGGAGCTTGGCTCGCTGTCGACCATGGCCTCGGGCTCGATCACCAGCAGCTACGAGATGGGACTGGGGAGCACGACGCTCGCCCTGGGCAACATGGTGGGCTACTACCGCACGCTGAAGTTCAAGATCGAGGACTACGAATACGACCCCGAGATCAGCAACACCGTGTACCGCAACGGCCTGCTGTGGTCGGTGCCGATGTCGCTGTTCGGCGACCGTATGGCAGTCGAGTACTCCTACATCAACACCGTGTTCACCGGCACCGAGCTGTACGTCAAATCGCAGAACGAGTTCGGCCTGACCATCGGCACCGCGAAGGGCACGAGCGCGCTCAGCTTCCTGCGCGTCGGGGTGACTTACCTCTACGCCTCCAAGTCGGAGGGCTTCTCGTTCAACCTCGGCTACTGGTTCTAGCCTAGATTCTTCAGAGAGGGCATTACCTCGCGCGCAAAGAGCTCCATGCTGCTTCGCGTGAGGTCGCCGGGCAGCGTGCCGAACTGGCACGAGACCAGGAGATTGCCGAAGCGCATTTCATTCCAGTGGTTCTTGAATGCATTCAAGACCGTTTGCGGGCTGCCGCAGACGAACAGGCCCAGCTCGATCGCCTGGTCGATGCTGACGTCGCCGAACATCTGCGCCTTGGCCTTCATCACGTTCTTCAGCGACTCGCGCGAGGTGTAGCCCGGCGGCAGCAGCATCTCGAGCGGCATGCGCACGAATACATTCCGGAAGTTCTCGAAATGTTCCTTTGCTTCCCTCCGGGCGCTTTCATCGCTTGTGCCTACATAAATAGGAACTGACCAACCCAGCTGACTGTCCTTGGCCTGGTAGCCGAAGCCCTGGCAGGTGTCGCGGTACATCTTGAGGTAGCGCGCCACCACCTTCACCGGGCTGAAGGTCTGCAGGTAGGTGTAGCGCCGGTCGGGATGCGCGGCCCAGTCGATCGTTTCCTTGCTGCCCTGCGACGGGATCCAGATCGGCGGGTGCGGCTTCTGGAACGGCTGCGGCCACAGGTTGACGTAGTTGACGCGGTAGTGCTTCCCCTGGAACGAGAACGGGCCCTTCTCCGTCCAGGCGCGCACGATCAGGTCGTGCGCCTCGTGGAAGCGGTCGTGCGAGAAGGTCGGATTGACGCCGAAGGTGTGGTACTCGGCGCCGATGCCGCGCACGAAGCCGCTGATCAGGCGCCCGCCGCTGATCACGTCGATCATGGCGTGCTCCTCGGCCACCATCATCGGATGCGAGCGCAACGGCAGCGCGCTGCCCAGGATGCAGATCTTGACCCTCTTCGTTCTGCGCACCAGCGCCGAGGCAGTTACGATCGGCGAAGGCATCAGCCCGTAGGCCGTCTGGTGGTGCTCGTTCACCGAGACCGCGTCGAAGCCGAGCTCCTCGCCGTACTCCAGCTCGTCGAGGAAGCGGTTGTAGAGCCGGTGCGCGACCTGCGGGTCGTAGTGCTTGTTGGGCAATCCCCACACCGTGCCGTGCGCGCGCGCCGCGGCGATGTCCACCTCGGCGTAGGGCATGAGGTGAAACAGGACTATCTGCATACGATCTCGACGAACGCGTCGGCCTTCTCGACGTGCGGCAAGTGGCCGCAGTTTTCGAAGATGTCGAATTCGGCCTTGGGAAATAATTTTTTGTAAAAATCGACAAACTCCACGGGCAGAATCCGGTCCTGCCGTCCCCAGACGATCTTCACTGGCACGTCGATGCGGTGCAGCCACTTCGGCAGGAAGGGGTCGTGCAGGCGCGGCTCCCAGGCGAGGCGCGCGGTGGTGTGGCGGTTCTTGAGGGCGATGTCGAGCGCCTCGGGCGTCATGGGCTCGGCGAGCCGCGCAGCCGCCAGCTTTTCATCGAAAAACAGGTTCTTGACCAGGACTTCAGGCGGCATCAGGAAGATGTCCGCCGCCTGCGCGTCGGGAGAAGCGACGCCGGCCGGGCTCACCAGCACCAGCGACTTCAGGCGCGAGCAGTCGCGCACCGCCATCTCCATGGCGATCCAGCCGCCCATGGAGCTTCCCACCAGGGTTACCCCGGAAAGGTCCAATTTTTTTAAAAGGTCTAAATAGAAATAAGCGACGTCGTGGATGTTCTCGAGCCATTCGGGCTCCTCCGAGGCTCCGTAGCCCGGATGCTCGGTCACCAGCACGTCGAAGCGCGCCGCCAGCTTCTCCATGAACGGCAGGATCACCGGCGCGCCGCTCGCGCCGTGCAGGAACAGCAGCGGCTGCCCCTTGCCGGCGCGCCGCAGGTGGGTGCGGCAGCCGTCGACCTCGACGAAGCTGCTGGCGAAGCTCACGCCGCCTTGCGCCGGGTCAGCACCCCGGACTCCGCGATCGCCGCCGGGATCTCGGCGAAGTTCATCGGCGCCATGACGTGCGCGCCGGCGATCCCCGGGATTTCGGCCAGCTCGCGCAGCACCTCGACACAGATCCTGCGGCCCTCGGCCTTCGGGTCGGCGGCCTTCTCCAGGCGCTCGACCATCGCGTCGGGGATCAGCGTGCCGAAGAGCTTCTCGCGCATCCAGCGCGCCGAGCGTGCCGACGGGATCGGCGCCACGCCGATCAGGATCGGCAGCTTGAAGCCGAGCTCACGCAGGCGCGCCGCGTAGCGCCGCACGACCCCGGTATCCATGCAGAACTGGGTCTGCACGAAATCCGCGCCGGCCGCGGCCTTCGCCACCAGGCCCTTCGGCTCCCAGCCGGCCGGCGGATCGACCGGCACGTCGGCGGCGCCGATCATCAGGTCGATGTTGCCGGTGATTTCGGTCCCCGAGGGTAGTTTCCTGCCTGAACGCATGCCGTGCGCCAACGCGATCAAGGCACGGCTGTCCAGGTCGTAGACCGGCTTCGCCTCGGGCTGGTCGCCCAGCTTGGGGTCGTCGCCCGCGAGCACCAGGATGTTGTGGATGCCGAGCGCCGCCGCGCCGAGCAGGTCGCCCTGCAGCGCGAGCCGGTTGCGGTCGCGGCAGGTCATCTGGAAGATCGGCTCGATGCCGCTTTGCACCAGGAAGTGCGCGGCGGCGAGACTCGAGAGGTGCACCTTGGCGCCGGCGCCGTCGGTGACGTTGACCGCGGTGGCGAGGCCCTTCAGCGGCAGCGCCCGGCGCAGGAACTCCGCCGGGTCGACCGACACCGGCGGCGTGATCTCGGCAGTGACGACGAACTGGCCGGAGCGCAACCTCGACTGCAGTAGGGACATCGAGTCGATCTTAACATCGGGATTCGTCCCACCTGCCCTGCGTTTCAGCGAGCCGCTAGAATTCGGTCCGGTGAAGCAAGAGCAAGTCCCCGGCGACGCCATCGTCATTCGCGGCGCCCGCCAGAACAACCTGAAGCACGTCAGCCTGGCGATCCCGACCGGCGAGCTGGTCGTGGTCACCGGCGTCTCGGGCTCGGGCAAGTCTTCGCTCGTGTTCGACACGCTGTACGCCGAGGGCCAGCGGCGCTACGTCGAGACCTTCAGCCCGTACGCGCGCCAGTTCCTCGACCGCATGGACAAGCCGCAGGTCGAGTCGATCGAGGGCATCCCGCCGGCCATCGCCATCGACCAGACCAACCCGGTGCGCACCTCACGCTCCACGGTCGGCACTATGACCGAGCTGAACGACCACCTGAAGCTGCTCTACGCCCGCGGCGCGAAGCTGCATTGCCGCGGCTGCGGCAAGCCGGTGGTCCGGGACTCGCCGAGCTCCATTTTTGAAGATTTATTGAAAAAACCAGACTCGCGCTTCGTCATCACCTTCCCGGTCCCGATCCCGAAGAACTTCACCGAGAAGGAAGTCGAGGAGCTGCTGCAGCGCCAGGGCTATACCCGGCTGCACTCGCGCTCGAAGACCCTGCTCGAAGTCATCCAGGACCGCGTGCGCGTCACCCCGGAGGACCGGGCGCGCGTCACCGAGGCGCTCGAATCCGCGCTCAAGTTCGGCCAGGGCAAGGTCAATGTCTACCGAATTCGGGGTCAGGGTCAGAACTCTGTTTCTGCGTACGCGAAAACGAGTTCTGACCCTGACCCCGAATTCGAAGTCTTCCGCTACTCCTCGGACCTGCACTGCGCCGACTGCGACATCCGCTACGCCGAGCCGACGCCGGCCATGTTCTCGTTCAACTCGCCGCTCGGCGCCTGCGAGACCTGCCGCGGCTTCGGCCGCGTCATCGGCGTCGATTTCGGCTTGGTGGTTCCCAATGAATCTCTCAGTTTGAGAGAGGGAGCCATCCGTCCCTGGCAGACCGCGAGCTTCAAGGATTGCCAGGGCGACCTGGAGAAGTACGCGAAGAAGCGCAAGGTCCGTCTCGACACGCCGTGGAAAGATCTGACGGAGAAAGAGAAAACCTGGGTCCTGGAGGGCGAGCCCGAATGGGTGAGCTGGAGGAAGTCCTGGCCGGGCGTGTGGTACGGCGCGCGCCGCTTCTTCAAGTGGCTCGAGAGCAAGGCCTACAAGATGCACATCCGGGTGCTGCTCTCGAAGTACCGCGCCTACACCGAGTGCGTTTCCTGCCGCGGCACGCGCCTCAAGCCCGAGGGCCTGCTCTGGAAGGTCGAGGGAAAGTCGATCCACGACCTGGTGCTGCAGCCGATTTCAGGAACAAGAACGTTTTTTGAAGAGCTCAATTTCAAGGATGAAGCGACGGACCTCCTGCTGAAGGAGGTCCGTACGCGCCTGCGCTACCTGTGCGATGTCGGCCTCGGCTACCTCACGCTCGACCGCCAGTCGCGCACGCTTTCCGGCGGCGAGGTGCAGCGCATCAACCTGACCACCGCGCTCGGCACCTCGCTGGTGAACACCCTGTTCGCGCTCGACGAGCCGTCGATCGGCCTGCACCCGCGCGACATGGGCCGGGTGATCGAGGTGATGAAGCGGCTGCGCGACGCCGGCAACACGCTGGTGGTGGTCGAGCACGACCCGCAGATCATGTTCGCCGCCGACCGCATCCTCGACATGGGCCCCGGCCCCGGGGAACGGGGCGGCGAGATCGTGTTTTTCGGCTCACCCCAGCAGCTCAGGGAAACCCACACCCTCACTGCGGAATACCTCTCGGGCCGCCGCGTCGCGTCGCCGGCGGCGAAGCCGGAGAAGCCGAGGCAGTTTCTCGAGCTGGAAGGCGCCGCCGAGCACAACCTGAAGGACCTCGACGTGAAGATCCCGCTCGGCCGCCTGGTGTGCGTGACCGGCGTGTCGGGATCGGGCAAGTCGACGCTGGTGCAGGACGTGCTCTACCCGGCCCTGCTCAGGACAAAAGGCAAGCCGACCGAGGCGCCGGGCGCGCACCGCGCGCTGCGCGGCGCGGGCAAGCTGGACGCGGTGGTCATGGTCGACCAGTCGCCGATCGGCAAGACCACGCGCTCCAACCCGGCGAGCTACGTCGGGGCCTTCGACGCTATCCGGGTTTTGTTCTCAAAAGAAAAAACGTCAAGGGAGCGCGGCTACACCCCGGGCACTTTCAGCTTCAACTCGGGCAACGGCCGCTGCCCGACCTGCTCGGGCTGCGGCTTCGAGCACGTCGAGATGCAGTTCCTGTCCGACGTCTACCTGCGCTGCCCCGACTGCGACGGCAGGCGCTACCGCGACGAGATCCTGGAAGTGCGCATCGAGGGCAAGTCGATCGCCGACGTGCTCCAGCTGACCGTCGCCGAGGCGGCGCGCTTCTTCCGCAAGAGCGAGGACGTGCAGGCGCGCCTCGCGCCGCTGATCGACGTCGGCCTGGAATACCTGCGGCTCGGCCAGCCGGTGCCGACGCTTTCGGGCGGCGAGGCGCAGCGCTTGAAGCTCGCTGGCCATCTGGCCGAGCGAGACCGGGATGCGGAGTCCACCTTGTTCCTGTTCGACGAGCCGACGACCGGGCTGCACTTCGACGACGTGGCGAAGCTGTTGCGCGCGTTCCGCCAGCTCCTCGCCGCCGGGCATTCGCTGGTGGTCATCGAGCACAACCTGGACGTGATCCGCTCGGCCGACTGGATCCTCGACCTCGGCCCCGAGGGCGGCGATGCGGGTGGCGAACTGGTGTGCGCCGGGTCACCCACAGACGTCAGGAATCATCCAACCTCGCACACCGGCAAGGCGCTGCGGGAGTACGAGGACGCTTTCAAAGAACCCATCAAGGCGACGGCGAGAGAGTCCGTAGGGCAATACCTTGGCAATTCGATCCGGATCCACAACGCGCGCGAGCACAACCTGAAATCGATCGACGTCGAGATCCCGCGCGGCCGCTTCACCGTGATCACCGGGGTGTCGGGCTCGGGCAAATCGACGCTCGCCTTCGACATCCTGTTCAACGAGGGCCAGCGCCGCTACCTCGAGTCGCTGAACGCCTACGCGCGCCAGTTCGTGCAGGCGGCTTCGCGCCCGGACGTCGACGCGATCTTCGGCATCCCGCCGACGGTGGCGATCGAGCAGCGCACCAGCCGCGGCGGCCGCAAATCCACCGTCGGCACGCTGACCGAGGTGCACCATTTCCTGCGGCTGCTGTTCGTCAAGCTCGGCACCCAGCACTGCCCGGACTGCGACGTCCCGATCGAACCGCAAAGCGAGGACCTTATTGCTTCTCGTTTTTTAAAAACATTCAGAAATCAAGTCATCGCACTGCTGGCGCCACTGGTCGTCAACCGCAAAGGCGTCTACACCGACCTCGCGAAATGGGCCGCGGCCAAGGGCTACAGGCAGCTGCGCGTCGACGGCAAGCTGCTGCCGGTACGCCCCTTCCCTCGCCTCGACCGGTTCAAGGAGCACACCATCGAGCTGCCGGTCGGCGTGCTCCAGGTCAAGGTTTCCCAGGAGGCGGCGCTGCGGAAGCTGCTGGCGAAAGCCCTCGAGCTTGGCAAA
>CAZNVH010000018.1:0-2538 GCA_964576525.1 uncultured Enterobacteriaceae bacterium
ACCGCTACCTCCGCGACCTCGACGCCGAAGCCGAAGACGTCGAGTCCTCCCGGCTCCTATATGTCGCCGCCACCCGCGCCGAACACCGCCTGCACCTCCTCGCCTGCCTGGGCACCGACAAGGACGGCGAGCTCAAGAAGCCGATCGCGCGGTCGTTGCTATCGCGGGCGTGGCCGGTGGCGCAAGAGTTCTTCCACCCCCACGCGGCCGCGCCTTCGACGGAGGAAGCCGCTACGGTAGAGATCTACTCTGTGAATCGCCTGGCGCCCGCGTTCCGCGCGCCCTCGTTGCCGGAGCCCGTACGATGGACCGCACCGCCGGAAGGCCGCACCGGGGAAGAGATCGAGTTCTCATGGGCAGGTGAGTCGGCGCGACACGTGGGCACTGTTGTTCACCACTGGCTGCAGCTCATCGCCGATGAGGAAATGCGCGGCTGGGACGCAAAGCGCGTAGCAGCACTGCGTCCGATATTTGTTCGAGAGTTGGAGCGCCGTGGAATCCAGCGCTCGCATTCGAAGGCGGCCGCAGACTTGGTTGCCAGTGCCTTGGACAACGCTCTTGCCGATGAACGAGGTCGCTGGCTGCTCGGCGGTCATCCGGAAGCAAGTACCGAGCATCGCTTGCGGATGAGAAGCAAGGACGGGATTCGAAGCTACGTAATCGACCGTCTTTTCCGCGACACCTCAGGCGACCGATGGATCGTCGACTTCAAGACCAGCCGGCACGAGGGTGGTGGCCTGGAGCAATTTCTTGACGAACAGCGCGCACGCTATGAGCCTCAGCTCAACGCCTATGCCGCCGCCTTCGACAGGGCCCGGCTGGGGCTTTACTTCCCCCTGCTGCGCGGCTGGAGGTCCTGGTAGCCAGGGCACGACCCATCACTTGACCGGCGCTTGACCGGCGGCCAGGTTCGGCGGCCAAGCTGCTTGACGTATTACGAGTGTCGTAATACCCTTAACGGGTGATCAAGTCCTTCCGGTCGCCCGATGCCGAGGCGCTGTTCAACGACCGGCTGGTTGCGCGCTTCCGGGCGATCGAGCGCCCGGCGCGGCGCAAACTGCTTTACCTGAGCCAGGCTCGCACGATCCAGGATCTGCTCGTGCCACCGGGCAACCGGCTGGAAGCGCTGAAGGGCGATCGCAAGGGCCAGCACAGCATCCGCATCAACGACCAGTGGCGGATCTGTTTCCGCTGGGCCGAAGGGCACGCATACGACGTCGAGATCGTCGACTATCACTGAGCTAGGAGAACACATGGCCGCCAAACTGCTCGAACCGATCCACCCCGGCGAAATCCTCTACGAGGAGTTCATGAAGCCCATGGAGGTGAGCATCAACGCGCTCTCGCGCGAGATCGCCGTGCCGCCCAACCGCGTCAGCGATATCGTCAACGGCAAGCGCGGGATCACCGCGGACACCGCGCTGCGCCTGGGCAAGTACTTCGGCGTGTCGCCGGAGCTCTGGCTCGGACTGCAGGTGGACTACGACCTGCGCGTCGCCAAGCGCACGACCTGGCTCACGGCTGAATCGCGGGTGCGAGCCCATTCGGCCTAGCCAACCGGCCGGCCCATGTCCCTGAAACGCCCCAAAGGCCCCGCCGGCACCCTCGTCGTCCTCGAGCATCACTCACGGATCCTCAAGGGCAACCCGCTCGGCGACCCGCACGTGCGCAAGCTCGGCGTCTGGCTGCCGCCGCAGTACGACGCAGGCCGCAAGCAACGCTTCCCGGTGCTCTACGACCTCGTCGGCTTCACCGGCTCCGGCCTCGCGCACGCCAACTGGAAGCCCTTCGGCGACAACGTCCCCGAGCGCGCCGCGCGCCTCATCCACGAAAAGAAGATGGGGCCCGCGATCATCGTCTTCCCCGACTGCTTCACCGCGCTCGGGGGCAACCAGTACGTCAACTCCTCGGCGATCGGCGACTACGCCGACTACCTCACGCACGAAATCATCCCCTTCGTGGACGGCGAATTCCGCACTCTGGAGGGCCGCGAGCACCGCGGTTGCTTCGGCAAATCCTCCGGCGGCTACGGCGCGATCATCCACGGCATGAAGTACGCCAAATACTGGGGCGCCATCGCCGATCACTCCGGCGACGCCTGCTTCGGCTTCGTCTACTGGCATGACTGGCCGAACACCCTGAACGAGCTCGCCAAGCACCGCATCCCAAGGCGCAAGGCGGGTCGTCAGAATATTTTCCGAAACAAGATACTTGAAAGCGGGCTGGACGACGGGCGCATTCGCAGGTTTCTCAAGAAAATCTGGCAAAAAGAAAAGCTCTCGACCGCTGAGGGCCACGCCATCATGAACCTGTGCATGGCCGCCACCTACGACCCCGATCCGCGCGCGCCCCTCGGTTTCCGCATCCCGTTCAATGCCGAAACCGGCGAACTCATCCCCGAGCGCTGGCGCAACTGGCGCCGCCACGATCCCGTCAACCTGGTCGCCAAGTACCGCGAAAGCCTTGCGTCACTGCGCGGCATCTACATCGACTGCGGCTGGCGCGACCAGTACCACATCCACTACGGCTCGCGCATCC
>CAZNVH010000019.1:0-7802 GCA_964576525.1 uncultured Enterobacteriaceae bacterium
CCGCGCTGCTCGAGCAGATCAAGCGCGAATGCGCCTCGATGATCGAGTTCGACCATGGAGGGTCCGCCGCGCCAGATGCCGCGCGGCAAGGCGGCGAGCTGGTGATCGGCCACGTCTACATCGAGCGGCGCATGCAGCCGCTCAACCTGCACGTCGCGGAGCTCAAGCGCGACGGCGACGCGGCGCGGCTGCGCGCGGCGCTGCGCGAGTACGGCAACGCGATCAAGGACCTGGCCGGCGCCGGGATCTTCCCCGGCGACATGCTGCTCAAGAACTTCGGCGTCACGCGCCACGAGCGCGTCGTGTTCTACGACTACGACGAGATCCAGCCGATGAGCGAAATGGCGTTCCGCCACATTCCGCCGCCCGCGAGCTACGAGGACGAGATCGCCGCCGAGCCCTACTGGACGGTGGGAGTGAACGACGTCTTCCCGGAGCAGTTCGAACGCTTCCTGGTGAGCGATCCCGACATGCGCGAGCTGTTCTACGAGCACCATCGCGACCTGCTCGATCCGGCGTTCTGGACCGGCAAGCAGGAACGCGTGCGCGCCGGCCTGCAGGAAGACGTCTTCCCCTACCCCGAGGAAATCCGCTTCCCCCGGATCAGAGCGTAACCGCCAGCACCCGCAGGTGGTTCACCGGGATCAGCAGCACCTGCAGCAGCACCAGCAGGATCAGCGGCGTCAGGTCGACGTTGCCGAGCGGCGGAATGAAGCGGCGCAGCGGCAGCAGGAACGGACGCGTCAGGCTGTCGAACACCGGCGCGAGCGGCGCATAGGGGTTGACCCAGGACAGCACCGCCTGCACGATCACCGCGAACACCAGGATGTACAGGCTGAAGCGCAGCAGGTCGGCCGCAGCGACGGCGGCGAGCGCGCCCACGCCGGGCTCGGCGCCCACGATCGCCGCCTGCGCCCAGAGCCCGATCGCCTGCAGCAGCCAGGCGAGCAGCAGCGTCGGCAGGTCCAGCCCCATCAGCCCCGGCACGAAGCGCCGCACCGGCAGCACCAGCCAGTTGGTGGCGGCGAGCACGAACTCGCCGAGCGGGTTGCGGAACGACGTCCGCAGCCACTGGAAGTGGAAGCGCGCGAGCAGCAGGAACACGAAGAAGCTCGCCAGGGCATCGACCAGCAGCACCCCGATCTGCGTGAACATTCAGTCCTTTCCCAGCTCGTCGCCGAGCTCGGCGCCGCGCGCGGATGCCGCCTTGAGCGCGCGGGCGAAGCGCTCGGCGAGCTTCTCCTCGTCGAACACCTTCAGCGCCGCCTCGGTCGTTCCCCCTCGGGACGTCACGTCTTTTCTCAATTGAGCGGGAGATTTCTCCGACGAAACCGCGAGCCGCGCCGCGCCGAGGACGGTATGCAGCGCCAGCTTCAACGCCACGTCCTTCGCGATCCCGAGGTCCTCGGCGCTGCGCGCCAGCTGCTCGATGAACCAGAAGACGTAGGCCGGCCCGCTGCCCGACACGGCGGTCACCGGGTCGAGCAGCCGCTCCTCGGGCACCCATACGACCTCGCCGACGGCTCCAAGGATGCTTTCCGTTTTTTTTCTTTCATCGGAATTCACCTCCGGAAAGGCGTAAAGGGCGGTGATGCCCGCGCCGACCAGCGCCGGCAGGTTCGGCATGCAGCGCACAAGCTTGCGGTGCCCGTCGAGCCAGCGCGATAACGTGTCGAGGCGCAACCCCGCCGCGATGCTGATCACGAGATGGTTGTTTATGGAAACCGAGGCGAGCGCCGCCTTTGCGTCCTGCGGCTTGACCGCAAGGACGAGGACATCGGAGCGCTGCATCGCCGCGTCGGGCGCGGTCGCCACGTGAACCGGATAGCGGGCGCCAAGCCGCTCGCGCGCCGCGGGGCTCACCTCGATCACCGCGATCGAGCGGGCGTCGGTGCCCTTGGCGATCAGGCCGCCGATCAGCGCGGCTGCCATGTTGCCGCCGCCGAGGAAAGCGATCCTCATGCGGCGTCCTTTTCGCGGCTCCGGGGTCCGAAGATCGCGGTGCCCACGCGCACCAGGGTCGCGCCCTCGGCGATCGCGAGATCCATGTCGTCCGACATTCCCATCGACAGGGTATCGAAGCCGAACTTGCCTTTCAGTTCTTCAAAAAGAGCTCGGACGGCACGGAAGCTCGAGCGGTCCGCCCCGGGCTCCGGGATCGCCATCAGTCCTCGAAGACGAAGGCCTTTCAATAAAGAAATCCCTCTTGAAAGAGCAAGAGCATCCTCCGGCCGGATGCCGCTCTTGCTCGCCTCACCCGAAACATTCACCTGGATCAGTACGTTGAGCGGCGCGCGCCCCGCGGGGCGCTGCTCGGAGAGGCGGCGCGCGATTTTTTCGCTGGCGAGCGTCTGCACCCAGTCGAAGCGCTCGGCGGCGATGCGCGTCTTGTTGCTCTGGAGCGGTCCGATCAGGTGCCATTCCAGGGCCGGGCGCATCTGACCCAGTTGCTCGATCTTCTCCAGCGCCTCCTGCACGTAGTTCTCGCCGAAGGCTTTTTGCCCCGCCGCGGCCGCCTGCCGGATGCGCTCGACGCCCTGCCCCTTGGAGACTGCCAACAAAATCACTCCCGGCGCTCGGCCGATGCGCGCTCTTACAGCTTGCAGGTTGTCCGCAATTGTTGTCATAATGCGTTGAACCAGCGAAGAAAAACACTTCGCCGCTCCACCGGGAGGATTGTAATGGATCTCACCGAGTTGCTCGCCTTCGTCGTCAAGAACAAGGCGTCCGACCTGCACCTGTCCTCGGGCCTGCCGCCGATGATCCGCGTGCACGGCGACGTGCGGCGCATCAATGTGCCGCCGATGGAGCACAAGGAAGTGCACGGCATGATCTACGACATCATGAACGACGGGCAGCGCAAGTTCTACGAGGAAAACCTCGAGTGCGACTTCTCGTTCGCGGTGCCGAACCTGGCGCGCTTCCGCGTCAACGCCTTCGTGCAGAACCGGGGCGCGGCGGCGGTAATGCGGACCATCCCGTCGAAGATCCTGTCGCTCGATGACCTCAAAGCGCCCAAGATCTTCGCCGAGCTCGCCGACCAGCCGCGCGGCGTGGTGCTGGTGACGGGCCCCACCGGCTCGGGCAAGTCGACCACGCTCGCCGCGATGGTCAACCACAAGAACGAGAGCGAGCAGGGCCACATCCTCACCATCGAGGACCCGATCGAGTTCGTGCACGAGTCGAAGAAATGCCTGATCAACCAGCGCGAGGTCGGCCCGCACACGCTGTCGTTCTCCAACGCGCTGCGCAGCGCGCTGCGCGAGGACCCGGACGTGATCCTGGTGGGCGAAATGCGCGACCTCGAGACCATCCGCCTCGCGCTCTCGGGCGCGGAGACCGGCCACTTGGTGTTCGGCACGCTGCATACGTCTTCGGCGGCCAAGACCATCGACCGCATCGTCGACGTGTTCCCGGCGGCGGAAAAGGAAATGATCCGCGCGATGATCTCGGAATCGCTGCGCGCCATCATTTCGCAGACGCTGTGCAAGACCAAGGACGGCAGCGGGCGGGTGGCGGCGCACGAGATCATGATCGGCACGCCGGCGATCCGCAACCTGATCAGGGAAAACAAGATCGCGCAGATGTACTCGGCGATCCAGACCGGTCGCCAGATCGGCATGCAGACGCTCGACCAGAACCTGCAGGAGCTGGTGCAGCGCAACGTCATTTCTTCGGCCGAAGCGCGCAGCAAAGCCGCCAACAAAGACAATTTCGCGGCATAGGAGAACCACGCCATGGAACGCGAACAGGCAACCAAGTTCATCTACGATCTGCTGCGCGCCCTCGTCAGCAAGAAGGGCTCGGACCTGTTCATCACCGCGGGCTTCCCGCCGGCGATGAAGATCGACGGCAAGATGACCCCGGTGTCGCAGCAGGCGCTCAACGCGCAGCACACCGCGATGCTGGTGCGCGCGGTGATGAACGACAAGCAGTCGGCCGAGTTCGAAGCGAAGAAGGAGTGCAATTTCGCCATCAGCCCCGCGGGCATCGGGCGTTTCCGCGTCAACTGCTTCGTGCAGATGGGCTGCGTCGGCATGGTGATGCGCGTGATCACCACCTCGATCCCGAACTTCGAGGACCTGAAGCTGCCCTCGGTGCTGAAGGACGTGGCGATGACCAAGCGCGGCCTGGTGCTGTTCGTCGGCGGCACCGGCTCGGGCAAGTCCACCTCGCTCGCGGCGATGATCGGCTACCGCAACGAGAACTCGCACGGCCACATCATCACCATCGAGGACCCGGTCGAGTACGTGCACCCGCACAAGAACTGCCTGATCACGCAGCGCGAGGTCGGCGTCGACACCGATTCCTGGGAAGCGGCGCTGAAGAACACGCTGCGCCAGGCGCCCGACGTGATCCTGATCGGCGAGATCCGCGAGCGCGAGGTGATGGAGCACGCGGTGGCGTTCGCCGAGACCGGCCACCTGGCGCTGGGCACGCTGCACGCCAACAACTCCAACCAGGCGATGGACCGCATCATCAACTTTTTCCCCGAGGAGCGCCGCCAGCAGCTGCTGATGGACCTGTCGCTCAACCTGAAAGCGGTGATCTCGCAGCGCCTGATCCCGCTGCGCGAGGGCAAGGGCCGCGCCGCGGCGGTGGAAGTGCTGCTCAACTCGCCGCTGATCTCGGATCTCATCTTCAAGGGCGAGGTCCACGAGATCAAGGAGATCATGAAGAAGTCGAGGGAGCTGGGCATGCAGACCTTCGACCAGGCGCTGTTCGACCTCTACGAAGGGGGCCGCATCAGCTACGAGGACGCGCTGCGCTTCGCCGACTCCACCAACGAGGTGCGCCTCAACATCAAGCTGCACGGCAAGGAGTCGAAGGACAAGGACATCACCAAGGGCATCGAGCACCTGGACATCGTCTGAAGGGCCGATCGCCGGGGTAGCAAAAGGGGCGCTCCCGCGCCCCTTTTCATTGCTGCAGACGGTCGAGCGGGCTGGTGACGCCGCGGCCGCCCTTGTTAAGGACATGCGTGTAGATCATGGTGGTCGAAACGTCCGCATGCCCCAGGAGTTCCTGCACGGTGCGGATGTCGTAACCGGCGGACAGCAGGTGCGTCGCGAAACTGTGCCTCAGGATGTGCGGCGAAACCGGCTTGGAAATCCCGGCGGTGCGGCCCGCGGCCGAGACCGCGCGCTGGACGATTTTCTCGTCGAGATGATGGCGGCGGATGACGCCGTCCAGCGGGTCGGTGGAGCGGCTGCCCGAAGGAAACACGTACTGCCACGGCCAGCTGCGCCCGGCCCTGGGGTACTTGCGTGCGCAGCGGTTCCAGCAGCCGCTCGGAGAGCATCGTGCGCCGGTCCTTCGCCCCCTTGCCGTCGCGCACCGTGATCTCCCTGCGCTCGAAGTCGACGTCCTTCACGCGCAGCCGCAGGCCTTCCAGCAGCCGCATCCCTGTGCTGTAGAGAAGAGAGGCGGCCAGCCACTTCGTGCCGTCGAGCCGGGCAAGCAGGGCCCGCACTTCGTTCTCGGTCAGGACCACCGGCACATGCTGCGAGCGCTTCGCGCGCACCACGCCGTCCAGCCAGGGCAGCTCCAGCTCCAGGACTTCGCGATAGAGGAACAGCAGCGCCGACAGCGCCTGATTCTGCGTCGAGGGCGCGACACGCCCGGCCGTCGCCAGATGGGAGAGAAACGCTTCCACCTCGGACCCGCCCATCTCGCGCGGGTGGCGTTTGCCGTTGAAGAAAATGAAGCGGCGGATCCAGTGCAGGTAGGCGTCCTCCGTCCGGAGGCTGTAATGCTTTACGCGGATGCGTTCGCGGACCTGGTCGAGCAGTCTTGGCGCCGGCATGGTGGGATTCTCCCGATACGTCTTTACTGAATAAACGTACAGGTACGCATCCCGTTGACGCTGTTGAGGGATCAAGGACTTGAGGGTAGTCTGACCGAGCTAGGCCCCAATACCGGGGTCTTACAACGCCCCAGATATGGGGCCGACATTACGTTGGGCGGCGGTGGCGTGTACCACGGCGATGATGATCCGAACAGTTATCGCTGGTTACCGGGGATTACCTTCTTGGAGGTGGATGGTCGTGAGGCTCTTGGGTAGCTGGTCGGTTTTCGGCGTGGCTATTTTGCTTCTCGCCACCCCGCTTGTGGCCCTCGCTCAGCAGTCAGCGAGGGAGCTGCCGCGAATCGGCGTGCTGATGTTCACGCCGGTGACGAAGGCCGTCCAAGAGGGGTTCCGCCAAGGCCTGCGGGACCACGGATACGTCGAAGGACAAAACGTCCTTGTCGAATGGCGATCGGCGGAGGGAAGGATCGACCGCGCCAACGCGCTAGCGGCGGAGCTCGTCCGGCTCAAGGTCGATGTCATCGTGGCCGAGTTCACACCGGCGGTCCTGGCTGCGAAGAATGCGACGCAAACCATCCCCATCGTTATGGCGCCAGCCGGAGATCCGGTGGCGTCAGGCCTAGTAGCGAGTCTCGCGCGCCCCGGAGGCAACATCACCGGCTTTTCGAACATTGCCGTAGAGCTTTCTGGGAAACGGTTAGACCTCCTTCGGGAACTCATCCCGGGCCTTACGCGGGTCGGGTTGTTGATCCACGGGGCGGATCCCTTGGACAAGGCGTTCGTGGACGAGACTCAGACGGCTGCCGCGAGAGCCAGAATCCAGCTTCACGTCGTGGGCGTGCCGCGCCCTGAAGATCTGGACGGGGCACTTACCGCGCTGACGAAGGAGCAGGTGGGTGCGGTGATCGTTCAGGGCAATCTCCACGTGCCAGCCCAGCAGATCGCGCAGTTGGCTTTGCAACACCGTCTCCCGTCGATCTCGCTGCTGCCTCAGTTTGCGGAGTCAGGTGGGCTGATGTCCTACGGGGCGAGCCTCAGCGATATACAGCGGCGCGCCGCGAGCTACGTCGACAAGATCCTCAAGGGCGCGAAGCCTGCCGACTTGCCGGTGGAGCGGCCCAGGGCATTTGAGCTCGTGGTCAACCGGAAGACCGCTCGAACCCTGGGAATAACGATCCCTCCGTCGGTCCTCCTGCAAGCGAATCAGGTGATCGAGTGACTGAGCCGCAAGGCCGAGCGTCGGGGCGAACGGTGCCGCTTACAGCCGCCCAACAACGGCATGCAGGCGACGGGCAACAAGCCGCCCGCGCCTGATGCCGGACGTTCGGCCCCAGGAGAGGCGACCCCCTGATGGCGCATGAGGTCAATTCGCTGCGAGGCGGAAGCAACCGTCGCGCCTACGCAGTAGGACAAAAACGTTCTTGAAAGGACCATGATGATCGTTACCGTGTTTCGTTCTCGAGTAAAGCCTGAAGTTCAACAGGAGTACATGCAGTGGGCAAGTCGCATGAGCGCGCTGGCGACGCAAATTCCGGGATACATCTCGCACAAGGGTTTTGTTGCCGAAGACGGCGAAAAAGTCACCATCGTCGAGTTTGAGTCCGTAGAGGCGCAACGGGCCTGGAGTCTGCACCCTGAGCACGTCGAAGCGAAGAAGAAGGGCCGGAAGGACTTCTACGTTGAGTACCGTGTGCAGGTCTGCGAGGTGTTGCGTGACACCGGATTGCCGAAGAAGTAGACAGTCACCGCTTTCACGGTGTGCCATGCCGCGTGCCCCCGTTGAACCAATAGCGCCTGTGGCCGAACCAGCCCTTGCAGCGGACGCGCCGCAAGCGGCGCGCCCCTGAAGGCGACGTTAAGCGTCACATTCGATGAAACGAGCATCACAGCTTCTGCTCTGGGGTGGCATGGCTCTTCTCTCTTGGCCCCTCGATGCGCACGCGCAAAGGATTCCTGGCATCGTAGTGGTGCTCGCCGCGATGCCCTTGCTTGC
>CAZNVH010000020.1:0-36298 GCA_964576525.1 uncultured Enterobacteriaceae bacterium
CCCTTGGTAAGCATGAACACGCCGCGTCCCGCCTCCTTGAGGCAGCCGACCAGCGCGCGCAGCTCCGTGTCGTCGGCGAGCCGCGAGGGCATCGGCTTGCCGCCGTGGCCGTTGTGGTTGGGCGACGTGGAGGTCGCGAAGCCCACTGCCCCCGCGCGCACGCCCGCGAGTACGATGTCCTTCATCTGCGCCACCTCGGCGGCGGTGGCGGCGCGCCGGGGCGCGTCTTCGCCCATCACGTAGGTGCGCACCGAGGAATGGCCGACGAAGCCGGCGACGTTCAGCGCCACGCCCTGCTTCTCCAGCATGCCGAAAAATTCGGGAATCGACTCGAAGTCCCAGCGCGTGCCGGCGCGCAGCACGTCGATCGACATGCCCTCGACCTGCGTGAGGTTCTTCAGGATCAGGTCGCGGTCGGCGGGCCGGCAGGGCGCGAGGGTGAAGCCGCAGTTGCCGATGATCGCGGTGGTCACGCCGAGCGCGGACGAGGGCGAGGCCCAGGGATCCCAGGTGAGCTGCGCGTCGTAGTGCGTGTGGTTGTCGATGATGCCGGGCATCAGCGCCAGGCCGCCGGCGTCGAGGGTCTGCTTTCCTTTTCCTTCGACTTTCCCGATCTGTGAAATTTTTCCGCCGAGCACCGCGAGATCGCCGGTCTTCGGCGGCGAGCCCAGGCCGTCGAGCAGCAGCGCGTTGCGGATGACCAGATCGTGCATCACGGGTCAGTATACTTGCCGCGAATGTTCGATCTGAAGAACAAGACCGCGGTCGTAACCGGGGGCGCGAAAGGCATCGGCGCCGCGACGGCGAAGCTGCTCGAAAGCTGCGGCGCGCGCGTCGAGGTGCTCGACCTCGAGAACGGCTGCGACGTGACCGACGAGCGCGCGGTGGAAAATGCCTTTGCAAGAATGAAGGGCATGGACATCCTGGTGAACAACGCCGGCCGCGCGGCGCGCAAGCCGGCGGTCGAGCTGAAGAAGGAGGAGTGGGACGCGGTGATCGACCTGAACCTCACCGCCACGTTCACCTGCTCGCGGCTCGCGCATCCTCATATGAAGAAGCGCGGCGGCGGCGCGATCGTCAACCTCGCCTCGATCATGGGGCTGTCGGGCGGCATCTATCCCAACGCGTCCTACCAGGCGTCGAAAGGCGGCGTGGTCAACCTGACGCGCGCGCTGGCGCTCGAATGGGCGGCGGACAACATCCGCGTCAACGCCGTGGCGCCGACCTACGTGCGCACCGAGCTCACCACGCCGATCTTCTCGAATCCAGAATTGCTGCAGACCGTCATGGCGCACACGCCGCTCGGCCGGCTGCCCGAGCCGCAGGACATCGCCGCCGCGATCGCGTTCCTGTGCAGCCCGGCGGCCAATTGCATCACCGGCGTCACGCTGCCGGTGGACTCGGGCTACCTCGCGCGCTAGCCGCCTGCTTCGGCGCCTAGGCGAGATAGCCCTCGAGCTGCTCGAAGGTGCCGCTCCAGCCCTGGTTCATGCTGCTGCGCCCTTCCTCGAAGGTCTTGCGTTCCGCTTCGGTGGAGGCAGCGCCCGGCAGCCACTGGATGGTGACCTTGGTCTTGCTCCCCTGAGCCTCGAACAGGGCGGTCGAGTGCATCTCCAGCGGCCAGCTCGCGTGCCCCGGGTGGCGCGTCACGCCGCCCTTCGGGTCCGAGAACGAGTTGATCCAGATCAGTCGCTCGGGCTTGACGATCTCCCGGTAGACGAAGCGGCCCCACATTTCGCTGCCGTCGGGGGCGCGCAGGCAGTAGTGCATGATGCCGCCGGGGCGCAGGTCCACCTTGCAATGCGTCACCTCGAAGCCTTTCGGTCCCCACCATTTCTTCAGCCGCTCGGGCTCGGTCCAGGCCTGCCACACGCGCTCGCGCGGCGCGTCGAAGACGCGCGTGATCTCGAAGGGCTTCACAGGTCCACTACCACCTTGAAGCCGCCCCAGATGAAGCGCTTGCCGTCGAACGGCATCTTCTTCGGGTCCATCATCGACGCCAGGCGCTTGTCCTTCATCACCTTGGCGAGCACGCGGTCGCGGTGCTTGCGGTTCTTGTAGACGATCCACGAGAACCACACCGCCTCGCCCGGCTTGAGCTTCACCGAGCGCGGGAACGAGGTCCACTTCCCTTTTTTCACGTCGTCGGCGATGCACTCCTTGTAGTCGAGCGCGCCGTGCTCGCGCCACACCTTGCCGGCCTTGCGCGCCATGGCGATGTATTTCGCGAAATTCTTCTTCGGTACGGGTAAGACAAAACCGTCAACGTAAGCCATGGGTCCTCCTTGGTGGGTTGAATGGGTCCAACGTTATCCGCCGCTGAGCGCCTGGACGATCACCACCTCGTCGGCCGCGCGCAACGGCTGCGACAGATCGCGAACTTGCTCGCCGTTGACGAAGATGCGGATGTGGCGCCGTATCCTGTCCTGCTCGTCGATCATGCGAAAACGAATCCCGGCGTACCGACGGTCCAGGTCGGCGAGGACGGCGCCGAGCGTAGCGCCGCTCGCCTCGGCTTCGCCGTGCTCGGTGTACGAGCGCAGCGCGCTGGGGATGAGCACCTTCATCGCGTTATCGGCTCCGTGGTTCGGCCGCTTCCACGGCGTAGATCTCCGGCAGGTGCCGCGCCATGCAGGCCCACCGGCGGCCTTCGTCGCGGCTCATCCACAGCTCGCCGCTGGTGGTGCCGAAGTAGAGGCCCACCGGATCCGCCGCGTCGGCCGTCATGGCCTGGCGCTTCACGGTCCACCACGCCTGGCTTGCGGGCAGGCCGGCATCGAGACGCTGCCAGGTCTTTCCGCCGTCGCGCGTCGCATAGACCGCGGGCCTGCCTTGCGGACTGGTGCGCGGCCAGACGGTGGTGCCGTCCATCGGGAACACCCACGCGGTATCCGCCTCGCGTGGGTGCACCACCATCGGAAAGCCGATGTCGCCGACCTGCTTCGGCATGGTCTTGCCGATGCGCACCCACGTGTCCGACGGCCGGTCGAGCCGGTAGATGCCGCAGTGGTTCTGTTGATACAAGCGGTCCGGGTTGCTCGGACACAGCCGGACGCAATGCGGGTCGTGAAAGCTGGCCTCCGTGCGGTCGAAACCTTCGACCACGTCCAGCCCCTTCAGGATCGGCGCCCAGGTCCGGCCGCCGTCCACCGACTCGTGTACGCCGCCGCCCGACATGGCGAAATAGAGATGCGCGGTGTCGCGCGGGTCGACGATGATCGAGTGCAGCTTCGGCCCGTCCGGCGTGCCGTCCTGCACGGTGCCCATCCATTTCCGGTACTGCGGATCGTCGTTGATCGGTGAGAACGGCTGCCAGGTGACGCCGCCGTCCCCGGAGCGGAACAGTCCCTGCGGCGAGGTCCCTGCGTACCAGACGCCCGCCTCGCCGGCGTGACCCGGCGTGAGCCAGAACGTGTGGTCGACCGAGCGGCCTTCCTTGCCGTCCGCGGCCTTGGCGAACGCGGGCGGGCGCGCGGCTTCCTTCCAGCTGCGCCCGAGATCGGTGGAGCGAAACACCGTGGGCCCGAGGTGGCCGGTCTTCGCTGCCGCGAGCAGCGTTCTCCCGTCGCGCGGATCGAGCACCAGATGACTGATGACGTGGCCCAGAAAGTGCGGCCCGTCGGCCCGCCAGGTTTTGCGTGCCGCATCGCCGTGATACAGCCACGCTCCCTTGCGCGTGGCGACGGTCACCAGCAGTTTGCTGATCTTTCGCGCCATGATTTCATTTCTCCTGCAGAAAGCGCTCGAGCTTGTCGAGCAATCCGGTCCAGCCGCGCTGGTGGTCGTCGCGCGCCTTCTCGTCGAACAGCTGCTCGTGCTTGAAGGTGAGTTCAGTTTTTCCTCCCACCCCCTTGAATACGATGGTCACAACTGAAACCCGGTCGGGCGTGCTATTGGGCCAGCACCAGGTGAAGACCAGCTTACGGTTGGGCACCACCTCCTGGTAGACGCCGGCGCACTCGTGCGCGCTTCCGTCCGCCCCGCCGAACACGATGCGGAAGCGCCCGCCGACGCGCAGGTCGAGCTCGGCCAGCGACACCGGCTCGCCCGGCCCCGGCCCCCACCACTTCTTCAGCGTTTGCGGGTCGGTCCACGCCTGCCAGACTTTCTCGGGCGCGACCGGGTAGCTCCGGGTGAGGGTGAGCGAGGGCTTTTCGGCGAGCTTCGGTTCCATGTCTGCAATTCCTCCTGCTGATATAGATAGCGGGCGAGGGAGTCGAGTTTCTCGGTCCAGAACTTTTCGTAGCGCGACATCCAGACCGAGGCGTCCTTCATCGGCCGGGCCGACAGCGTGCAGCTGACGACGCGCCCTTCCTTGGTGCGGTCGACCAGCCCGGCGTCCTCCAGCACCCTGAGGTGCTTCATGAAGCCGGGCAGCGACATGTCGTGCGGCGCGGCGAGCTCGCTCACCGCGAGGTCGCCGCCGCTGAGCGACTCGAGGATCTCCCGGCGGGTCGAGTCCGCCAGGGCCGCGAACACCGCGTCGAGCTCGGGGTCTTGACACTTAACCATTAGGTTTAGTATTATCTGCGACGTCGACTTTGTCAAGAGGAGGTCTCATGAACGTCACCATAGTTACGGCGGGCTTGCTCGCGCTTCTGTTGCTGTTTCTGAGTGCCTACGTCATTGCCGGGCGGGTCAAATTCAAGGTCGATGCAGGCGACGGGGGCAACGCAGCCTTGCGGCAACGCATCCGCGCTCAGGCGAATTTTGTCGAGTACGTTCCCTTGGCCCTGATCCTGCTGCTGCTGGTGGAGAAGGAATCGATCGGCCCGCGCTGGCTGGCCGTGGCGATGGGCGCGACGCTGGTCGTCGCCCGGCTCTGGCACGCGCAGGGCCTGCTGTCCAAGGAGGGTGTTTCGTCCGGACGGTTCATGGGAACGAACCTGACCGGCCTGGTCCTCCTGGTGGGCGCCGCCGGCTGTCTTGGGCGGGGTGCGGGAATCTGGTAGCCGCGGAGCAGGAACCGACTGGCATTCCAAGCTCGACTACCGAGGGTAGACTTCCCGACCAGTGAGACGGCGGGAATTCATAACTCTTCTTGGCGGCGCTGCGGCGTGGCCCGCTGCGGTTTCGGCACAGCAGGCGAAGAAGAAAGCCCGGCTGGGGCTGCTGGTCGTCTCGACCGCGGAACCTTTCCTGACCGTGCTCAAGCAAGGCCTGCGCGAGCGCGGCTATGTTGACGGGCAGAACATCCAGATCGAGCTTAGAACTGGGCAGGGCAAACCCGATCTCCTGCCGGTCCTGGCTGCGGAACTGGTCCGTCTCAAGGTCGACGTCATCGTCGCTTGGCAAACGCCGGCCGTCCATGCTGCGAAGCAGGCAACGACCGAGATCCCGATAGTGATGTCGGCAGGGGATCCGGTCGGAACCGGTCTTATCGCCAGCCTCGCGCGTCCGGGAGGCAATATCACCGGGGTGTCCGGGACGACGGCGTTGATGGGAGGAAAAACCCTCGAGCTCATCCGGGAGATGCTGCCGTCGGCGAAGCGCGTGGCGATACTCGCGAACGCGGCAGATCCCTTCACGAAACCATTTCTCGAACAGATCGAACACGCCGGACGGGCAATGGCGATGGACATCCGCTCGATCAGGGTTCGCGGTGTGAACGAATTCGATACCGCGTTTTCGGAAATGGGAAAGTGGCGAGCGGACGCCGTCATCATTCAGCCCAGCTTGCCGAGAGAGGCCGCGATCAGCCTGGCGTTGAAGCATCGATTCCCTACCGCATCGCCGACCGGGGCTTTTCCCGAGGCAGGGGGCCTAATGTCCTATTCACCGAGCATTACCCACCTGTATCGCGAGGTAGCCGTCTACGTGGACAAGATCCTAAAGGGTGCAAAGCCTGCCGACCTGCCGGTGCAGCAGCCGGCCACATTCGAGCTGGTCGTGAATCTCAGGACCGCCAAAGCGCTTGGCATTTCCGTGCCGCGGACCTTGCTGCTGCGCGCAGACAAGGTTATCGAATAAACGTGGTCTGTCCCTGATTCAGTAGCCGGCGTCGAGGTCGACCAGGTTGAGCGGCGGCTCGCCGCGGCGCAGGCGCTCGACGTTCTCGACGATCGTGGGGATCGCGGTGCGCGGCTCGGTCAGCGCCGCGGTGTGCGGCGTGACGGTGATCGCGGGATGCGTCCACAGCGGGTGCTCGTGCGTCAGCGGCTCGTGCTCGAACACGTCGAGGTAGGCGTGCGCCAGGTGGCCCGAGTCGAGCGTGGCGATCAGGTCCTCGGCCACCAGGTGGCCGCCGCGCGCGACGTTGATGACCGCGCCCCCGAGTTTTATTTTTCTCAGGTTTTTGGAATTTAGAATTCCCCGGGTCTGCGGCGTGAGCGGCAGCAGGCACACCACGACGTCGCTGCGCTCGAGCACCGCGTCGAGCTCCGTCAGGTAGGTCACCCCCGGCAGCGTCTTGGGCCTACGGCTCCAGCCGACCACGTTGAAGCCGAGCGCGGCCAGCTTGCGCGCGGCGTCGCTGCCGAGCTCGCCCAGGCCGAGCAGGCCCACGGTGCGGTCGGAGGCGAGGAACTGGTTCAGCCGGTTCCAGCGCCGCTCGTCCTGCTGCATCCGGTAGTAGTAGTGGTGCCGGTGCCAGTCGAGGACGTGCGCGAGCACCGATTCCGACATCGCCGCCACCATGCCCGGGTCGACCAGCCGCGCGAGCGGCACGCCCCTGGGGAATTCGGGGTCGGCGAGCAGCCGCTCGACGCCCATCCACAGCGACTGCACCAGCTTCAGGCGCTTCAGGCGCCGGAAGGTGCCGGGCGGCGGCGTCGCGATCAGCGCGACGTCGATGTCGTCCTGCGGGGAAGTGAAGAAGCGGTCCTGCGGCAGCGCGCGCTCGAGCCGCGGCAGCCAGACGCCGGGGTCCTCGGTTTCCGAAGCGAACAGGATGTTCAGCGGCAGAGGCGGGGATGGTAGCATCGACGCGAGGAGGGAACGCCGTGCGAATCCTGCTTTTGCTGTTGATGGCGTGCGCTTTTCCCACGGCGGCTCAGGACTGGCCGCGGCTGAAGCCGGTGTACATCGTCGTCGGCTTCCCGCCGGGGAGCACGACCGACCTGGTGGCGCGGCTGGTGCAGCCCAGGCTCGCCGAGGCGCTGGGGCAGACCGTGGTGATAGAGAACAAGCCCGGCGCGAGCGGCAACGTCGCCGCGCAGCAGGTGAGGCGCGCGGCGTCCGACGGCTACACGCTGTTCCTCACCAGCGTGGCGTACGCGGTGAACCCGAGCCTCTATGCAAACGCCGGCTACGACCCGTTCACCGACTTCATTCCGGTGATCCTCGCGCCGAGCACGCCCAATCTCATCACCGTCAACCCGGCGGTGCCGGCGAAGAACCTGCAGGAGCTCGTCGCGCTCGCGCGGAAGGAAAAGCTGTCCTACGCTTCCTCGGGCACCGGCACGACCACCCACCTTTCGATGGAGCGCATCAAGATGGCCGCCAAGGTCGACATCACGCACGTGCCCTACCAGCCGGCGCAGGCCGCGGGCGCCGCCGTCGGCGGGCACACGCAGATCTCGAGCACCTCCATGCCCCCGGCCGTGACGCACGTGCGCGCCGGGCGGCTGCGCGCCATCGCCGTGACCAGCGCGCAGCGCTCGCCGGCGCTGCCCGACGTGCCGACGGTGAACGAGCAGGGCTTCTCCGGCTTCGACGACCTCACCTGGACCGCGGTGTTCGTGGCCTCCGGCACGCCGCAGGACATCGTCAACCGCCTGAACTCCGAGTTCAACCGTGCGCTTTCCACGCCCGAGGTGCGCGAGCGCCTCGCCGCGCTCGGCCTCGACTGGAAGAGCAACACTTCGGGCGAATTCGCGGCGTTCCTGCGCGACGAGGTGCAGAAATGGGCGAAGGCGGTCAAGGACTCCGGCGCCAAGGCCGACTAGGGATGGGAGCGCCGTTCAGAGCGGATCAGGTCGGCAGCCTGCTGCGCCCGCCGGGCTTGTCGAAGGAAACGCTGCAGGACGAGATCCGCAAGGTGGTGGCGAAGCAGGAGGCCATCGGCCTCGAAGCGGTCACCGACGGCGAGTTCAGCCGCAACTGGTGGCACCTCGACTTCCTCGAGCAGCTCGAGGGCGTGAGCGTGGCGCGCAACCCTGGACCGAAGTTCGGCGGCACCGAGGAGCAGCCGCCGATCCCGAACGTCACCGGGAAGTTGCGCTACGCAAGCCCAGTCATGATCGACGACTTTGTTTTTTTAAAAAGAACCACAACATGCGTGGCGAAGTTCACCATTCCTTCCCCTTCGATGCTCCACCTGCGCGCCGGCCGCGCGGGCATTTCCCGCGACGCTTACCCGGACATGGCGGAGTTCTGGGACGACGCCGCCAAGGCCTATCGCGCCGCGATCGCCGCCTTCGCCAAGGCCGGCTGCACCTATCTGCAGCTCGACGACGTCGCCTTCGCCTACCTGTGCGACCCGAAGATCCGCGACGCCTGCCGCAAGAACGGGGATGACCCGGACAAGCTGCCTCGCACTTACGCCGAAACGATCAACAGCGCCCTGCAGGGAAAACCCCGGGGCATGACGGTCACCATGCACACCTGCCGCGGCAACTTCAAGAGCGCCTGGGTCGCCGAGGGCGGCTACGAACCGGTGGCCGAGAGCATGTTCGCGAGCGGGGTCGACGGCTTTTTCATGGAGTTCGATTCGGCGCGCGCCGGCGGCTTCGAGCCGCTGCGCTACGTGCCCAAGGGGAAGAAGGTGGTTTTGGGCCTGGTCACTTCGAAATCGCCCGAACTCGAATCGAAGGATCTGCTGAAAAAGCGCATCGAGCAGGCGGCACGCTACGTGCCGCTCGAAGATCTGTGCCTGTCGCCGCAGTGCGGCTTCTCGAGCACGCACCACGGCAACAAGCTCACGCCGGACGAGCAGTGGCGCAAGCTCGAGCGCGTCGTCGAAGTGGCGAGAGAGATATGGGGGAAGCAATGAGCAGCGAGAACGAGATCCTGGGGCTGGAGGACAAGCGCTTTGCCGCGATGATCGCCGGGGACTTCGCCGCGATCGAGAAGAGCACGCATGAGCAACTGCTGTACACGCATTCCTCCGGCGTCACCGACACCAAGGCGAGCTGGCTCGCCACCATGACCTCGGGCAAGGTGAAGTACAAGAGCGCGAGCTGCAGCGACCGCAAGGCGCGCTTCTTCGGCGACGTGGCGCTGGTCAACGGCAAGGCGGCGATCGAGGTCGACATCGGCGGCCAGCCGAAGTCGCTCCGGCTGCTGTTCCTCATGGCCTACGCGCGCACGCCCCAGGGCTGGAAGTTCGTCGCCTGGCAGTCCTGCCCCCAGCCGGCATAGCTCGGGTGTGAAGGAATTCAAGGGCCGCCGCGAGGACGACCGTCTCCTCACCGGCCGCGGCCGCTACACCGCGGACTGGAACCTCCCCGGGCAGCTCCATGGCTGTTTCCTGCGCTCGGACCGCGCGCACGCTGAGATCGTTTCAATAAAAACCGATCCTGGTTTTCCAGGCGTAAAGGCGATCTTTGCCGGGAAGGACGTGGCGCACTTCAAGACGCCGCCGCCGATGGTGCGCTACCCGGGCAAGGGCGGCGTGATGATCAAGGTGCCGCCGCGCGACATCCTCGCGCAGGACCGCGTGCGCTACGTCGGCCAGGAAGTGGCGCTGGTGGTCGCGACCTCGGCCGCGGCGGCGCAGGATGCCGCCGAGGCGATCGACATCGAGTACCGCGAGTTGCCGACGGTGATCGACGCCGAAGCGGCGCTTCAGCCCGGCGCGCCGCAACTGCACGAGTCGGTGCCCGGGAATCTTTGCTTCGACTACGAGTACGGCGATGAAAAGGCGACCGACGAGGCGTTCGCGCGCGCGGCGCACGTGACGCGCATCAAGCTCGATTCGACTCGCGTCTCGGGCACGCCGATGGAGCCCAAGGCTTGCGTCGCCGCCTACGACGCCGCCACCGGCGTCTACGACGTCTACGCCAGCTCGCAGGGCCTGTCGATGATGCTGCCGAACTTCGTGGCGATCACCGGCGAGGCCGCCGAGAAGATCCGCATCCACGCGCACGACGTCGGCGGCGGCTTCGGCATCCGCTCGCAGGCCTATCCCGAGTACTGCGCGCTGATGCACGCCGCGAAAACGCTGGGCAAACCGGTGAAGTGGGTCGGCTCGCGCTTCGAGACCATCGTCAGCGACCATCACGACCGCGCCGCGCGGCTCGAGGGCGAGCTGGCGCTCGACCGCGAGGGGCGCTTCCTCGGGCTGCGCATCCGCTGGGTGGTCAACATGGGCGCGTTCCTGTCGCAGCCCGGGCCGCTGATCAACACCCTCAACCCCTCGACGCACGCCATCAACGTCTACCGCATCGCCGCGCTGCACGGCCGGCACCGGCTCGCGCTCACCAACACCACCTCGACCACCGCCTACCGCGGCGCCGGGCGGCCGAACATCTCCTACCTGGTCGAGCGCCTGGTCGACGAGGCGGCGCGCGAGCTCGACCTCGACCGCCTTGAGATCCGCCGGCGCAACTTCATCCCGAAGGAGGCTTACCCGTACAAGACGCCGGCCGGCTCGACCTACGACAGCGGCGACCCGGCCGGCGAGTTCGAGGAGGCGCTGGAGAAATCCGACTGGGCCGGCTTCGAAGCGCGCCGCAAGGACTCCCTGAAGAAGGGAAAGCTGCGCGGAATAGGCTGCGCCGTGTTCTGCGAGCCCTCGGGCGCGGGCGCGGCGCCGAAGGAGGAGGCGGCGATCAAGTTCGGCGACTCGGGCAACGCCACGCTGCACGTGCTCGCCGGGCCTTCGGGCCAGGGGCACGAGACGGTGCTGCCAGAGATCGTCGCCGAAGTTCTGGGTTTATCTGCTGAAGAAATCACCTTGAAAGCGAGCGACCCCTCCGGCCCGCCGCTCATCGGCGGCGGCACGGTCGGCTCGCGCTCGATGATGTCGCACGGCGGCGCGCTGGTCGTCACCGCCCGCGAGGCGGTGAAGAAGGGCCAGGACCTGGCGGCGAGGGCGCTGGAAGTGGCGCCGCAGGATGTCGAGTTCAGGGACGGCCGCTACCACGTCAAGGGCACCGACCTGTCGATCAGCTTCAGGGACGTGGCGCGCCGCTACGGCGCCGAGCTCGACTCGCGCGGCAGCATCCCGACGCCGACGGCGTTTCCCGGCGGCGCGCACGTCGTCGAGGTCGAAGTCGACCGCGACACCGGCGCGGTCGAGGTACTGCGCTACGTCGCGGTCGACGACTGCGGGCGCGTGCTGAACCACACGCTGCTCGACGGTCAGCTCCACGGCGGCATCGTGCAGGGCCTCGGGCAGGCACTGGTCGAGCACTGCGTCTACGACGACGCGACCGGCCAGCTCCTCTCCGGCTCGTTCATGGACTACGCCATGCCGCGGCCCGAGATCCTGACGCGCGTCGAGCTGCACGACCACTCGGTGCCTTCGCCGAGCAACCCGCTCGGCGTGAAGGGCGCGGGCGAGGCGGGCACCACCGGCGCGCTGCCCGCGGTGGCGAACGCGGTCATCGACGCGCTGCGCCCGCTCGGCATCCACCACCTCGATTTCCCGTTCTCGCCGGCACGCGTATGGAAGGCCCTCCATGATCGTTGAGGTCAACGGCGAGCGCCGCGACGTGGCTGCGGCGCCCGATACGCCGCTCCTCTACGTGCTGCGCAACGACCTCGGCCTCCCCGGCACGCGCTTCGGCTGCGGCGGCGGGCAGTGCGGCGCCTGCTTCGTGCTGGTCGACGGCCGCGCCATGGCGTCGTGCGATCTGCCGGTTTCCTTTGTCCTTGAGAAAAAAGTAACCACCATTGAAGGCCTCGCCGGGCAGCACCCGGTGCAGAAGGCGCTCGAGCGCCACCAGGCGGCGCAGTGCGGCTATTGCATGAGCGGCATCGTCATGAATGCCGTGGCTTTGCTTTCACAAAATCCCAACCCCACGGAAGTTGAAGTGAGAACCACGCTCGACCGCAACCTTTGCCGCTGCGGCTCGCACAACCGCGTGGTGCGCGCCATCCTCGATGCCCGCTGAGAAGCGCGTCCGCTTCGAGCCCGACGGCACGGTGTCGATCACGGTCGGCAAGGTCGAGCTCGGCCAGGGCATCCTCACCGCGCTCGCACAGATCGCCGCCGAGGAGCTGGGTGTCGGCCTCGAAAAGATTCGCATGCTCCCGGCGAGCACCGCCTACAGCCCGGACGAAGGCGTGACCTCGGGCAGCCTGTCGATCCAGGAAGGCGGCAAGGCGCTGCGCCTCGCCTGCGCCGAGGCCCGCGAAGAGCGCAAGCCGGAGTCCGGCGAGCGCATCGTCGGCACGAGCGCGCCGCGCCTCGACCTGCCGGGCAAGTTCGCCGGCCGCGCGAGCTACGTCCAGGACATGGTTCTGCCCGGCATGCTGCACGGCCGCGTCGTGCGGCCTAGCTTTGGCTTTTCAAAGCTCAGTTCTATCGAAAACCTCGACGGGCCATTCACCGTCGTTCGTGACGGAAGCTTCCTTGGAGTTCTGGCCGAACGGGAAGAGCAAGCGATCGCTGCTGCGGCGAAGCTGCGCGCGAAATGCGTCTGGGACAAGAGCGCGCCGGTCCCCGAGGACATTCATGGCTGGCTCAAGGCGCACGTCACCGAGCGCCTGGTGTCGAGGGAGCTTGCCGACCCGGCCGCGAAGGGGCGGGGCGTCAAGACATTGCGCGCCGCCTACACCAAGCCCTACATCGCGCACGCCTCGATCGGGCCGTCCTGCGCCCTCGCGCGCTGGCAGGGCGGCCGCCTCGAGCTGTGGACCCACAGCCAGGGCATCTTCAACCTGCGCCGCGACCTGTCGATGGTGCTGGGCCTGTCCCTGGAGGACATCGTGGTCGTGCACGTCGAGGGCGCGGGCTGCTACGGACACAACGGCGCCGACGACGTCGCGCTCGACGCCGCGCTGCTGGCGCGCGCCGCCGGCGGTCGCCCGGTGCGCGTGCAATGGATGCGCGACGACGAGTTCGCCTGGGAACCTTACGGCGCGGCGATGGCTTTCGACATGGAGGCGCAGCTCGACGGCGAGGGGCGCATCGTGTCGTGGCGCCACCAGTTCTGGAGCAACGGCCACACCCACCGCCCGGGGCGCGCGCAGCAGCCGACGCTCACCGCCGCGGCGCACTTGGCGAAACCCTTCGAGCTCACCCCGGCGGTGAACCCACCGCTGCCCGCCGGCGGCGCCGACCGCAACGCCATCCCGGCCTACGACTTCCCCGACCTCCAGGTCGTCAACCACTACGTCAAGGAGATGCCGCTGCGCAGCTCCTCGCTGCGCTCGCTCGGCGCCTACGGCAACGTGTTCGCCATCGAGTCTTTCGTGGACGAATGCGCCGCGGCTGCGAACACCGATCCAATGGTTTTCCGGTTGAAACATCTGAAGGACCTTCGCGCACGCGCCGTTCTCGAGAAGCTCCTTGCCTCATGGAACTCCTGGAAGCGCCCGGAGGGCTGCGGCCACGGCATCGCGTATGCGAAGTACAAGAACCTCGGCGCGTACTGCGCCGTGCTCGCCGAAGTCGAAGCCGGCAAGGAGCTGCGCGTCACGCGCCTCGTCGCCGCGGTCGACGTCGGCATCGCGGTGAACCCGGACGGCGTCGCCAACCAGATCGAGGGTGGCTGCATCCAGGCGGCGAGCTGGACGCTGAAGGAAGCCTGGCGCGCGGGCGTGCTCGGCTGGGAGGACTACCCGATCCTGAAATTCAGCGAAGTCCCACTGGTTTCAGTTCTTGTTCTGAAGAGCGATCAACCATCGGTGGGTGCCGGCGAATGCACCATGGGCCCGACCGCCGCCGCGATCGCCAACGCCCTGCACGACGCGCTCGGCGTGCGCGTGCGCGACCTGCCGCTCACCCCGGAGCGCATCGCCGCCGCGATCAACAACTAGCCGGCTCGCCGCCTCTTGCCCTGTATAGTCCGACACCTTGATCCTTGCCGTGCCGGGAGGCCTGCCGTGATTCATTCCGCAAAGCGCTGCCTGGCTGTTCTCGGCGCCGCGTTTGCTGCGCTCGCGCTTCTCGCGGGCTGCACCACCAGCAGCCTCGTGTCGCAGCAGAGCAACCCCGACTACGTCGGCAAGTCCTTTAAGAGCGTGCTGGTGGTGGCGGTGACGGCGGACGAGCTGGTCCGTCGCACCTACGAGGACCGCATCGTCGCGCACCTCGGCAAGCGCGGGCTGACGGGGATTCCGGGCTACTCGGCGGTCGGCTCACGTGGCAAGGTCGAAGAAGCGGAGCTGCGCCAGGCCATCGCCCGGTCGGGTGCCGAAGGCGTGCTCATTACGCGGGTCACCCGGGTCGACCGGTCGTCGGGAACCATACCCGGCGCCACGGTCGCCATCAGCTATGGCTGGGGTGGCTTCTACGGCTACTACTCCGGCGTGTGGGAAACGGTCAATGTTGGCCCGCGGGACGTTACCGGCCCGTCGTGGACGGTCTCCGAGACGCGCTTGTTCGATGCGAAGAACGGCGTGCTTGCATGGACCGGGGTCATGGACTCGAGAGAGACCGACGACATCGATGCGGCATTGACGCAGTACGTCAATGTCATTTTCGGCGCCATGGTGAGGGATCGCGTCCTTTAGATCGTGATGCGCTCAACTTCGAAGGAGCAGTCGTCCATGAAAAAAGCCGTTCGTTCCGCCCTGTCCGCCGCGCTGCTTGGCGCTGCAGCACTGGTGGCAGGCTGCGCCTCGAGGCCCGCCACGACGCTCGAAGTAACCTGGGCAGCCCCGCAACTGCCGTCGGCGCCATCATTCAAGAAGCTGCTGATCATTACCGTGGCCAGCAGTGAGTTCGTCCAGATTGCCTTCCAGGACCAGATGGCCGCCGAGCTGAAGGCGCGCGGCGTGAACGCCGTGGCATCCCGACGCTATTTCACCCGCTATACCACGGCCGAGCGGGAGCGCTTCAAGAAGAGCATCGACGATTCGGACGCCGATTTCGTGTTGATCGCGCGGGTGACCAATACCAGCGAGAAGACGTTCGAAGACCGGGGCACGATCATCGGGAGCAATGGCATGCCCTACGCGGATGCAAACAGCGTCTACGGCGCCTATGCGCGGTACGTCTATCCGGCGTCCTACGTTGCGGGGGCCGAAGGTACGGTGAAGACCGTTACCGCGGAGGCGTCGATCTATGCCGTGAAAGGCGAGAAGCTCATCTGGTCCGCGAGGACCCGCACGACCAACGCTCAGTCGACGACCGGCGCGGACTATGCGCCGCAGTACATAGGCGTCATCCTCGAAGCAATGAAGAAGGACAAGGTGCTCTGACCCTGTCAGGCGCCCGCTCGACCGCCTCGAGCGCGCCGATCGCTAGAGGCGCAGCAGGCGCGTGGCGTTGCCGCTGAGGATCTTGGTGCGGTCTTCGGGGCCGAGCGGCACGGTTTCCATCCACTTCACGCCCGGCGGATTGGGAACGAACGGGTAGTCGACCGAGAACAGGATGCGGTCGACGCCCATCTCCATCACGCAGCACAGTAGCGATGGTGTCGAGAAGTTGCCGCTGGTGGTGATCCAGAAGTGCTCGCGGAAGGTGTCGCGGAAGGGGGTGGAGCGATTGCCCTGGCGCGCGAGCGCCATGTCGATGCGCCAGAGGTAGAACGGCAGGCCCTCGCCGAGGTGGCCGAGGATGATCTTGAGCTTCGGATAGGCCTCGAATACGCCCGACAGCACGAGGCGGATCCCTTGCGTGGCCGTCTCGACGCCGAAGCCCCAGGCCGCGGTCATCAGCCCGGGGAACTGCTCGAGGTAGTCCTTGTAGTAGGCCTCGATCACCGCCTTGTGCGGCACGGCCGGGTGCATGTAGAGCGGCACGTCGAGCGCCTGTGCGCGCTCGAAGATCGGCCAGAAGCGCTTGTCGTCGAGGAACAGGCTCTGGCCGCCGATCGCGGTCAGGCCGTGCACCATGCCGCCTTTGAAGCCGAGCTTGGTCACCGCGCGCTCGAGCTCGTCGGCCGCGGCCTTCGCGTCTGCAGTGGTGGGCAGGACGGCGAAGCCGGCGAACCTGCCCGGGTGCTTGAGGATCGCCTCGTGCAGGCGATCGTTGGCGCGATGGGCGAGCTGCACCGCGGCCTCGGGATCGATGCGCTGCACCGCGGGCGCGCCGTGCGACAGCACCTGCAGGTCGATGCCGGCCTCGTCCATCTCCTTCAGCCGCAGCGCGCCCAGGTCGGCGAGCCGCTCCTGCATCGCCGGGTTGCGCATCTCCGGGCCGCGTTCCTTGAAGTGGCCCGCGACCTCCGCGTCCCAGTAGTGCTCTTCGAGCGCGATGACTTTCATGCTCAAATCCTACCCTTGATCAAGACCAACTACCGCACTGACGGCGACGGCCCCTGGGTCACGCTGGTGACCGGCATCGCCAACGACCTCTCGATGTGGGATGGGCAGATGGAGGCGCTTCGCGGCTTCCGCGTGCTGCGCTACGACCTGCGCGGCCACGGCGGCACGCCGGCGAGCGAGGGTGACTACACCATCGATCTTCTTGTGCAGGACCTCCGCACGCTTCTCGATTCGCTCCAGGTGAAGCAAACCCATCTGGTGGGCCTGGGCCTCGGCGGGGCGATCGCCCAGGCCTTTGCCATCAGCCATCCCGACCGGGTGCTGAAACTCGTGCCCTGCTGCTGCCGGGCGCGCATGGTCCCGGACTTCGCCGCGATGTGGCACAAGCTGCGCGAAGCCGTGCGGCAGAATGGGCTGGAAAGCATCGTCGAGCCGACCGTGCAGCGCTGGTTCTCGGAGGAGTTCAAGGCGGCGCATCCCGAGGTCCTCGATTCGGTTAGGAAAATGATCCGTCGCACGACGCTCGAGGGCTATCTCGGTGTCACGGCGGCATTCCTGGGCCTGGACGTCGAAGGCCGGCTGGGCGAAATCCGCGCGCCGACGCTCTATGTGAGCGGGGCCGAGGACAAGCTCGGCGGCCCGCCCGTCCTGATGAGCGGCCTCGCCGGGAAGGTGCCCGACGCGCGCCACGTCTCGGTCCCGAATGCCGCGCATATCGCTAATATCCAGAACCCGGCCGAGTTCAACCGGGTCTTGGGAGACTTCCTGAAATGAAGATTCTGCTGGCTCTGCTGTTTTTCTGCGGTGCTGCGTTTGCGCAACCCTATCCAAGCAAGCCCGTGCGCTGGATCGTGCCCACCGGACCGGGCAGCGCGGTGGACGTGAACGCGCGCCGCATCACGCCGAAGCTCTCGGAAGCGCTCGGCCAGCCGGTGATCGTCGAGAACCGGCCCGGCGCCAACAGCATGATCGCCGCGCGCGAGGCGGCGCGCGCCGCGCCCGACGGCTACACGCTGTTCCAGGCGGTGGTGAACAACGCCATCAACGATGCGCTCGCGCCCGATCCCTGCTGCGTGCTGAACGACAGGCTGGTGCCCGTGACGCGCTTGTATACGACGCCGCTGGTGATGGTGGTGCATCCCAGCGTCGGCGCCGGCACCCTGCAGGAGTACGTCGCGCTCGCGAGGGCGAAGCCGAACGGCCTGACCTACGCTTCGGGCGGAACCGGCGCCATCACGCAGATGGTGGGCGAGCTGCTGAAGCTCACCGCCGGCATCCAGGTGCGCGAGATCCCGTACAAGGCGATCGGCGCCGAGCTGCCGGACCTCACCGGCGGGCACGTCAGCACCGCTTTCCTCTCCCCGGTGGTGATCCGCGACATGGTGCGCTCGGGCAAGCTGCGCGGCGTTGCGATCGCCTCGCGCGAGCGCCTGCCGATCCTGCCGGAAGTGCCGACGATGGCCGAGGCCGGCTATCCGATCGAGGGGCTGGGCTGGAACGGCATCTTCGTGCCGGCGGGCACGCCGCGCCCGGTGATCGACCGGCTGCAGCAGGAGATCGCGCGCGTGCTGCGCCTCAAGGACATCCAGGACGATGCCGCGGCGCTCGGCACGCAGGCGGGCGGCGAGTCGCCGGAGGAGTTCGCGGCCTTCGTGCGCTCGGAAGTGCAGAAGTGGGGCAAGGTGATCCGCGACGCGAACATCAAGGCTCAGTAAGGGAGCAGGCATGAAAATCCTTTTCACTGTTGCAGCATTCCTTCTCGCCAGCCTTTGCCAAGCGCAATCCTGGCCGGCCAAGCCGGTGCGCGTCATCGTCAACGTGGCGGCGGGCGGCGTCGCGGATGTGACGGCGCGCGTGCTCGGCGCACGCATGACGGAAGCCCTCGGCCAGGGCTTCCTGGTCGAGAACCGCGCCGGCGGCGACGGCTACATCGGTTTCGACGCCGTCGCGCGCTCGGATGCCGACGGCCACACGCTCCTCTATTCGCCGGGCTCAAGCATGATGATCGCGCCGCACATCGTGAACCGCCCGGACCTCGACCCGCTGAAGGTCCTCGCGCCGCTGGCGGCTACCGGGCGCGTGTCGCTCTACGTGCTTGCGCATCCGGATCGGCCGTTCAAGAACCTGGGCGAGTTCCTCGCCTATGCGCGCGCGAACCCCGGCAAGCTGAATTACGGCACGCCCGGCAACGGCACCTCGCCGCACATCGCGACCGAGGTGTTCGCCCGCGCGGCCGGGACCAAGCTGAACCACGTGCCGTACAAGGGCGCCGGCCCGGCGCTGCAGGACCTGATCGGCGGGCAGATCGACGTCGTGTTCGATCCCGGGGTTGGCCTCGCGCCGGCGAGGGCGGGAAAGGTGCGCATGATCGCGGTCGCCGGCCCTGCGCGCCATCGCGATTTTCCCGACGTGCCGACGCTCGACGAGAACGGCATCCGCGGCGTCGACGGCGGACCGCATTTCGGCTTCTATGCCCCCGCCGCAACGCCGCGCGACCTGCTCGCGCGGATCAATTCCGAAGTGCAGAAAGCGATGCAGCACCCGCAGGTGGCCGAGCGCTTCAGGGCACTCGCGGTGGAGGTCGCCGCGCCGATGACGCCGGAGGCGTTCGCCGCCTACGTGCGCGCCGAGCACGCGCGCTACGGCAAGCTCATCCCGGAGCTGGGGATCAAGCAGTAGGCTTGAAGCGGAACACGCGCTCGGCGGGGCCGGTCCGCGCCGTGTCCTTGCGCGACAGGCCCCAGTGGTCGATGCGCCCCGGCGGCCACTTCCAGTCCTCCGGGCTGCCCACCCGGTAATCGTCGCCGACCTCGGAAATCTCGGCCGTGTACTCGATGACGCCGCCGAAGGGCGCGACGAAGTAGCCGAACACGTTGTTGCCCGGGCCGTGCCGCCCGGGGCCCCACACGCACTCGAACCCGGCCTCGCGCAGGCGAGCGATGCCGCGCATCACCGCGTCGACGTTCTGCATCTCGAACGCGACGTGGTTGAGCGAGCCGAGCTCGGCCTTGGCGTAGGCGAGCGCATGGTGCTTGCGGTTGCAGCGCAGGAAGCGCATGTGCGCGGTGCGGTCGGAGACCTGGAAGCCGAGCTTCTCCACCGCGAAGCGCTCGCAGGCCTCGACGTCGGCGGTGTTCAGCACTGCGTGGGTGATCTGGATGGGCTTGTCACGGTCGGCGAGCGGCGCGGGGCGCGACGTCTCGACGATGAAGCGGTAGTTCTGGTTTTCAGGCCCGCGCAGCTCGAAGCCGCTGCCGCCGCCGGGAACATTGAAGGAGGTGATTTTTCTTGCATTGTTGCGTTTTCCGAGGCTATCGATTTCTGCTTGATCCCCGGAAAACGTCACCCCGACCACTGCCGGCGCCGCGGCCTGCGTTACCGAGAAGATGTACGCATGGTCGCCCGTGCCGCGAAAGAACTGCGTGGCGCCGGAGCTGCCCGCGGGCGCGAGGCCCCACGCGCCGCCGAGGAAATCCGCGGCCGCGGCGGCGTCCTGGATCTCCAGCTCGACACTGCGCAGTCTCATGCCAGCTGTTGTGCCATCGCCGAGCGCTGGCGGTCAAGCGCGCTCTCGCTGTCGGCGACGCCGTAGACGTAGTGGTCGGGGCGCACGATCGCCGCCGTGCATTGGTTTTTCAGAAACCAGCCTTGGAGGAGGGTGCCCGCGCCATTTCTTTCCACCACCCTCAGCCCCGTACCCCCGTCCGCCGGAAACAGCGTGCCGTTCGCCGGGTGAGGGTAGGGCGACAGGAAGCCCTGCTCGAGCGGCGGGATCAGGTCCTGGCGCGGCACCGTGACCACCTTGCCGCCGGCCTCGGCGAGCAGCCGCCGGTCGCGCTCGCGCGCCGCGTGCGGGTCGGTCTCGCCGACAAGTTTTCCTATGCTTTTCACGATTGAAGTCAGTTTTCTCACGTGGGCGCTGCGCTCCGTTTCATAGGTGTCGAGCAGCGCGTCGCCGGCCTTTCCGCTCAAGACGTAGTGCAGCTTCCAGCTCAGGTTGGCGGCGTCGCGGATCCCCTGGCACATGCCCTGGCCGGTGAACGGCGGCTGCTGGTGCGCGGCGTCGCCGGCAAGGAATACGCGGCCGCGCCGCCACGCGCGCGCTACCAGCGCGTGGAAGCGGTAGGCGGCGGCACGCCAGAGCTCGGCGTCTTCCGGCTTGATCCACCGCTCGAGCAGCTTCCAGGTTTCAGGCTGTTCGTCGGGAAACAGCATCAGTTCCCAGCGCCGATGCGACCCCACGCCGATCAGGTAAGTGGAAGGCCGCGCCGGCTCGCAGTACTGGATGCTGACCTGCGGCAGCTTCGCCCGCCCGCGCTCGTTGACCCGCGCGTCGATCACCAGCCAGGCCTGGTCGAAGCCGAGGTCGTCGTACTCGATGCCAAGCGCGTGCCGCACCGTGCTCGCTGCGCCGTCGCAGCCGACGAGATACTTCGCCGTGACCGTGCGGCCGTCGCTCAGGTGCAGGTTGACCTGCTCTGCGGTCTGTTCGAGAGATTTCAACTCAGAAAAAACCACTTCGGCGCGCCCCGCAGCGTGATTCCGCAGCAACGCCTCCACCGCCGGCTGCTCGAACACCAGGCTCAGCGGCCAGCCGAGCGGCCAGGGCGGCGGCAGCGCGCCGAGGCGCTTGATGAGCTGGCCATCGGCACCGTAGTACTCCGAGGGGGTGAAGGGTGCGGTATGCGGCGCGACCGCATCGGCGATGCCGAGGTCCTGGAACACGCGCATGACTTCGTGGTCTAGAGCAAAGGCGCGCGGCTTGTCGTACACGGCGGGCTCGCGGTCGACGGCGAGCGTCTTCAGCCCGAGGCCACCGAGGAGCGCGGCGCAGGTTGCGCCGACCGGGCCGAGGCCGACGACGGCGACATCGAAGCTATGATTCATCCGTGCCGAAGAATGCCACGCCGCAGTTCAAGCCGCCGCCCCTCGCCTGCGATGCGCACTGCCACGTGTTCGGCCCGGCAGCGAAGTTTCCCTACGACCCGAAGGCTAGCTACACGCCGGAAGATGCCCCCCTGGAGGAGCTCCAGGCGCTGCACGCAAGACTGGGTCTTCAAAGAGCGGTCATCGTGCATGCCAGCTGCCATGGCGCGGACATGCGCGTCACGCTGGATGCGATCGCGCGCTCCGGCGGGCGTTATCGCGGTACCGCCATCATTGATGAGTCTGTTTCTGAGAAACAAATGCGGATCATGCACGACGGCGGCATCCGCGGCGTGCGCTTCAACTTCGTCAAGCACCTCGGCGGCCGGCCCGATATGGGATTCTTCAAGAAGACCGTCGACAGGCTGCGGGGGCTCGGATGGCATCTGATCCTGCATCTCGACGCCGACGATCTGGTCGAGCTCGAGAGCACGTTCCGCGCCCTGCCGGTTCCCTTCGTGATCGACCACATGGGCCGGGTCAAGGCGGCCGACGGCGTCGACCAGCCGCCGTTCAAGGTGCTCCTCGAAACGCTGAAAAACGAGAAATGCTGGGTCAAGATCTGCGGCGCGGAGCGGGTGTCCTCGATGGGCCCGCCGTTCAGCGACGCGGTGCCCTTCGCCCAGGCGCTGATCGCCGCGGCGCCCGAGCGCGTGCTGTGGGGCACCGACTGGCCGCATCCCAATGTGAAGTGGATGCCGGACGACGCCGCGCTGGTGGATCTCTTCCCACGCATGGCGCCCACGGAGGATTTGCAGTACAAGATATTGGTCGACAATCCGGCAAGGCTCTACGGCTTCTGACATGGCGAGAATCATCGGCGGGATCGGCACGTCTCACGTCCCGACCATCGGCATCGCCTTCGACAAGGGCAAGCAGCAGGATCCGGACTGGAAGCCGCTGTTCAAGGGCTACGAGCCGGTGGCGCAGTGGCTCGCCGAGAACAAGCCCGACGTGCTGTTCTTCTGCTTCAACGACCACGCCACCACCTTCTTCTTCGACCACTACCCGACCTTCGCGCTCGGCGTGAGCGATGAGTACCGCATTGCCGATGAAGGACTGGGGGTCAGGAATATTCCCCGATTGAAAGGCCATGCGGCGCTGTCGCGCCACATCGCCGCCTCGCTGGTGAACGACGAGTTCGACCTGACGCTGTTCCAGGACCTGCCGCTCGACCACGGCCTGCACTCGCCGCTCACCATGATGTGGCCGAAGAGCCCCGACTGGCCGGGCGCGGTGATTCCGCTGGTGGTGAACGTCCTGCAGCATCCGCTGCCCACGCCGCGGCGCTGCTTCAAGCTGGGCAAGGCCATCCGCAAGGCGGTCGAAAGCTATCCCGAGGATCTCAAGGTCGCCATGATCGGCACCGGCGGCCTGTCGCACCAGATGATCGGCGAGCGCGCCGGTTTCAACGACGAGAGCTGGGATCTCGAGTTCCTCGACCTGATCGACCGTGACCCCGAGCGCCTGGCGGGCATGACGATCGAGGATTTCATGCGCCGCGGCGGCAACGAGGGCGCCGAGGTGATCATGTGGCTGATCATGCGCGGCGCGCTGGCGCCGGGCGCGCGCAAGCGCCACCAGAACTACTACCTGCCGATGACCACGGCGATGGCCGTGGCGCTGTTTGAGTAAGTACGTCTTCGATCTGGAACGAAGCGCGAAGGGGCTTCGCCTCAACCGTTTCTTGCACGGCCTTACCGATCTTCAAGCGAGAAAGCTTTTTCTTGAAGAACCCGAGAAAGCAATGCAGGACCTGACCGAAGAGGAAAAGGGCATGGTCCGCCGGCTCGACTGGAAGGCAATGCAGGACTACGGCGCGAGCTTCTTCTGCCTGGAGAAGCTGGCGCGCACCAAAGGGGTCTCGAATCCCGAGATGGTGGCGCACTTCCGCGGCGAGACGCTCGAAGCGTTCCTGAAGACACGCCGCGTGCCCGGGGCCCGGTAGTGAAGCTGAAGACCCTCATCGGGGACTACCCGGTGACCAGGCAGTTCAGGACGCTGGCCGATCGCTTCGAGTTCGCGCAGTACCAGGGAAGCGTGGCGACGGCGTTCAAGCGCGTGGTGCGCAACCTCGAATTCGACGTCGCCGAGATGGCGATCATGACCTACCTGGTCGCCAAGGCGCACGCCAAGCCCTATCGCCTGCTGCCCTTCGTGGTGATGGCGCGCTTTCAACATGCTTTTCTGATTTTTTCTCAAGAAAAAAATCCTTCGTTGCAACCCGAGCAGCTCCACGGCAAGAGAGTCGGGGTGCGCTCGTACTCGGTGACCACCGGCGCCTGGGTGCGCGGCATCCTGGCCGAGGATCACGGCGTCGACGTCTCGCGCATCCGCTGGGTGACTTTCGAGGAGGCGCACGTCGCCGAGTTCCGCGATCCGCCGAACGTGGAGCGCGCCGCGGCCGGCAAGGACATCAACGCCATGCTGCTCGCCGGCGAGCTCGACGCCGCGATCCTCGGCGCGATCCCGCAGGACGAGCGGCTCAAGCCGCTGATCCGCGACCCGGAGGCCGCGGGCCGGAAGTGGGGCGAGCGCCACGGCGGCATCCAGCTGAACCATCTGGTCGGCGTGAAGAGCAGCGTGTCGCGCGAAACCGCCGAGGAGGTCTACGGCCTGCTGCTCGCCAGCAAGCAGGCCGCCGGCGACCCGCCGATGCTGCCGCACGGCCTGGAAGCGAACCGGCGCAACCTGGAACTGGCGGTCGACTGCGCCTACAAACAGAATATGATTCCCCGTCGCTTTTCCGTGGAGGAGCTGTTCGAGTGAGAACCTTTCTTCTTTGGTTGTTGTTCCCGGCGCTCGCGTTCGCGCAGGCCTACCCCACGAAGCCGGTACGCATCGTCCTGCCTTTCGGGCCGGGCGGCATCGCCGACATCACCACGCGCACCCTCGCGCCGAAGCTGGGCGAGGGGCTCGGGCAGCAGGTGATCGTCGAGAACCTGCCCGGCGCCGGCGGCATCCGCGCCGCCGAGACGGTGGCCAAGGCCGAACCCGACGGCCACACGCTGCTGCTTCTCACCAACGGCAACGCGGTGAGCCAGGCGCTGTTCAAGTCGCTGCCCTACGACCCGGTGAACGACTTCGCCATGATCTCGACGGTCGGCTTCTTCAGCATGGTGATCGTCACCGGCGCCAATTCGCCGGCGAAGACGCTGCAGGAAGCGATCGCGCTGGCCAAGGCGAGCCCGGGCAAGATGAACATCGGCACCATCACCCCGGGCGGCACGCAGCACCTGGCGGCGGAGCTGTTCCGCTCCACCGCGGGCATCGACGTGCTGGTGATCCCGCACAAGACCACCGGCGAAGTGGTGGTGGCGGCGCGCAACGGCAACGTGGAGCTGGCGGTGGATTTCATCGCGCCGCTGCTTTCCACCATCAAGTCGGGCGCCCTGCGCGCGCTGGCGGTGACCGCGGCGCAGCGCTTTCCCGGGCTGCCCGAGGTGCCCACCGTAATCGAGGCGGGTGTCGCCGGCTACGACGTCGCGTCGTGGAACGCGCTCGCGGCGCCGGCGAAGACGCCGCGCGCGGTGGTCGAGCGCGTGCACCAGGAGCTGGTCAAGGCGATCGCCTCGCCCGAGGTGCAGAAGCGCTTCGCCGAGCTCGGCGTGGACGCGCGCACCAGCACGCCGGAGCGCCTGCGCGAGTTCTTCATCAGCGAGTCGGCGCGCTGGAGCCGCGTGGTCGAGTCGGCGAAGATTCCCAAGCAGTAGTCACAGCCAGCGGCGCACCGCGCGGCGGTACGCCGTGAAATCGGCGCCGAAGCGCGCTTCGAGCGCGCGCTCCTCGGGCGCGATCTGGAAGCGGTTGATCCACGCGACGAACAAGGCGATCGCGGCCAGTGCGCCGAGGTTGGCGAGCCAGATTCCCCAGGCGGCGAGCGCCGCCGCCATGCCGAGGTACATCGGGTTGCGCGTCCAGCGGTAGATCCCGCCGATTACCAGCGTTGAAGCGGTTTCCGGCTTGAGCGGATTAACCGTGGTCCGCGCGCGCCAAAACTGCAGCACGCCCGCCAGGGCGATCAATACGCCGGCAACTGCGACCAGGATCGCCAGCAAAGTATTCTGAGGAATAGGAACCTCGAAAGCAGGCAGGACCCATGCCACCCCCAGCATCAATGCCGCGGTAACGGCGGCCACGATCGGCGGTGGAACGCGATGCTCTAGCGTCACGCTGACAGCCACGAGATGGCGGCGAAGCCGGGCTCGCACTCCCACGGAATCTGCTGTTCCTCAAGAAAAGCTCTTTCCCAGAGGTGCCCGAGCACGGCCTCGCAATGCGGCCGCACCTCGCGCGCTCCGGCGTGCCACTCGGCCATCTGGCGCGCTTCCGCGGCGTCGAGCCGGAAGCTGAACCCGTAGCCGGCTTTTCCGTCCTTCGTCACCACGCGCGCGACGAGCGCTTCCTGCCCGGTCTGCAGGCGCATCGACTGCACGTGGACGAACGCTAGCGTAATGGGCTCAATCCGCTGCGCGTGACGCGGCCGTGGAGCTCGCGGCCGAGCGCCTGCTCGCAAAATTCCGCCGCGGCGAGCAGCCCGTCGAGGTCGATGCCGGTGGCGATGCCCATGGCCTCGAACAGGTTGACGAGATCCTCGGTGCACACGTTGCCGGTGAAGCCGCCGCCGTACTTCACCTTGGCCGGATGCCCGCCGACGCCGCCGAAGGACGAATCGAAGTGGCGCACGCCGGTCTCGTACGCGGCGACATAGTTCACCAGCCCGGTGCCGCGCGTGTCGTGGAAGTGGGCGATGGGAATGCCGTTCTTGATTCTCGAGAAGAGGTTCTTCACCGTTTTCGGGGTCGCCATGCCGGTCGTGTCTCCCAGCGCGACGTGCTCCACGCCGAGCTCGATGAACCTCTCCACGTCGGCAACAACGGAGCCGGGGTCCACCTTCCCTTCGAAAGGGCAGCCGAAGGCGACCGACACAGTGCCGACCATGCGGAAGCGTCCTTTGGCCGCCGCCACCATCGCGGCGATGTTCTGCCACTGCTCGGCGCGCGTGCGGTTCAGGTTCCTCTGCGTGTGCGACTCGGTCGCCGACACCAGCAGGCTGATCTCGTTCGCGCCGTGGCCGGCGTCCAGGTCGGCGAGCGCACGCTCGACCGCTTTCACGTTGGCACAGGTGGCTTTGTAGAACACTCCGGTTTTTTTCTTAATGGATTTCATTACTTCCGACGCGTCGGCGAATTGCGGTACCACCTTCGGGTTCGAGTAAGACGTCGCCTCGACCCGCGGGAAGCCGAGCGCGGCGAAGCGCTCGACCAGCGCGCGCTTGGTCGCGGTCGGCACGAAGGCGGGCTCGTGCTGCAGCCCGTCGCGCGCGAAGCATTCGCAGAGCGTCACTGCGGACATCGTTGACATCATCAACGATGTGGTTTACGGTGTCAACGACATGCCGGTGACGATCGAACCGCGCGATCCGCTGACCCAGGCGCAGGGCGTCGAGCAGGGCTACGCCCAGACCGCGCGTCGCTGGCCGGCGCAGCCGCTGGCGCGCCGGCCGCTCGGCGCCTCGGAGCTGTCCGGGCCGCAGCAGGTGCTGCGGCGCCTTGCCGCAGTGCGCGGCGACCTGGCCGGCTACGGCGAGAAACGCGCCCTCGGGCAGCTGATCCAGCTGCGCGTGCGGGTGCTCGACGAGGACGGCGCGCCGGTGCCGGGCGCGGTGCTCGAGGCCTGGCACTGCAACGCCGCGGGCAAGTACATCCATCCGAACGACTCGCACGACGCGCCGCCCGACCCGAACTTCTACGGCGCGGCGCGGCTGGTGGCGGGCGACGGCGGGCTGGTCGAGCTGCGCACCATCAAGCCCGGCGCCTACCCGGTGCCCGATACCGGCGGCTGGTGGCGGCCGCCGCACATCCACCTCTCGGTGTGGGGCCGGGTGTGGCTGTCGCGCCTGGTGACGCAGATGTTCTTTCCCGGCGACCCGCTGAACGAGACGGACCCCATCCTCAACGCGATCCGCGATCCCACGGCGCGCGGCCGCTGCGTCGCGCGCCTGGTTGCCGGTCCCGGAAACGCGATGATCTACGAGCACCAGATCGTGGTGCGCGGCCGCGCGGCGAGCCCGGCCTTGCCATGACCCGTCTCGTTCCCACGGCAGAGATGACCCTCGGCCCGTTCTTCCCGCGCGAGTTCGCGCAGGGCGCGAACGACCTGACGCAGCTCGAGGGCCGGCGCATCCCGGGCGAGGTGATCGAGATCACCGGCCGCGTCACCGAGCTCGACGGCCGGCCGCTCGACAACCTGGTGCTCGAGATCTGGCAGGCCGACGCCGCCGGGCGCCTGGACAACCCGGAATTCCTCGGCTGGGGCAGGGCGGCGACCGACGCGCAGGGTAACTACCTGTTCCGCACCGTCCGGCCCGGCGCCACCGCGGGCCGCGCGCCGCATATCAACTTCCTGCTGCTCTATTCGGGATTGATGCGGCAGCTGCAGACGGTCATGTTTTTCGAGGAATCCGGCGATCCCGTTTTGAATTCCGTTATCGAGAAAGAAAGACTCATCGCCCGCAAGGAGTCCTCGAGCCGCTATCGCTTCGACCTCCGCCTGCGCGGCGGCGAGGAAACGCCGTTTTTTGATGACTGAGCGATGACCGAAATCCGCGAGCTGCTCTCCTACCGCGTGCACGTCCTCGCGAACCTGCTGTCGCGCGGAGCGGAGCTGCGCTACCGGCGCGAGTTCGGCGTCAGCCTGTGGGAGTGGCGCACCCTCGCGCTGCTTGGCGCGCCGAGCGAGGCGCTGTCGCTCGGCCACCTGGCGCGCGCCGCGGGCATCGACAAGAGCCAGATGAGCCGCGTGGTATCCGGGCTGGCGAAGCGCCGCCTGGTGCTGCGCGAAGCGCATCCCGGCGACGGGCGCGGCGTGCGGCTGACGCTCAGCAAGTCCGGCCGCAGGCTCTACGACGGCCTGATCGGCGCCGCCGCCGAACGCGACGCCGCCATCCGCGGCTGCCTGACGAAGCAGGAAAAGAACGCCTTCGACCAGGCGCTGACCAAGCTCGCCGGCCAGGCGCGCGACATGGTGCAGCACGAGAAGCTCGCCAAGTGAAGACGCGCATCACCGAGCTGCTCGGCATCGAGCACCCGATCTTCCAGGCGGCGATGAGCTGGGCTTCGTCCAACGCCCCGCTGGTGATCGCGGTGTCGAACGCCGGCGGCATGGGCGTGCTCGGCGCGGGGCCGATGCGGCCGGCGGATTTCGCACGCGTCCTCGACGAGATCCAGGCGGGGACGAAAAAGCCCTTCGGCGTGAACATCCCCCTGAACGGCGCCCACTCTGCCGAGCTCCTGGAAATTTCTCTCAAGAAAAAAATACCCGTGATGGTCGCTTCGCAAGGCGGGCCGCGCGAGCACCTGGCGCGCTTCCGCGCCATCGGCACCAAGTGGCTGCACGTCGTCGCATCGGTCGAGCACGCGAAGAAGGCCGAGGCGGCGGGCGTCGACGCGCTGGTGGTCGACGGCGCCGAGGCGGGCGGCCATCCGCCGCCCTCCCAGGTCGGCACCCTGGTGCTGGTGCGGCGCATCGTGCGGGCGACGAAGCTGCCGGTGGTCGCGAGCGGCGGCGTCGCCGACGGCGCCGGAATCGCGGCGTTGCTCGCCCTCGGCGCCGACGCGGTGCAGCTCGGCACGCGCTTCATCGCCACGCCGGAAGCGAGCGTGCACGAGAACTACAAGCGCGCAGTGCTCGCCGCGGACGTCGGCGACACCTGCCTGGTCGGGCCCGCCGCGCTGCCGATCCGCCAGCTCAAGAATGCCTTCACGCAGAAGTTCGCCGCGGCCCGGGAGGACGAGCGCGAGGCGCTGTTCAAGGCCGCTTCTCTGAAGAAAGCCGCGCTGGAAGGCGATGTCGAGTGGGGCAAGGTCGAGGCGGGGCAGAGCGCCGGCCTGGTGGACGAGATCCTGCCCGCCGCCGAGGTGATGCGCCGCCTGGTCGACGAGCTCGAGCAGGCGCGCCGCAGGCTGGCTGGTCTATGACGGCCACGCTGTTGATTCAGGATCAAGGAGCAGTGCGGGTTCTGACCCTGAACCGGCCCGAGAAGCGCAATGCGCTCAACACCGAGCTGTCGCAGGCGTTGCTCGATGCGCTGCGCGCCGCGGACCAGGATGAGGCGGTCGGCGCAGTGGTGCTTACCGGAGCCGGGCAGGGCTTCTGCGCCGGTGCCGACCTGTCGGAGTTCAAGGACCTGCAGCAGGCAGTAGCCGCGGAGAACCGTGCCGAGTTAACCATGCAGTTGCATTTGGTTTTCTCAAAAATCTCAAAACCCATCATCTCGGCAATTAATGGCCACGCCATGGGCGGCGGCGCGGGCTTGGCGATCGCCGGCGACCTCGCCGTGATGGCCGAAGGCGCGAAGCTCGGCTACCCGGAAACGAAGCACGGCATCGTCGCCGCCATCGTCATGGCCAACCTGGTGCGCCAGGTCGGGCGCAAGGCGGCCTTCGAGCTGGTGTCGCTCGGCGAGCCGATCGATGCTGCGCGTGCGTTGGCATTGGGGATGGTGAACCGGGTGGTGCCGCTTCCGGATCTAATGAAGGAATCCATTCTTCTGGCTGAAAAGCTGGCCGCGGTGAAGCGTCCGGCGATGACCGAAACCAAGCGGCTGTTCCACGAGGTCGCCGATCTGGCGCTGGCGCCGGCGCTCGAGCGCGCGCGCGACAGCAACAAGCGCATGCGCAAGTACCAGGACCTCGGCAAGAAATGAAGCCCCTCGAGCAGCTCATGATCCTCGACTTGTCGCGCGTCCTCGCCTGCCCGTTCGCCTCGATGATCCTCGCCGAGCTCGGCGCGCGCGTCATCAAGGTCGAGCAGCCCGGCAGCGGCGACGAGACGCGCGGCTTCGAGCCGCAGCTCGCCAGGGACAGCGCCTACTACTTCGCCTGCAACCGCTCGAAGGAGTCGATCACCGTCAACCTGCGCTCCGACGAGGGAAGGAAGACCGTGCGCGAGCTGGCGCAACGTGCAGACGTAGTCCTGGAGAATTTTCCGGTCGGGACGCTCGGGCGCTACGGCCTGGATTTCGCGACGCTCTCGTCTTTAAATGAAAAATTGATTTTTGTGTCCTGCACCGGCTTTGGCCAGACCGGCCCCTACGCGGAGAAGAAGGGCTACGACACGGTGTTCCAGGCGATGGGCGGCATCATGAGCCTGACCGGCGAGAAGGGCGGAGGGCCGGTGAAACCGGGGCTGCCGGTGGCCGACCTGACTTCCGGGCTGTGGATCGCGATCGCCATCCTCGCGGCGCTCGCCGGGCGCGCGCGCACCGGCAAGGGCTGCCACGTGGACTTCTCGATGCTCGACGGCCAGGTGGCACTGCTGACGCTGGCGGCCGCGCGCTACTTCGCCTTGAACGAAGTCCCGCCGCGGCTTGGCACCGAGCATCCCGGCCGCGTGCCTTCGGCGACCTTCGGCTGCAAAGACGGCAAGTACGCGCACATCACCGCTAGCGATCAGCATTGGGTGCCTTTGTGCAAGGCTTTGGGGTTCGAGGATTTTGCAAAAGATTTTTCTTCGAATTCCCTGCGAGTGGAGAAGCGCGAGGCGGTGATGGCAAAGCTCACGGCGGCGATTGCAGACCTGAATCGCGCCGAGCTGATCGCGAAGCTCGACGAAGCCGACGTGCCGGTCGGACCGGTGAACGACGTCGCCGAGATCCTCGCCGACCCGCACGTGCGCGCGCGCAAGCTGGTCGGCAGCTTCGACTATCCCGGCGTCGGCGAATTCAAGGCGCTTGCGCTGCCTTATAAGTTCCTCGGCTGGGACAACCCGGAGATCGGCCGGCCGCCGCTCCTCGGCGAGCACACCGAGGCGATCCTCGCCGAGTTGCGAAGCAAATGAGCGTAAAACTCTCCTTCGAGGGCGAGGTCGCGGTCCTCGCGCTCGACCGCCCCGAGGTGCGCAACGCCCTCAACCTCGAGATGTGCGAAGAGCTTTTGCTTCTCACTAAAAAAATCCTCGACAGCGAAACACGCGTGGTCTTCGTGCGCGGCAACGGCCCGGCGTTCTGCGGCGGCGCCGACCTGAACGAGCGCAAGGACAAGAGGGAGGACTGGGTGCGCGCGCGGCGCTTGAAGGCGTTCGCCGCCTACGCCGCGCTCGAGTCGCTGCCGATGCCCTGCGTCGCGCTGGTGCACGGCGCGGCGATCGGCTCGGGCGTCGAGATCGCCGCCGCCTGCGACTTCATCGTCGCCACGCCCGACGCCAGCTTCCGCACGCCCGAAGCGCAGCGCGGCACGGTCGGCGCCACCCAGCGCCTGCCGCGCATCCTCGGCAAGCGCCTCGCCAAGGACCTGATGTTCACCGGCCGCGCGCTGACCGCGGACCAGGCGCTGGCGGCGGGCTTTGTCGCCCGGATCACAATTGATCTGGAAAGCGAGAAGCAGAAAATCGCCGAAGCGATCCTCAAAGCACCGCCGCTCGCGCTCAAGCTCGCCAAGCGCACCATCGACCGCGGCATCGAGCTCGACCCGCAGGGCGCGCTGAAGACCGAGCTCGAGGCGATCGAGGAGCAGCTTGCCGCCGGGCAGTGGATGGGCAAGACGTGAGCTGGGAAGCGCAGACGCTGGGGCAGGTGCTGGAGAGCCGGGCTGGAGCGGCTGAGGCGCTGGTCACGCGCAGCGCGCGGTTTACGTACAAGGATCTGCTCGAAAAGGCGAAGAGCGCCGCCGGCTCGTTGCAAGCCCTCGGCATCCGCAAGGGCGACCACGTCGGCATCCTGATGGGGAACGACGAGCACTGGCTGTCGCTGTTCTACGGCGCGGCGCTGATCGGCGCGGTCACGGTGCCGGTCAATACGCGCTTCAAGACCGCCGAGATCGCTTTCTGCCTCAAGCAGGCGGATTGCAAGCTGCTCGTCCATGTCGAGCGCTTCCTGAACATCGATTTCGGCGCGATGGTCCGCGAGTCCGGCTTTGCAAATGCGGTCGACCTCAACACGCTGCCGAAGGGGGAGTTCCTCGCACAAGCTGTATCTCCGCAGGACATCCTGCTGATCCAGTTCACCTCGGGTACCACCGCCTACCCGAAGGGCGCGATGCTCACGCACGACAACATGCTGCGCAACGCGTGGGCGGCGGGATCGCGCGTCGGCATCCGCGCCGACGACCGCTACTTCAACTGCCGCCCCTTCTTCCACGTCGCCGGCACCACGCTCTCGGCGCTGATGGCGCTGCAGTTCGGCGCCTGCCTGGTGACGCTGCCGACTTTCGAGGCCGGCGCGGCGCTCGAGCTGATGGAGCGCGAGCACTGCACGCTGATCTCCGGCAACGACACGCTGTTCCAGATGCTGATGGGCCACGCCGATTTCCCGCGGCGCAAGCTCAGCCTGCGCGGCGGCTGGTCGGCGGCCGGCCCCGAGACGATGCGGGCGATCATCGACCGCATGGGCTGCAAGACGATCTGCGCCGCCTACGGCCTGTCGGAGGCTTCGCCCAACGTGGTGATGAGCGACTGGCGCGACCCCGAGGAGCTGCGCGTGCAGGGGCTGGCGAAGCCGCACGACGGCGTCGAGATCCGCATCTCCGCCGAGAACGAAATCCAGGTGCGCGGCTGGAGCATCATGCGCGGCTATTGCAACAACCCCGAAGCCACCGCGAAGGCGTTCACCGCCGACGGCTGGCTGCGCACCGGCGACCTCGGCAGCCTCACCGCCGACGGGCGCCTCCGTATGACCGGACGCCTCAAGGACGTGTTCCGCGTTGGCGGCGAGAACGTCGCCCCGGCCGAGGTGGAGGAGGTGCTCCTCGCGCACCCGGCAGTGGAGACGGCGCAGGTGATCGGCGTGCCCGATGCGCGCCTGGGCGAAGTTCCGGCCGCCTATGTGACTCTCAAATCAAATGCATCGGTAACGGAAGCGGGGCTCATGGATTGGTGCAAGGCTCGATGCGCCAGTTTCCGCGTTCCCCGCTATCTCAGGATCGTCCAGGACTTCGAGGCCATCGGCATGACCGCCAGCGGCAAGGTGCAGAAAACCAAGCTCCGCGAGCACGCGCTGCGTGAGTTCAAACTGTAGGGGTCCGTCCGATGTACTGGTTAGACGACAGGAGAACGCGTGATTACACACACTGGGGGCTGCCACTGTGGTCATGTCAGATTCGAGGTGATCGCGCCAGCGAAACTTCAGGTCTTGGAGTGCAATTGCTCCATATGCACCAAGTCGGGTTACCTGCACCTTGTCGTTCCCGCTGATCGTTTCAAGTTGCTTTCCGGAAATGAGGCGCTGACCACCTACACCTTCAATACACATACGGCGAAACACTTGTTCTGTTCACTTTGCGGCGTTAAGTCCTTCTACGTGCCGCGTTCGGATCCCAATAGCCGCAGCGTTAATACCCGTTGTCTCGACCCGGGCACGGTAGAGGAGATGAACATCAGGCAGTTCAACGGCCGCCAGTGGGGACAAAGGTAGAGGGAGGTACACGCAATAGTGGAAAACCTTTCATCCAACCCCATGCTGTTGCCGCCGGGCCGCAAGCGTTGCGTCTCATCAGCCGTCGTGCTGGCCCGCGGCACATCAAAACTTTGGGCCGCTTGACATGCGATACCTCGGGCTGATTCTGTTCACATCCGCCATGTGGATCCTGATCTGGCTTGCAGAGGCTGCCTCGAACATGCTGGACGCGGAACGAAAAGGCAGAAAAGCGGGAGGAACCAGCATGCCGTTGGCTGGATTCCTGCTCGGATGGGCACTGACAGTGATCGCTTTCTTTGTGGACCATCGCGATTCTTTTGGCACCTTTCCGACTACGTGGAGCCTGAGATTGCCGGCGTACGGGTTTTGGGCGGTTTTCGGGCTGCATGCGGCCGTCGGTGCATGGGCCCTGCTCTACATTGCCTACGCTATGGTGTCGGCCTGGCTGGAATCAAGGCGGAGGAAAGCAGGCCCCATCAATCACTCCAGCGGACCGCCGCCAGGCGGCGGCCGCTGAATCAGTTGACGCTGGACCGTTTCGAGGGCTGTCTGCTTGGCCTGGCGCTGGGCGATGCCCTCGGCGCACCCCGCGAAGGCGGACCCATCGAGCGGCTGGTGTGGCGGCTCATCGGCACGACCAGGCAGGGTCAAATGCGATGGACCGACGACACCCAGATGTCGTTGGACGTCGCCGAGTCCCTGGTGGCCAAGGGCGCGCTGGACGCCGACGACCTCGCGTTCCGCTTCGCCGGCAGTTATCGATGGAGCCGGGGCTACGGCCCGGGCGCGGCCAGAATGCTGAAGCGAATCGCGCGGGGCGCCGATTGGCGGCAGGCGAATCGCTCGGTTTACCCCGAAGGGTCGTTCGGCAACGGCGGCGCAATGCGCGCGCCGGTGGTTGGCCTGTTCTACGCCCGCCGGCGCGACCATCTGGCCGATGCCGCGCGCCTGTCCGCGAGCGTCACCCATGCGCATCCTCTCGGGATGGAGGGTGCCGTGCTGGTGGCATTCGCGACTGCGTTGGCGCTGGAAACGAACCATCCGCTCGAGATATTGCAGGGTGCGGCCGCGAACTGCGAGCTGGAACCGTTCACCGCGCGACTTGAGATCGCGATGAGTTGGCTTCAGGCCGGGGACCAGCCGCCACCGGGGGAGGTGAGCAGGCAGCTTGGAAACGGAATCGCGGCGAGTGAATCCTGCGTCACCGCCCTCTACATCGCCCTGCGATTCATGCAGCGGCCATTCCAGGAGATGCAGGAATTTGTCGCTCGGGGCGGCGGTGACGTGGACACCATCGGCGCGATGGCCGGCGCGGTGTGGGGCGCCGCGAACGGCGCGGCGAGCCTTCCGCCGAACCGACTGGCGAAGCTCGAGCAATGCGGGCGGCTGGTGACTCTTGCTTCGGCTTTGCATGCAAGGAGGAGCTGAAGTGGAGGCGCTCCGCGGAAGGCCTATCCTGCGACGACGCGGGTGCCGGTTTGCCCGTTCAGCGCGCGGGAGATGTTGGGCTGGTTGGTGATCAGGCCGAGCGCGCCGCCGCCGCCGACGAAATCGATCAGCGCCGAGACCTTGGGTCCCATGCTGCCGGGGTCGAACTGGTTGTCGGCGAGGTGCTTTTTCGCCTCGGCGAGGGTCATCCGGTCGAGCCAGCGCTGCGTCGGCTTGTTGAAGTCCAGCGCGACCTTCTCCACGCCGGTCGGCAGGATCAGGGTGTCGGCTCCCATGCTGCGCGCAAGCAGGCTCGACGCGAGGTCCTTGTCGATCACCGCCTCGACGCCGACCAGGTCGCCGCCGGCGTCTTCGATCACCGGGATGCCGCCGCCGCCGCAGGAAACGACGACGTAGCCGTCGTTCGCCATCTTGCGGATGGCGCCGGTCTCGATGATGGCCTTGGGCTTGGGCGAGGGCACCACGCGGCGCCAGCCACGGCCGGAATCCTCGCGCACGGTCCAGCGGTATTTCGCGGCGAGCTTCTTCGCGCGCGCCTCGTCCATGTGCGAGCCGATGGGCTTCATCGGGTTGGCGAACGCCGGGTCATCGCGGTCGACCACGGTCTGCGTGACCACCGCCACCGCCTCGTGCTTCATGCCGCGCCGCTTGAACTCGTTGCGCAGGGCTTTGACGAACATGTAGCCGACCGCGCCCTGGATGTCGGCGCCGGCGTAGTCCATCGGCACCGGCGGCACCTCGTTGATCGAGATCTCGGAGCGGCGCAGGATGAAGCCGACCTGCGGCCCATTGCCGTGGGTGACGACCACGCGCCATCCGGCCTCGATCATGCCGGCGATGTCCGCCGCCAGCTTGCAGACCACGTCGTACTGGTCCGGGATCGACTCGTGCTCGCGGTCGCGAATCAGCGCGTTGCCGCCGATGGCGAGAACCGCGAAGCCGGTCTTCATGCTGGTTTCAATTCCTGAATTGCCTTGACAAAGCACGCCAGCGGCGCGTGCGTGACCCCGGCGCCGATCTGGCCGACACCGGGCTCCTTGTGCGCGATGCCGGTATTGATCACCGGCAGGATGCCGGTGTCCACCACGCGGCGCGCGTCGATGCACGCGGGCGTGCCGGCGAAATCGAGCGCCGGAAGGGTAAACGCGCCGTTGCGCCGCAGGGTGATATGCGTCATGGCCAGCGTGTTCGCGAGCGCGTCCTGCGCCGAGCCGCCGACGAACTTCACGATCGCGGGTGCCGCGGCCA
>CAZNVH010000021.1:0-74112 GCA_964576525.1 uncultured Enterobacteriaceae bacterium
CTTCGCCGGGTCGAGCCCCTCCCAGGCGGCCCCCACCAGCTCATGGTTTGCGAGCACCGGCGGCAACTGCGCGAGGCAGGGATTCCAGAACCCCTGCTCGGGCCAGAAACGCCAGGCCGCAAGCGACGCGCCGGCGGCAACCGCGCCGCCCGCCCCCAGCAGGAGGCTTCGTCTATTCAAAAAACGTCAGGCGGGCCAATTCTTGATGTAGCCCTTGAGCATCTTGTTCTCGAAGTCCTGCTCTTCGAGCACCGACTTGGCGACGTCGCGGAACGAGATCACCCCGAGGAGCTTGCCGTCCTGCATCACCGGCAGGTAGCGCGCGCCGCTGTCGATCATGGTGCGGCGCAGGTCGTTGACCTCCATGTCGGGGGTCGCGGTCACCGGGTTGCGCACCATGATCTCGGACACCTTGACTTCGCCGAGCGCGCCGCCGCGCGAAGCGAGCGTGCTCAGCAGCTCATGGAAGCTCAGCATGCCGACCATGCGCCCCTGGTCCAGCACCACCAGCGAGCCGAGGTTCTCTTTCGCCATAATGGCCACCGCGTCGACCACGCGACCGCCCGGCTCGATGCTAAGCAGCCGGTTCCCCTTGACGCGCAGGATCTCCTTCACTTGCATGGCGGACCTCCCCGTCTCCGGAGAATACTCTTTTCCCTTTTAGCGGACTAGGATCGTCGCCAGGCCGAGCAGCATCCCCATGCTCACCACGTCGGTCGCGGTGGTGAGGAAGATGCTCGAGGCGGTGGCCGGATCGAAGCCGAAGCGCTTGAGCGTGAGCGGGATGATGGCGCCCGAGATGCCGCTCGCCATGCACGAGGCGATCATCGCCAGGAACACCACGAAGGCGAGCATCACCGGCTGCGCCTGCGCCTGGCCGGTCGCGGTGATGTACATGCCGATGGCGGCGGCGATGCCGACGCCGACGCCGTTCAGGCAGCCGAGCCAGGTCTCCTTCATCACCAGCGGCCGCTCCGAGCCCCGCTTGAGCTCGCCGAGCGTCATGCCGCGCAGGGTCACCGCCAGCGCCTGGCAGCCGGTGTTGCCCGACTGCCCGGCGAGCACCGGCAGGAACAGCGCCAGGATCACCAGCCGGTCGATCGTGTCCTGGAAGGCGCCGACCACCGCCGCGGCGAGAAAGGCGGTGAGCAGGTTGAGCTGCAGCCAGGGATGGCGCAGCTTCAGGCTCAGCAGCCACGGCGTGGCGAGGCGCTCTTCCTTGTCGACGCCCATCATGGTGCCGGCCTGCAGGGTGATCTCGACCGCCTGCGCCTCAAACATGGTCTGGCCGCGCACCAGGCCGATCAGTTTCTGCTCGCTGTCGAGCACCGGGTAGACCGGGTAGTGCTTGTCGAGCGTGAGCCGCATCGCGTCCTTCAGCACCATCGCCGCGTGCAGCGCGAACGCGCCGCGCAGCATCACCTCTTCCAGCTTGCGCGCGCGGTCGCTGAACAGCAGGTCGCGCATGGTGACGATGCCGAGGAGACGGTTCTCCGCGTCGATCACGTAGACGTAGGTGATCAGCGCCCGGGTGACGAGCTCGCGCAGTTCCTCGACGGTGTCGTGGATCGTGCGCTCGGGCGGGAAGGCGCCGATCACGGGCTCCATCATCCTGCCGACGGTTTCCGGATCGTAGAGCGAGTTGCGCTGCCATTGGCGCGCCACGTCTGCCGGCGCGGCGGAAGTCGCGCGCTCGCGCGCATCGGTCGGCAGCGCGGCGAGCACGTCCTGCGCGAACCCGGGGCTGAGCCGCATCAGCTCGCTGGCGAGCTCCGGGCCGGGCAGCGCAGCGAGCTTCTCGGCGGCGCCGCCGGCAGAGCGCGATTTGACCTCGTCGGAAAGATCCAGCGCAGTGCCGTTCATGATTTCTCCTTATAGGCCCGCAGCTTCGGCTACCAGTTTTCTTATCTCTTTGTACAGCCGCGCGCGCACTTTACCGTAAGCCGGCTTGGCGATCACATTGGTGATCTCGTAGGGGTCGCGCTTCAGGTCGTACAGCTCGTCGACGCCTTCCTTGTGCACCCAGTGGATCAGCTTGGCGGATTCGGTGCGCACCGCCTTGTAGCTCATGCCGACGATCCAGGGCCAGGCCGATTCGTTGTAGTACTCCATGAGGAAGGACTTGCGCCAGGGAGGACGTGACTGCGTCGCTCGCGGTTCCTTCATCAATGGAATTAATGAACGACCCTGTATGTGCGCCCCGGGCTTGCCGCCGGCGAGCTCGATGAGCGTGGGCGCGATGTCGATCGCCAGCGCCATCTTCCGGATCACCGTGCCGGGCCTGGCGAGCTTCGGGTAGCGCACGAAGAACGCGGTGCGGATCCCCTCCTCGTAGGCGAAGCGCCGCTCGGCGCCGAGGCCGTGCTCGCCGAAGAAGAAGCCGTTGTCGCCCAGGAACAGGATGAAGCTGTTGTCCAGGGTCTTGTTTTTCTCAAGCGCATGAAAAATCTGACCCATGCCTTCATCGACCGAGGCCATCATCGCGGCACGCTCGCGCACCTCCTCCTGGCTGCCGACGTGGATCGGGTCGAGGAAGTCGCGCATGCCGGGGCGGCTGCGCAGCTCGAACACCTCCTTCCAGGCCGGTTTCTGCGCGATGACCTGCTCCAGCGGCAGCACGTTGGGTCGCGGCGGATAGACGCAACCGCGGTACAGGTCCTTGTGGCGCTCGGGCAGCACGTAGCCCTGCATCGTGGCGAGGTCGATGGTGCCGTCCTGCTTCTGCTGCACGTCGGGGTGCACCGCCTTGTGCGCGAGGAACAGCGCGAACGGCCGGCTGCGCTTGCGCCCGACGAACTCGGCGGCGCGCTGGTTCAGCAGGTCGGTGACGTAGCCTTTGACCTGGCGCTCCGAGCCGCGCCCTTTCTCATCACGTTCCCAGAACACCGGGTCGACGATCGTGCCCTGCCCGCGGAAGCTCACCCAGTGGTCGTAGCCCGGGCGCGGCGCGGCGTCGTTGCCCATGTGCCACTTGCCGATGTGCGCGGTCTCGTAGCCCAGGCGCTGCAGCGCGAGGTGGTAGTTGGCGAGGCGGTGGCTCATCGCTTCGCGCCCGACGTTGTCGATGATGCCGTGGCGCGTGGCGTACTGGCCGGTGAGGATCGAGGCGCGGTTCGGCGAGCACAGCGGCGTGGTGTGGAAGGCGTTGGCGAAGCTCGCGCCCTCCCGCGCCAGGCGGTCGATGTGCGGCGTCTTCAGGTACGGGTGGCCGGAAGCGCCGGTCTCGTCGAAGCGCAGATCGTCCACCAGGACCACGATCAGGTTGGGTTTCATGCGCCATTTTCTCATGGCAGAATATCTTCATGACGCCCCGCGCCATCACCATCCGCCTGGCGGAGCCGCGCGACGCGCAGTCGATCGCGACGATGTCGCGCGACTTCATCGAGTCCGGCCTGGGGTGGAAGTACGACGCGGCGCGCGTGCTGCGCGCGATCCGCGACCGCGAGACCCTCGCGGTGGTCGCCTGCGAGGGCGGCAGGAATCCCGGCGCCGCCTCTGCCGCGCCCCGCGGCGCGGCGGCCGGCTTCGCCATCATGGAGTTCGGCGACGAGCGCGCGCACCTGGTGCTGCTCGCGGTGCGGCCGTCGCACCGCCGCCTCGGCATCGGCCAGCGCCTGCTCGACTGGATGCTCGAATCGGCGCGCGTCGCCGGGATGGCGAGCATCCACCTCGAGCTGCGCGCGGGCAACGACGCCGCGCGCCGCTTCTACCGCGCGATGGGCTTCTTCGAGACGGTGCTGGTGCCGGGCTACTACCGCAGCGGCGAAGGCCGCAAGGAAGGCGCGCTGCGCATGCTGCGCGTCATGCGCACGCCGGGGCCGGTGCCCTACACCTGGAGCCCGCCGAGGACCGAGGACACCTAGCATCAGGGAACGATCGCGAAGCCGAAGCGCAGCTGCGACTTGCGCTTCAGGTTGTAGTCGACCAGGGACTCGCCGTATCCGGCGAAGAACTGCAGGTGCAGGTAGCCGCGCGCCGGGCCGAACCTGACTTCGCTGGTGCTGCGCATCAGGTCGAGCTGCACGCTGCCCTTGCCCGAGGTTCCCAGGCGCGCCATGGCGTTCGCGACCCATCGCTGGCCGGAATCGAAGCGCGCGTGCCAGTCGACGTAGCCGCGGTACTCGGCGATGTCCGGGTTCTCGTCCTTGTCGAGGTAGGCATAGACCTTGGGCGCGAACTCGAAGCTCGCGCCGTCGGCGAGCGGCCAGCGCCACTCGGGGCGCACGAAGGCGGTGTTGATCGAGCGCGAGTTCTCGCCCTCGCCGCCGTTCGACTCGTGCTCCAGCCCGAGGCGCGCGCCGCGCAGCACGAGCTCCTCGCCGCCGCGCTGCCACCACCAGAACAGCGACGGCCGGTAGTTGGTATCGCGGAACGGCTTCGACTCGGAGGACAGGTCCCAGATCGAGTTCTGCGTATAGCCGAAGAACAGCTGCGAAAGCCACGGCAGGTCGTGGCCGGTGCCCTCGATCGGGTCGAACGGGCGGTACTTGAATGAAATCTGGAAGCGCGCAGTGGTGCCGCCACGCGTGCCGACCACGAAGTACACCGGCTCGTTGGCGGACAGCGCCGGCTCGCTGCCGTCGGCCGGGCGCTCGGTCATCTTCTGCAGCGCGTCGGGCTGCGCCTGCGGCGGGTCGGCGGCGAGCGCGGCCGACGCCGCCAGCGCCAGGCAAGCCGGCCAGGCCCTCATGCCGTGCTCCAGTCCTGGCCCTCGGCGAAACGCTCGACCAGGAAATCGACGAAGCTGCGCACCTTGGCGGAAAGGTGCTTGCGGCTCGGATAGACGGCGTAGATCGGCACCGGCAGCGGCGTGAACTCCTGCAGCAGCGGAACCAGGCGGCCGGCGCGCACGTCGGGCCCGACCATGAACGCCGGCTCGAACACCACCCCGACGCCACGCGCCGCGGCTTCGGCGAGCAGGTCGCCGTTGTTGGAATGCAGGTTGCCGGCGACCCGCACCGCGCGCTCGGCGCCGGAAGCATCGCGGAAGCGCCACAGGTTGCGCGGGGTCACGTATTCATAGGTGAAGCAGTTGTGCTGCGCCAGGTCCTCCGGGATCTTGGGCGAGCCCCGCGCCGAAAGGTACTGCGGCGAAGCGCAGGGCACCAGCCGCGTCTCGCCGAGCTTGCGCGCCACCAGGTTCTCGGAGCCCGGCGGACCGATACGCACGCCGAGGTCGAAGCCCTCCTCGACCAGGTCCACCATGCGGTCCGAGAGCGAGACGTCGAAGCGCACCTCCGCATGCCGCGCCAGGAACTCGGCGATCGCCGGCGCCAGGTGGCGCACGCCGAAGTTCACCGAGGCGGTCAGGCGGATCGTGCCGCGCGGCACCACCGTGGCGCGCGCCGCCTCCTGTTCGGCCTCGTCGAGGTCGGCGAGCAATTGCACCGCGCGCTCGTGGAAGGCGCGCCCGCTCTCGGTGAGGCTTACGCGCCGCGTGGTGCGATTCAGGAGCCGGGTCTGCAGGTGGGCCTCGAGCTCGGCGACATGCCGCGAGGCCGCGGAAGTGGACAACCCCATACGCGCTGCCGCCTTGGAAAAGCTTCCGGATTCAACGACTTGCGTGAATACACGGATGGCGGCGAAGCGGTCCATTTATCCCATATTTAGGGACTATATATTCTATTTTAACTACTTTATCCCATCTGAGAGCATAGCCATACTACTCTTCATGAAAAACGTCCTGAGTATCCATAAGCAACCCGAAGGCCATTGGGTCGGCGACGGTTTTCCAGTTCATACCGTCCTCGACTACCAGCGGCACCCCGAGCTCTCCCCCTTCCTGCTGCTCGACCATGCCGGCCCGGCGGACTTCGCGCCGGCCGAGAAGCCCCGTGGGGTTAGCTGGCACCCACATCGCGGCTTCGAAACCGTCACCGTGGTGCTCGACGGCGAGGTCGACCATGAGGACACCGCCGGCAACGGCGGGCGCATTGGCCAGGGCGACGTGCAGTGGATGACCGCCGGCTCGGGCCTGCTGCACAAGGAAATGCACAGCCCGGAATTCACCCGCCGCGGGGGCCGCTTCCACGCGCTGCAGCTCTGGGTGAACCTGCCGGCGAAGTCCAAGATGACAGCGCCGCGCTACCAGACCCTTCTCGCGAAGGACATTCCGGTGGTCGACGGGGTGCGGGTGATCGCTGGCGAGTACCGCGGCACCAGGGGCCCTGCCCAGACGTTCACGCCGGTCAGCCTGTTCGAGGTCCGGCTGCAGGAAAAGCAGGACCTCAGGCTGAGCCTGCGCGACGGCACCAGCGCGGGCCTCTACGTCGTCAGCGGAAAAGTTACCGTAAACGGCGAAGCGGCTGGCACCGGCGAGCTGGTCGTGCTCGACCGCAACGGCGACGACATCCTGATCGAAGCGCTCGCCGACGCGCTGGTCTTCGTGATGAACGGCGCGCCGATCGACGAGCCGGTGGTCGGCCATGGGCCGTTCGTCATGAACACAACGCGCGAAATCCAGCAGGCGTACGCCGATTACCACGCCGGACGCCTCGGCAAGATTCCTGCCAAGGAGAAGACCGCATGAAATTGCTGCCGAGCGTCTTCATCTCGCACGGCTCGCCGATGCACGCGCTCGAGCCGGGCGCGGCCGGCGAGGCGTGGGAGGCGCTCGCGCGGCGTCTGCCGCGCCCGAAGGCCATCCTGATCGCGTCGGCGCACTGGGAAACCAACCTGCCGATCCTGACGGGCAGCGAAAAGCCCGAGACCATCCACGATTTCTACAACTTCCCCAAGCCGCTCTACGAACTGCGCTACCCGGCGCCCGGCGCGCCTGACGTCGCGAAGCGCGCGCAGGCGCTCCTGAAGGACGCCGGCTTCACCGCTGGCATCGACGGCTGCCGCGGCCTCGACCACGGCGCCTGGTCGCCCCTGCTCTACATGTATCCCGAGGCCGACATCCCGGTAGTGCAGATCTCCGTGCAACCGCCTCTAGGGCCGCGTCACCACGTAGGTGTTGGACGCTCGCTGAGGAAGCTTTCGCAGGAAGGCGTGCTCATCATCGGCTCGGGCCACATGACCCACAACCTGCGCGACTGGTCGCGCGGCCAGGGCCAGCCGGCGGCGTATGCCCGGGAGTTCCAGGACTGGGTAAGGCAGAAACTGGAGCAGAAGGATGTCGACAGCCTGGTCGACTACCGCTCGCTCTCGCCGCACGGCGTGCGCGCGCACCCGACCGACGAGCATTTCCTGCCGCTGTTCTTCGCCCTCGGCGCCGCTGCAGGGAGCGCAAAGCCCGAGCGCGTCTACGACGCCATCGACAGCGGCGTGCTGGCGATGGACGCGTACGTCTTCAACTAGCCGTCAAGCGCCGCGCCGGACGTATACTTTTCGCCACCGATGCTCAGAAAACGCTTCGCGCGGCGCGCGGACCTCGGCCTGACCCGGGCCGAGTTCGCCGTGCTCGAGCGCCTCGACACGCCGCAGAAGATGCAGGCCTACGTCTACGCGCTGAAGCAGAACTTCGAGCTGCGCGGCGACACCTGCCGCTCGGTGCGCCGCGTGCTGCGCGAAGGCACGGCGCACTGCATCGAGGGCGCGATGCTCGCCGCCTGCGCGCTGTGGGTGCACGGCGAGCCGCCGCTGCTCATGGACATGCGCGCGGTGCGCGACTTCGACCACGTGGTGACGCTGTTCCGCCGCCGCCGCCTGTGGGGCGCGGTGTCCAAGACCAACGGCATCGGCCTGCGCTCGCGCGACCCGGTGTACCGCAGCCTGCGCGAGCTGGCGATGTCGTATTTCCACGAGTACACCAACAAGCTCGAGCACAAGACGCTGCGCGAGTACTCGGTGCCGCTCGACCTGCGCCGCTTCGACCCCGGGCTGTGGGTGACCGGGGAGAAGAATGCCTGGCCGGTGGCCGAAGCCCTCGACGACCTGCGCCATTTCGCGCTGGTCGACGGCCACCATATGAAAGAGGTCGTGCGGCGCGACCCCTTCGAGCGCCGCGTCGGCGGCATGCTGCAGTACCGCCGGCCGCGCGCCCTGCTCGAGAAGCAGGCGCGCCTCAGCAAGAAGCGGCGGCAGCGGGCGCGCCGGCGCTAGCTACTTCTCGTCCACCTTGCCGATCTTCTCCAGCGCGATCTTGAGCCGCGCGGCGTCGCGCTCCCAGTAGGTGCGGAACGCGGGCGCGTCGAGGTAGCTCACCGGCGTCGACACCTTGTCCATCACCGCCTTGAACTCGGCCGAGTTCGCCGCCTCGCGCACCGCGAAGCGCAGGCGGTCGATCACCGGCGAGGGCGTCGCGGCGGGCGCGAACACGCCCGACCAGATATAGAACTCGGCCTCGTAGCCGAGCTCCTTGAAGGTGGGGATCTCGGGCAGCAGCGGCAGCCGCTCGGTACTCCAGCTCGCCAGCGCGCGCATCTTGCCGCCCCTGATCTGGCCGATCGCGGCCGCCGGGCCCGAGGCGAGCGCGTGCACCTGCCCGCCGAGCAGCGCGGTGAGCGCCGGCCCGCCGCCCTGGTAGGGCACGTGGAACAGTTGGATGCCGGCGGAGTTGGCGAAGATTTCCATCGCCACGTGCAGAGTGCCGTACACGCCCGAGGACGAGTAGTTGATCTTGCCGGGATAGGCCTTGGCCGTGGCGACGAAATCCTGCAGCGTCTTCCACGGGCTGTCGGCGCCGACCACCAGCACGGTGGGGTCGGCGGTCACCAGCGCGATCGGCGAAAAGTCCTGCATCTCGTAGGCGGGCGTCTTGCCGTTGATCCGGTCGGACACCGGGAAGATCGAGATCGACGACAGCGCCATCAGGACGGTGTAGCCGTCGGGCGCACTCTTCGCGGCGGCGGCCATGCCGACCGCGCCGCCGGCGCCGGTGCGGTTCACCACCACGACCGGCTGCTTCAGCACCTTCTCCATCTGCACCGCGAGCGGCCGGCCGACGATGTCGGCGACGCCGCCCGGCGGGAAGGGCACGATCATGGTGACCGGCTTCGACGGATAGGCCTGGCCGAAAGCCGCCGCGGCGAGAACCAAGAGAAACAGCCCACCTAGAACGCGTGACATAGGTCTCCTCCGATCGGCGAAATTAACATGCGGTTACAGATGTTGCACTTTATCGGTTCACTCGCGGTGCCGTGGCGCGTCAAATGGGCAGGCACTCAACTCGAAAGGAGCTTGCCATGCTTGCCAGAAAACTCGCCGTACTGGTCGCCGCAGTGGCCGTGTCCGCGCCTGCGCTTGCCGAAAGAGGCCATCGCGATCACAGGCATGTACAGCACTACCCGGCCAAGCACCACCCCGTGGCGCAGCGCGGCGTAGTTCACCACGCCGCAGTTCACCACTACTACCGCCCGGCGCCCCGCCAGGTCGTCGTGGTGCACCGGCCCGCGCCGGTCGTATACCACCAGGTCTCGCGCCCGCACACCGGCGCCGCGATCGTGTTCGGCGCCATCCTCGGCGCGGCGATCGCGCACACGGTGATCACGGCCTACTGATCGAACTCGGCCTTGAACCCGGGGGGCGGCGAGTAGGCGAAACTCCCGCGCCGAAGCACCGCCTCCCGGCCGCCGTTGGCCGCGACGATCTCCGCCTGCCGGCGCTTGCAGCGCCGGTCGACCTCCTCCGGGTCGAGGATGCCACGAAGTTTTTCGTGGCATTCTTTTTTTGCCTTCGCGTATTTCGGGTCCGCGCCCAGGTCGCGCAGCTCCTCCGGATCGTTCTCCAGGTCGAACAGCTCCGGCCGGTCCGGGTACTGCACGAAGTAGACGTACTTCCACTTGCCGTGCCGGATCATGAACTCGCCGGCTTTGGAGGACGAGGCGTGATACTCCGACACGATGGTGCGTTTCGGGATCTTGCGGAACAGGGACGCGCCGCTGGTCTCGGAGGATAGTGGCGCCGCCGCGCCGACGCACTCCATCACCGTAGAGTAGACGTCGACATGGCTGACCGGCGCAGCGCTGACGCCCGGCTTGATGCCCGGGCCGGCGAGGAGCATCGGCACCTTGGCCGCCTCCTCGTACATGACCTGCTTGCCCCACAGCCCGCGCGCGCCCATGTTGTCGCCGTGGTCCGACGTGTAGAGCACGCGCGTGGTCCCGGACAAGGCACAATCCTTCAGCGTGCCGAGAACGTTACCGATGTTCTCGTCCAGCGAGCTGATCAGGCCGAAGTAGCCGGCGCGCGCGCGTTTCACCGCCGCCTGGTCCTCGAAGTACTTGTCGTATCCGGTGTTCTCGGCCTGGTCGCGCACGTACGGATGCACGTTCCTGTCCCGATAGAGCTTCGGCATCGGAATGCGGTCGAACGGATACTTGTAATACCAGTGCGGCGGCGCGGTGAGCGGGAAATGCGGCGCGACGAAGGACACGAACAGCACCCAGGGCTTGTCGCGGTATTTCGGCGCCTGCTCGCGCAGCCAGACCTGCGCGCGCGCGGCGATCTCGCGGTCGTACCAGGTGTATTCCGACTCGCCCGGCCCGGCGAGGCCGGCGAGCTTCTTGCCGTCGGCGCGCGGCGGCATGTCGTCGCCGCGCAGCAGGCCGTAGAGATCGCCCTTCTTCTCGAATACGTTCATCGGCACGATCTCTTCCGAGAAACCGTTGTCGTCGTCGGTCGAGCGGAAGTGCAGCTTGCCCACCGACACCACGCGGTGCCCCTTGTCGCGCAGCCGGTGGTGCCAGCTCCGGATGGCGCCGTCGTAGGGATCGGCGTTGTCCCAGTAGCCGATCTGGTGGATGTACTTGCCGGTCGCGAACGCGGCGCGCGCCGGGACGCAGATCGGGCAGGCCGTATAGGCGCTGGTGAAACGCAGGCCGCGCGCCGCGAGGCGGTCGAGGTTCGGCGTGTGCATGAGCCGGCTTCCCGAGCAGCCCATCCAGCGCGGGTCGTGCTCGTCCGACATGAGGATCAGCAGGTTGGCGGGTTTCACGCCATTCCCACCTGCGGCAGCCGCGGCACCGCGTCATCCGGCCGGCTGTGGATCATGTCCAGCAGCTCGTTTTTGACTTTCGCGCTTTCGAAGATGTTCTCCATCTCGTGCGGATCGTTGGCCAGGTCGTAGAGCTCTCCCGCCCCCGAGCGCAGGTCGAGCGTGAGCTTGTGGCGCCTGGCGCGCACGGTGCGCAGGTCGAGGTCGACGCCGGAGCGCGACGCGCGCAGGTCCCATTCGCTGCGGGCGAAGTCGCGGCTGCCTTGACCGTGAATGAGAGGTTTCAAGGTCGAGCTATGTCTTTTTTCGAAGGGCACGCCGGCGAAATCCGCGAACGTTGCAGGCAAGTCCAGCGTTGAAACCGGATCCTGGACGATCTTGCCCTTCGGGATTCCGGGACCCTGGAACAGCAGGCCGACGCGCAGCAGCCCCTCGTAGGCCATCGGGCCCTTCAGGATCAGGCCGTGGTCGCCCAGCCAGTCGCCGTGGTCGGTCGAGTAGACCACGAGGGTATTTTCTTTGAGTTGAAGGTTTTCCAATTCGAGAAGAATTCGACCCACGTTGTGGTCGATGAGCGAGATCATCCCGTAGTAGTTGGCGATCAGCTCGCGCAGCTGCCGGTCGGTGTGCACCGGGATGCGCGAGTAATCCTCGCGGATCTTGCGCAGGTGCTCGACGATCTGCGGCTTGCCCTCGAGGCTCTGGCGGTGCCACCAGGGCCGGCGCTCGAGGTCGAGGCTGCGCTCGGGCGGCAGGTCGACCTCGTCCGGGTGGTGCAGCCGGCTCCACGGCTCGGGCGCGTCGAACGGGTGGTGCGGGTCGGGGAATGAGGCCCAGACACAGAAATTCCGGGACGCATTTTCCTTCAGGAAAGCGATGGTGCGGTCGCCGATCCACGTCGAGTTGTGGAACGCCACCGGCAGCGCCGAGTGAAAGGTCTGCATCGCGGTCGAGCGCGGCGCCAGCTGCGTCTCGTAGAGGCGCTGCAGCTCCTCGCCGCGACCGTCCTTGTGGAACCAGCGCTCGTAGTGCTGGCCGCGCGGCGGCGTCATCGGCGGCCAGTGGTTGTGCCCCTCGACCACCAGCTCGGCGTGCTGGAACCCCATGTAGGGCCCGAGCCAGTCCGGGTCCTGGTCGCTGTTGCGGCATTCGGGCGTGCCGGTCGCCTTGAAGGTATGCGAGGTGGCGAAATGCGCCTTGCCGATGTACCCGGTGCGATAGCCCGCTTTCGCGAACGCGCCGGCGAAGCCCGCCTCGCCGAGCTTCGGATCCAGGTCGATGCCGTTGTCGGAAACGCCGTGCGTGCACGGCAGCAGCCCGGTCAGGATCGAGGCGCGCGAGGGCTGGCAGACCAGGTTCGGCGTGATGCAGGCCGAGAAGCGCGTGCCGGCGCGCGCCATCGCGTCGAGGTGCGGCGTCCTGACCTTGCGCCCCTCGAAGCCGTAACAGTCGCCGCGCTGCTGGTCCGAGGTGATGAACAGGATGTTCGGCTTGCCTTGCATCGCTTACTGCGGCTCGACGCCCGCCGCCTTCACGATCGCCGGCCAGCGCGCGACTTCGGCGCGGATGAACTCGCCGTAAGCCTCGGGCGACGCGCTCGGCGCGACGTCGAGCCCCGCTTTCGTCAGCCGCTCCGCGACGCTCGGGTGTTGCAGCGCCTTTACGAAGTGCTCGAAGAGCTTGTCGATGACCGGCTTCGGCGTGCCGGCGGGCGCGACCGGGCCGAACCACTGGATCGTCTCGTACCCCGGTAGGCCGGCTTCCTCCACCGTCGGCACCTCGGGCAGCGCGCGCGAGCGCGTTCGTGCCGTGACCGCGAAGACCTTGAGCTTGCCCGCTCTGATGTGCGGCAGCGTCGGCGGCAGGCCGATCAGGCCGAGCGGCACCTGCCCGCCGACGAGATCGGTGATGAGCTGGCCGCCGCCGCGGTAGGGCACGTGCTGGATGTCGAGGCCGCCCGCCTGCTGCTTGAACAGCTCGCCGGCGAGGTGCTGCGGCGTGCCGGTGCCGGGCGAGCCGAACGCGAGCTTGGTCTTCTTCGACAACTCGATCAGCTCCTTGAGCGTGTTCGCCTTGACCGAGGGGTGCCCGACGATCAGGTGCGTGCCGAGGATGGTGTTGGTGATCGGCGCGAAGTCCTTGACCGGGTCGTGGTTCAGCTTCTTGTAGATGGCGGGCGCAATGGCGTTCGCATCCGCATACATGAGCAGCGTGTAGCCGTCGGGCGCGGCGCGCGCCACGTAGTCGGTGCCGATCAGCCCGCCGCCGCCGGTGCGGTTCTCCACCACCACCTGCTGGCCGATGGTCTCGGACATCACCGCGGCGAGCGAGCGCGCGGTGAGGTCCATGGCGCCGCCTGCGGCATAGGGCGCCACGAGGTGGATCGGCTTGTTCGGGAACTGGGCGGCGGCGCACAGCGGCAGCGCGCCAGCCAGCGCGGCGAGAATGATGCGTTTCATGACGGTGTCCCTCCTGGCCGCATCCTAGCGGAATTCGTGTTAGGTTTTGAGCGTTCGCTCGACCAAGGCAGCAACCGATGGAGAGACCATGGAACGACGCACATTCCTGCTCGGGCTCGCTCTGGCGCCGCTGTGCGCGCACGCCCAGCCGAAGAAAAGCATGAAGGACGTTCAGGCACTGCAGAACAACTGGAAGGCGTTCCTGCCGGCGGGCGCGGCCGTGCCCTCGCCCGGCGAGCCGCTGAAGCTCTCCAAGGAAGAATGGAAGAAGCGCCTGCCGGGCGAGTCCTACAAGGTGCTGCGCGACGAGGGCACCGAGCGCGCCGGCAGCAGCCCGCTGAACGACGAGAAGCGCCCGGGGGTGTTCGCCTGCGCCGGCTGCGGGCTGCCGCTGTTCACTTCCGAGATGAAGTACGAGTCGGGCACCGGCTGGCCGAGCTTCTTCACCACCATCCCGGGCGTGTTCGGGATGAAGAAGGACTTCTACCTGATCTACCCGCGTAGCGAGTACCACTGCATCCGCTGCGGCGGCCACCACGGGCACGTGTTCGACGACGGCCCGCCGCCGACCAATCAGCGCTGGTGCAACAACGGCGTGGCGCTGAAGTTCATCGCGAAGGACGGCAGCAAGGCGTAGCTACAACCGGAGGTCTTTCTCCAGCGCCGGCGCGGGGAAGTGGAAGCGCACCGGGCCGTCGGGCAGCGCGTTCAGGAACTGCTTGAGGTAAGGATCGTCGGAGGCGACGACCTCCTTGCTGCTGCCCTGGCCGAGGATCACGCCGTCGCCGATGACGTACACGTAGTCGGCCAGCTTCAGCGCCTCCTGCACGTCGTAGGTCACCACGATCGAGGTCAGCCCGAGCGCCTGGTTGAGCGTGCGGATCAGCTGGCCGACCTGGTTGAGCGAGATCGGGTCCAGCCCGGCGAAGGGCTCGTCGTACATCATCAGCTTCGGGTCGGTGGCAATGGCGCGCGCCAGCGCCACGCGCCGCGTCATGCCGCCCGAGAGGTCGCCCGGCTTCATCGCGTGCGCGCCGCGCAGCCCCACCGCGTGCAGCTTCATCAGCACCAGCCGGCGCACCAGCTCCTCGGGCAGGTCGAAATTCTCGCGGATCGGGAAGGCGATGTTGTCGTAGACGTCGAGGTCGCTGAACAGGCCCGAGGTCTGGAGCATCATGCCCATCTCCAGCCTGAGCTGGTAAAGCTCGTCGGAGCTGAGCTGGTGCACGTTCTTGCCCTCGACCGTGACCGTGCCGCCCGCGGGCTGCAGCTGGCCGCCGATCAGCTTGAGCAGCGTCGACTTGCCCGAGCCGCTGCCGCCGAGGATCGCGACGACCCGGCTGCGCGCGATGTCGAGCGACAGGCCGCGGAAGATCTGCAGCTCGCCGAAGGAGAAGTGCAAGTCCCGAATTTGGACGGCGTTGCCGCTCATGCAACTACTATAGCGCAATGCATCCGTACGCCGCGCTCACGCCGGACGTGGTGCTCGACGCGATCGACGCGCTCGGGCTGCGCACCGACGGGCGCATGCTGTCGCTCAACAGCTATGAGAACCGCGTCTACCAAGTGTATCTCGAGGACGGTTCGGCGGTGGTCGCCAAGTTCTACCGCCCCGGGCGCTGGAGCGAGGCGCAGGTCGACGAGGAGCACGCCTTCGCGCGCGAGCTCGCCGGGCGCGAGATCCCGGTGGTGGCGCCGACGCACTCCTCCTCGCATGCGGGCTTTCGCGTCGCGGTCTATCCGCGCCGCGGCGGGCGCCCGCCCGAGCTCGGCGATCGCAAGACCCTCGAGTGGATCGGCCGCTTCCTCGGCCGCATTCACGCGGTCGGCGCCACCACGCCGTTCGTCCACCGCGAGTCGCTCACCGTTCAGAGCTTCGGCACCGAGCCGCGCGAATACCTTCTCAAGAGCAAGCTCGTGCCCGCGGAACTGGTCGACGCGTGGAAAGCGGTCACCGAGCAGGCGCTCGTGTGCGTGCAGCAATGCTTCGAACGCTCGGGAGAAACAAAGGCGATCCGCCTGCACGGCGACTGCCATCCCGGCAACATCCTGTGGACCGCTGACGGCCCGCATTTCGTCGACCTCGACGACGCGCGCATGGGGCCGGCGATCCAGGACCTGTGGATGCTGCTCTCCGGCGATCGCGCCGCCATGACGCCGCAGCTCATCGACGTGCTGGCGGGCTACGAGGACTTCATGAAGCTCGACCGGCGCGAGCTGCACCTGGTGGAAGCGCTGCGCACGCTGCGGCTGATCCACTACTCGGCGTGGATCGCGCGGCGCTGGGACGACCCGGCCTTCCCCGCCGCCTTCCCCTGGTTCAACACGCAGCGCTACTGGCAGGACCGGATTCTGGAATTGCGCGAGCAGATCGCGCTGATGCAGGAAGAGCCGCTGCGGGTCGACTAGCTTCAGCGCACCGGCTCGAATTGATAAGTTCCGGCGTCGGCCATCAGCGACAGGAAAAGATGACCGTCCTTGACCACGTAGGAACGCACGAACGGCAGCTGCCTGACGAGGTGGTCGTGCAGCGAGCCCGGCGGGCACATCGCGCGGGTGAGCGCCATCGGGCCGAGCTCGAGCCGGCCCTTCTCCGGGGATTTCCAGCTGCCGCGTCCGCGGTTGCAGTCGAGGCGCGCGCTGAGGGCGCCGTCGGCGCCGAACGCCAGGGTGTACTTCGACTTGTCGTCCGGGGTCAGGACCCGGTCGTCGCCGCCCTGGAAGCGGACCAGCTGCCAGGCGCTGCCGCCGAGCGCGGGCGCCGGATCCTGCGCCGGAACCTGCACGCATCCGACCACCAGGAACAGCGCGAGCGCAGCGGGTCTCATGCCGGTCTTCAGGCGTTGATGACGCGCACCGGCTTGCCCGCCATCCAGGCGGCGACGTTCTCCACCGTGTCGCGATAGAACGCGCGGTAGTTGTCCTCGTGCACGTAGCCGAGGTGCGGCGAGAGCGTCACGTTCTCCATCGAGCGCAGCGGATGCTCCGCCGGCAGCGGCTCGCGGTCGTAGACGTCGAGGGCGGCCTGCAGCTTTCCGCCTTTCAGGGCATGCAAGAGATCCTTCTCGACGACGATCGGGCCGCGTGAAGTGTTGACGAGCAGCGCCCCCGGCTTCATGCGCGCCAGATCCGCCGCGCCCACCAGGCCGCGGCTGCGGTCCGAGAGCACCAGGTGGACGGTGATGACATCGCTTTCTGAAAACAATTCTTCCTTGGACACGAAGCGCGCGCCGGCGCCTTGCGCCTTTTCCGGCGTGAGGTTGCTGCTCCATGCGGTGCATTCCATGCCGAGCGCGCTGCCGACCGCGGCGACGCGCGCGCCGATGTTGCCCAGCCCCAGCACCCCCAGGCGCTTGCCGCCAAGCGAGAACCCGGCGCCCAGGCCCTCGTGCCAGCGCCCGGCGCGCATGTTGCGCTCGCCCTTCGCCAGGCCGCGCGCGGCGGCGATGATCAGCCCCCAGGTCAGCTCGACGGTCGACACGCCGCCGCCGGCGGAGCGCGTGTTGCTCACCGGGATGCCGCGCGCCTTCAGCGCCTGCGTGTCGAGGCTGGGCGAGCGCGCGCCGGTGAGGCTCACGAACTTGAGCTTGGGCAACTGCTCGATCAGCGCGCCGGGAAACGCGGTGCGCTCGCGCATCAGGCACACGATGTCGAAGGGCTTGAGCTGCCGTGCCGCGTCGTCTTGCGAGGAAAACGCCTGGTCGAAGACGACGACTTCAACCCCCTTCAGCGACTTCCAGTCGGCGAACCCCAGCGCGAGGCGCTGGTAGTCGTCGAGAATTGCGAGTTTCATTCCAGCTTGATGTTGTTGTCCTTCACGACCTTGCCCCAGCGCGCCATGTTGTCGACGATCCATTTCTGTGTCGCCTCGGGGCTGAGCGCGACGATGTCCATGCCCTGGGTCTCGCTCAACATCCTGTTCACGTCCGGAAGTTTTATGGCTTTATTCAATTCGACAACAAGTTTGTCGATGATCGGCTTGGGCGTGCCGGCGGGCGCAAGAATGCCCCACCAAGCGTGCGCCACCACATCGATGCCCAGCTCCTTCAGCGTCGGCACCTCGGGCATGGTGTGCGAGCGCTGGTCGCCGGTGAGGACCAGCGCGCGCATCTTGCCGCCGCGCACGTGGTTCGCCTGCGCCGCGGTCGAGGCCATGCCGAGCTCGACCTGGCCGCCCATGATGTCGAGCGACATCGGGCCGCCGCCCTTGTACGGCACCGGCACGAACTTCACGCCCGCCGCCTGGTTGAGCACCATGGTGGTGAGGTGAGCGAGCGAGCCGTTGCCGACGTTGCCGAGCGTGACCGTGTCGGGCTTCGCTTTCGCCGCCGCGAGGACGTCGGCGAAGCTCTTGTAGGGCTTCATCGCGCCGGTGGTGATCGCCATCGGCGCGGTGCCGACGATCATCACCGGGGCGAAGTCCTTCACCGGGTCGAAGGTCAGCTTCGGGTTGAGCGCCTGGTGCACCGCGTGCGTGTCGAAGATGAACACGAAGGTATAGCCGTCGGGCGCGCTCTTCGCGACGTAGTCGGTGCCGATGATGCCCGAGGCGCCGGTGCGGTTCTCGACGATGAACTGCGCCTTCAGCGACTCGCCGATCTTCGCGGCGAACATGCGCGCCAGCGGGTCGACCGAGCCGCCCGGCGGATAGGGCGAGACGAACTTGACCACGCGGTTGGGCCATTCCTGAGCCGTTGTTGCAAAGGAAATTCCCACCAAGAGAAATGCCGTGAAAAACCTAGAAAGCCACATTTCTTCCTCCTTTGAGCTTGAGCATCTGGCGCGCGTCGTCCGGCGTGGCGACCGCGAGGCCCAGCTCCTCCAGCATGCGCTTCGCCTTCGCCACCTGCTCGGCGTTCGATTTCGCGAGCTGGCCGCGGCCGAGCCACAGGCTGTCCTCCAGTCCCACCCTGACGTTGCCGCCCATCACGGCCGACATCGCCGCGGTGAACATCTGGTTGCGGCCGGCGCCGAGCACCGACCAGTAGTAGGCGTCGCCGAACAGGCGGTCGGCGGTGCGCTTCATGTGCACCACATCCTCGGTGTGCGGCCCGATGCCGCCGCGGATGCCGAACACCGACTGGATGAACAGCGGCGGCTTGACCAGCTTGCGGTCGAGGAAGTGCGCCGCGGTGTACAGGTGGCCGATGTCGTAGCACTCGATCTCGAAGCGGGTGTCGTTGTCGGCGCAGCTGCTCAGGATGTAGGCGATGTCCTTGAAGGTGTTCTTGAAGATGCGCTCGTCGGAACCGGCGAGGTAGGGCCGCTCCCAGGCGTGCTTCAGGTCCGGGTAGCGCGCCAGCATCTCGTACAGGCCGAAGTTCATCGAGCCCATGTTGAGCGAGGCGACCTCGGGCTTGAGCTGCAGCGCCGGCTGCAGCCGCTCCTCGATGGTCATGGTGGCGGCGCCGCCGGTGGTGAAGTTGAGCACCACGTCGCTCGCCGCCTTGATCTTCGTGGCGAACTGGCGAAACAGCTGCGGGTCCTGCGTCGGGCTGCCGTCCTTCGGGTCGCGCGCGTGCAAATGCACGATCGCCGCCCCTGCTTTCGCTGCGCCAATCGCCGCCTCGGCGATCTCCTCGGGCGTCACCGGCAGGTGCGGCGACATGCTCGGCGTGTGGATCGAGCCGGTCACCGCGCAGGTGATGATGACTTTTCCTTGTGCAGCACTCACACCAAGTACCGCGAACCGCCGCAGATGGCGATGTCCTGCCCGGAGATGTGCTTGCCCGGCGCGGTGGCGAGGAACAGCGCCATGTTGGCGATGTCCTGCGCCGTGACCGTGGTGTGCAGGCTGACGCCCTCGAGCATGCGCTTCTTGACTTCCGCCTCGGGAACGCCGAGGCCCTTCGCCTTCGCCGCGATCACGCGGTCGATGCGGTCGCCTTCGACGATGCCGGGCTGGATGCAGTTGACGCGCACCTTGTCCGGTCCGGCCTCGGCGGCGAGGCTCTGGGTGAAGCCGACCACCGCCCACTTCGCCGCCGAATACGGCGTGCGCATCGGAAAGCCGAAGCGCCCGGCGATCGACGACAGGTTGATGATGCTGCCGCCGCCCGCTTCCTTGATCAGCGGCATCGCCTTGCGCGTGACGTAGAACATGCCGTTCAGGTCGATGGCGATGCAGCGGTCCCAGTCCTCGGGGCGGATGTCCTCGACCTTGCCGGTGGGGCCGGCGATGCCGGCGTTGTTCACCAGCACGTCCAGGCCGTGCAGCTGCTTTTTGACATCTTCGAACAATCGGTCGACGTCGGCGAGCTTGGACACGTCGGCGACGGTCTGGGTCACCGCCGGCAGCTGCTTCTTCGTCCCGGCGAGGGCTTTTTCGTCGATGTCGCAGATGTGCACCCGGGCGCCGTGCTCCACAAAAGTGCGGGCGATGACGCGGCCGATGCCGGCGCCGCCCGCGGTCACCAGGACGCGCAGGCCTTTGGCGGAGAATTCCATGGCGTCGCATAATACACGCAGGGTTCCCGGAGGAAACCTTGGACCAGCAAGAACGCAAAACCGGCGCAGTCTCGATCGAGCAGGAGGAGCTGCGCGGCATCTCGCGCACCGTGGCCGAGATCCACTGGCTGCTGCTGATCCTGATGCTGCTGTACCTGATCTTCGGCGGCGAGCGCGGCGATCCCGAGGCCGACGCCGCGGTGTCGGCCGGCCTGTTCTTCTACGCCGCGCTGGTGATGGGCTTCCGCTACGCGAACTTCAACCAGCGCGAGACGCGCTGGAAGATCGCGCTCGAGACCCTAGGCATGATCGCGGTGGTCACCTGGGTGCTCGCCTACACCGACCGCCTGGCGAGCCCGCTGCTCAGCGCCTACCTGCTGCCGGTGATCACCTCGGCGCTGACGCTCGGCAAGCTCGCCACGCTCGCCAACGTTGCGCTGATCGCCGCCTGCTACGTGCTGCTGGGCAGCGCGTCCTTCCAGGAGCTGGCGTCGCTGCGCTTCCTCGCCGGCTTCGCGGCGCAGCTCGCCCCGGTGCTGCTGGTCGCCTACATCACCACCATGTTCTCGTCCGACATCCGCTACGGGCTGCAGCACGTCAAGCTGCTGTCGGAGACCGACGAGCTGACCGGCCTGTTCAACACGCGCGGCTTCGCCATCGCCGCCAACCGCCTGTTCGGCCAGGCGCAGCGCTACGGGCGCGCGTCGAGCGTGCTGATGATCGATTCGGACAACCTCAAGGCGGTCAACGACGGCCACGGCCACGACGCCGGCAACCGCCTGCTGCGCCAGGTGGCCAACGCCGTGGTGTCCGAGCTGCGCGCCACCGACGTGCCGGCGCGCTACGGCGGCGACGAGTTCATCGTGCTGCTGCCCGAGACGCCGCCGAAGGGCGCGCTCGACGTCGCCGAGCGCATCCGCGCCGCGATCGCGTCGCGGCCGCTCGCCCTCAACGGCCAGCAGGTGTCGAGCACCGTGAGCATCGGCGTCGCCTGCTTCCCGGAGGACGGCCGCAGCCTCGATGCGCTCGCGGCGCGCGCCGACCGCGCGCTCTACCTGGCGAAGCAGGAAGGCCGAAACAAGGTCGTGCGCTACCAGCCCACCTAGGCCGAGCTCCACGAACCCGTTCGATCTCAAGGGCAAGACAGCGCTGGTCACCGGCGGCAACGGCGGCATCGGCCTGGGCATGGCGCAGGGCCTGGCGCAGGCCGGCGCCGCCGTGGCAGTGGCTGGGCGGGATGCGGCCAAGAATCTTTCTGCGGTAAAGCAGCTTGAAAAACTCGGCGCCAAGGCGATTGCGCTGCAAGCCGACCTGAAGGACGAGAAATCCTGCCGCGCCATGGTCGAGGAAGCGGCGCAGAAACTCGGCGGCCTCGACATCCTGGTGAACAACGCCGGCATCAACATCCGCAAGCAGCCGCAGGACTACTCGATCGAGGAATGGAAGCAGGTCCTCGACACCAACCTGACCAGCGCCTTCGTCGCTTCGCAGACCGCCTACCCCCACATGAAGCGCGCCGGCGGCGGCAAGATCGTCAACATCGGCTCGATGATGTCGATCTTCGGCGCCTCGTTCACCACCCCCTACGCGGCGAGCAAGGGCGGCATCGTGCAGATGACGCGCGCCCTCGCCACCGCCTGGGCGCGCGACAACATCCAGGTCAACGCCGTGCTGCCGGGCTGGATCGACACCGCCCTCACCCGGGGCGCGCGCAAGGACGTCCAGGGCCTGCACGAGCGCGTGCTCGCGCGCACGCCGGCGGGACGCTGGGGCGAGCCGCAGGACCTGTCGGGTATCGCCGTATTCTTGTGTTCGCCGGCTTCTGATTTCATTACGGGAACTGCGATTCCTGTCGACGGCGGCTACTCAGTGCAGGGCTAGAACGACGTCTCGACGAAGGCGTAGATGTAGTTCGAGCCGCCGTCGACGTTGTTGAAGAGCTGCGACCAGCCGAAGGTGCCTGAGCGGTGCGAGACGCCGAGGCCGAGGTAGGTGTCGCGCAGCGGGCGCGAGCCGACCAGGTCGCCGACGCTGAAGTCCACCGTCGGGTCGAGGTACAGCAGCAGCTTCGAGGTGTCGCGGTTACGCAGCGCCTGGTCGCGCTGCTCGCCGAAGGGGATGTGGCTGGCGTAGGCGATGCCGGCGCCGATGCCGACGCGCGTGCGCAGGGTCTCGCGCCAGGGGAAGCCGTAGTAGCTGATCTTGAGGTAGGCCTGCGCCTGCCAGAAGTCGTCCTGCAGGCCGTCCTCGCGGTGCTGCAGCAGGCCGACGAAACCCTGGATGTCCATGTTGTAGCCGCCGACGCGCTTCACCAGGGTCTGGCCGATCTCAACTGCGGCGACGTCGGTCTGGTCCTGCGTGTGGGTGCTGGTGCACTGCAAGGTCACGATCGGGAACAGGTCGCAGTCGGTCGACTGGCCGTAGAACGCACGCATGATGAGCGGCTTGCGCTCCCCGGGCGGCGCCGGCTGCGGCGTGAAGTTGTAGAGTAGGCCGAACGTGAAGCTCGGCGAGAGGCTCTGATCGACCGCCGGGCTGTTGCTGATGGCGCTCGCGTAGCGGATGAGCTCGACGCCGGCGAGCACCTGCCAGCTCTCGGTCAGCCGGTACGTGGCGATGGCGCCGATCTCGAGGTTCACGCCCGAGCCCGCGCTATAGCCCGGAACGCCGTAGTAGTAGTCGTTCAGCTTCGAGTCGCGCCACGCGAGCGTGGCGTAGGGGCGAAAACGCAGCCGGCCGTTCCACCACGCCTCGTAGCGATAGCCGAGGCGCAGCTCGCTGCCTTCCGACTTGTTCGAGGCGTCGGTCATCAGCTCGGCATAGGCGGTGCCCGCGCCCCAGCGGTGCTTCAGCGCGATGCCGGCGTCGGCACCGGGCCGGCGCACGTCCAGGCCGGCCATGCTTTCCGGGATGTCGTCGGACGGATAGCCCTCGAAGCGGCGCTTCACGAAGAGCTCCGCGGGGCCGAGCTTCAGCCCGGCGCGGTAGGTGCTGAGGTAGAAGTACTCGCTGTCATAGCGGGCGAGCGGCAGGTAGTCGTAGTCCTTGGCGTGGCCGGCGTACGGCGAGCGCTCGAAGCGCAGGGTCGCGCCGGCATAGCCGTCGCCCGGCGCCACAATGCCGTCGAGGGGATCGCTGTTGGCCTGCGCGCCGAGGGAAACGAGGAGCGCTAGCGCAAGCGAAAGTCGAGCGCGGGTCCCTTGGGGACGATCTGCGTCGGGTTGATGTGCTTCATGCTGCGGTAATAGTGGTCTTTTATTTCTTTCAGGTTGGTCGTGGCCTTCACTCCGGGCAGCGCGTAGACGCGCCGCGTCCAGCGCCACAGGTTGGGGTAGTCGACCAGGCGCCGCAGGTTGCACTTGAAGTGCGAGTAGTACACCGCGTCGAAGCGCACCAGCGTGGTGAACAGGCGCACGTCCGCCTCGGTAAAGGTCGCCCCGCACAGCCAGCGGCGCTTTGCCATGCGCTTCTCCAGCCAGTCGAGCGTGCGGAACAGCCCGGTCACCGCCGCCTCGTACTTGTCCTGCGCGGTGGCGAACCCGGCGCGGTACACGCCGTTGTTGACCGTGCGGTAGATGCGTTCGTTGAGCCAATCGATTTCCCTTCGCAATTTTTCCGGGTAGAGGTCGCCGAGCTTGCGCGTCGCCAGCGCGTCGAACTCGCGGTTCAGCATGCGGATGATCTCGCTCGACTCGTTGTTGATGATGCGCCCTGCGCTTTCGTCCCAGAGCACCGGCACCGTCACCCGGCCCGTATAGCCGGGCTCTGCTTTCGCATAGAGTTCATGGAGATAGCCATCGGGAAACGCCCAGCCGTTCTCCCCCAGGTACGGGTCGGCATAGGACACCGGGATCGCCTTCTCCAGCCCCTTCATCGCGCGGACCACCAGAGTGCGGTGCGCCCAGGGGCAGCTGCGCGAAACGTACAGGCGGTAGCGGCCGGGCCGCATTTCTCCCGGCTCGGCGCGCAGCTTGTTTCGAAAAACGCTCTCCGACCGGACGAAAGCGCCCCCGGTCGCCCGGGTGTCGCGCGGCACGTCGCGCCAGACGCCCTCTATCAGCATGCCCATGGCCCCGAGTATAGTTCGCCTCAGAACAACGTTTCTTCGAGGAGGAGTCCCATGCGTTTCTTCGTACGCCTGCTGTTGCTCGCTGCACTGCCCGCAGTACTGACTTCGGCGGCTTCCGCCCAGGGCTGGAAGCCGACCAAGGATGTCGAGTTCGTGATCCCGTTCGGCCTCGGCGGCGGCGCCGACCTGATGGCGCGCATCATCCACAAGGTCATCGTCGACGAGAAGCTGGTGCCGGTGCCGATCGCGCTGGTGAACAAGCCCGGCGGCGGCGGCGCCGCGGGCATCGGCTACGTCGCGGCGAGCCGCAAGGCCGACCCGCACACGCTGATTCTGATCAACGGCACCACCCAGATCACGCCGATCCTGAACCCGAACGCGAAAACGCTGACGGAAGTAACGCCGGTGATGAACCTGATGCTCGATGACTTCCTGCTGTTCGTGCGCGAGGACGCGCCGTGGAAGAACATGGGCGACTTCGTCAAGGACGCGAGGTCCAAGCCGGCGAAGAGCGTGGCGTTCTCCACCGGCGGCACCACTGACGTGATGGCGGTGACCGTGCTGTCGAAGGCCACCGGCGTGCTGTACAACACGGTGAGCTTCAACAGCGGCGGCGAGGCGCTCACCGCGCTGCTCGGCGGCCACGTGCACGCCTCGATGGGCAACCCGCTCGAGTTCATGGGGCAGCTGCAGGCGAAGAAGGTGCGCGCGCTCGGCGTGGTGCGCGACAAGCGCTTCCCCGGCCTGAAGGACGTGCCGACGATGCAGGAGCAGGGCATCAAGACGCCCAACTTCCAGATGTGGCGCGGCATCGCCATCCCGAAGGACGCTCCAGACGCGGCGCGCGTCTACTGGGAAGGCGTGATGACGAAAGTCAACGCCTCCAAGGCGATGCAGAAGTACTACGCGGACAACGTCGCTCAATCGGCGTCGATCCCGGGCAAGAAGTTCGACGACTTCCTCGCCCGGCAGGAGAAGCTGTTCCGGGACCTGCTCGGCAAGTAAGTCGATGCCTCTCAGGGTGGTCAAGGGCGAGCTGCTGCTCGCCCTTGTTTTTGTGGCGCTCGGCGGCCTGTGGATCGCCAAGGCGGCGCACATGTCGCTGTGGGACGGGTTCGCGCCGGATTCGGGGTTCCTGCCGCTGGTCTACGGCGTGCTGCTCGCCGGCCTGGCTGCGGCAGCCTGCGTGCGGGTGGTCCTCGGCGAAGCGACCGGCGCCGCCGAGGACCTCCGCAAGCCCCTTCTGGTGATGGGCGCGCTGATCGCCGCGGTCGCGGCGCTGCCGTTCGCAGGTTTCGCGGTCACCATCTTCGCGCTCCTGGTTTTCCTCTACGCCGCGGTCGAGAAGCTGCCCTGGCTCTCCTCCACGGTCGTTTCCGGATCGCTCACCACGGCTCTTTACCTCATCTTCAAGACCTGGCTGGGCGTTCCCCTCCCCTCATTTTTCCCATGAGCGCCTTCAACGACCTGATGATGGGCTTCGCCGCGGCGCTGACGTTCAAGCACCTGACGATGTGCTTCCTCGGCGTGCTGATGGGCCAGCTGGTCGGCGTGCTGCCCGGGATCGGGCCGGCGACGGCGATCGCGCTCCTGCTGCCGCTCACCTTCGGCACCGACCCGACCTCGGCGATCATCCTGTTCGCCGGCATCTACTACGGCTCGCAGTACGGCGGCACCCTCACCTCGGTGCTGGTCAGCGTCCCGGGCGAGCCGAGCACCGTGATGACCAGCATCGACGGCTACCAGATGGCGCTGCAGGGCCGCGCCGGCGCGGCGCTCGGCATCGCCGCGATCGGCTCGTTCATCGCCGGCACGCTCGGCACCATCGGCCTGATGCTGCTCGCGCCGCCGCTCGCCAAGGCGGCCCTCGCCTTCGGCCCGCCGGAATACTTCGCCCTGATCGTGCTCGGCCTCACCGCGCTCGCCGCGGTGGGCTCCTCGCTCCTGAAGGGGCTGGTCACCGGAGTGGCGGGGCTGCTCATCGGCACCATCGGCATCGACCCGCAGAACGGCATCGCGCGCTTCGACTTCGGCCAAACCTGGCTGCTCGACGGCGTCGAGTTCATCGTGCTCACCGTGGCGTTGTTCGGCGTCGGCGAGGTGGTCGCGAGCTGCGTGCTCGGCGTGATCCGGCCGGTGGCCGACGTGAAGAACGTGCTGCCGACGCGCGAGGACTGGCGCGCGAGCCGCATGCCGATCCTGCGCGGCACCTTCATCGGCTTCCTCGTCGGCGTGCTGCCCGCGACCGGCGCCACCATCGCCTCGTTCCTGTCCTACATCGTCGAGAAGAAAGTGGCGCGGGATCCGTCGCGCTTCGGCAAGGGCGCGATCGAGGGCGTGGCCGGGCCCGAGGCGTCGAACAACGCCGCCGCCGCCGGCGCCATGGTGCCGATGCTGTCGCTCGGCGTGCCCGGCTCGGGCACCACCGCGATCATCCTCGGCGCGCTGATCATGTTCGGCATCCGCCCCGGGCCGGAGCTGTTCACCAAGAACGCCGAGCTGGTGTGGGCGGTGATCGCCAGCATGTACATCGGCAACGTCATCCTGCTGATCCTGAACCTGCCGCTCGCCGGCCTGTTCGCCAAGCTCCTGAAGGTGCCCTACCGCTGGCTCTACCCGCCGATCCTGGCGCTGTGCATCGCCGGGGTGTATTCGCAGTCGAACAGCCTCGAGGACTGCTGGCTGCTGGCCGGCTTCGGCCTGCTCGGCTGGCTGATGAAGCGCTACGACTGGCCGCCGGCGCCGATGGTGCTGGGACTGGTGCTCGGGCCGCTGTTCGAGACCTCGCTGCGCCAGTCGCTGACCCTGTCGCACTCGAGTCCCGCCATCTTTGTGACGCGCCCGATCTCCGCGCTGCTGCTCGCGTTCGCGCTCATCGCGGTAACCGCGCCCCTCTGGACCAGGATCTTCCGTGCCAAAGCTCTTTGACCGCATCGGCGTAGACATCAACCAGAAGCTCGCGCTCGAGCCCGCGGTCGACTGGGCCGTCAAGCACAAGGTGCCTTACATCGACCTGTGCCTGGATCAGACGCCGGAATTGCTCGAACGCGGTTCGCGGCGCCTCGCGCAAGCGCGAAAAAAGCTCGAAGGCGCCGGCATCCGGCTCGGGCTCCACACGCTCTCGGCGGTCAACATCGCCGAGACTTCGCCTTTCGTCACCAGCGCCGCGGATGCCTACCTGGCGGCCTACCTGGACGCGGCGAAGAAGCTCGGCGCGGGCTGGATCGTGGTGCACGGCGGCTATCACTTCGGCTCCGACAAGCAGCTGCGCATGGACGCGGCGGTAGCGCGGATCGCGCGGGCGGCGAAGGCGGCCGAGCGCAAACGGGTAAAACTCCTTCTGGAAAATCTGAATCCGGAACCTGCTGCCGCCGAGGTGCATTACCTCGCCAACGACCTCGCGGAATGCCGCTACTACTTCGACCGGCTCGACTCGCCCGCGCTCGGCTGGAGCTTCACCGTGAACCACGCCCATATCCGTCCGAACCGCATCGACGAATTCATCTCCAAGCTCGACATGAAGCGCTGCGGCGAAGTGCGCCTGGCCGACTGCCGCGGCACGCACGAGGAGCACCTGCGCCCGGGCGAAGGCACGATCGACTTCCCGGCGATGTTCGCCGCGATCGAAGCGAGCGGCTACCGCGGCCACTACATGCAGGCCTTCGGCAGCCTCGACGACATGCTGAAGGGCCGCGCGACCCTTGCCGCTCTCGCTACAAGAGCTGCAGGAAAATGAGGGCGAGGCCGATCACCGAGACGAACCACACCCCGGTGCGCAACCAGGGGATGCCGGCCAGGTAGACCGCGGCATAAGCGAGCCGCGCCCAGACGAAGATCTGCGCTCCCAGCAGCGTCGTCGAATTCGTCTTGCTGCTGAGAACCGCAATCAGCACCAGGGCGGCGAACAGCACCAGGCTCTCGAGCATGTTGTAGTGCGCGCGGTACGCGCGCCCCGCCCAGCCGGTAAACGGCGGCAGCCCCTCGCGGTTGCCGGCGAGCGCCGGCAGCCCCACCTGCAACGTCGCCCCGGTCACCGCCACCAGCATCTGCGCGAACGTCAGCGCGACCGCCCACAGCAACCACATCAGCTCAGGTTTCATGCGCCCTCCTCTCGGGCGCATTGTTACACTCGGTGGCCATGCGCGCCTACTTCATGCAAGCCACCGGCAACGAAACCAAGCTCGAGCTGCGCGAAGCCCCGGCGCCCAAGCCCGGACCCGCGCAGCTCCTGGTGCGGGTGCGCGCCGCGGGCCTGAACCGCGGCGAGCTGCTGCGCCACGGCCTGACCAAGCCCGGCCCGGCAAAGATCGGCGGCACCGAAGGCGCGGGCGAAGTCGAAGGCAGCGGCGCAAGGGTGATGGGCCGCCTGCCCGGCTCGTTCGCCGAATACGCGGTCATGGACGAGGCCGACGCCATTCCCGTGCCGCCGAACCTCTCCTGGGAAGAAGCCGCGGCGATCCCGATCACCTTCCTGGTGGTCTACGACATGCTGGTGCAGCAGGGGAACCTGAAGAGCGGCGAATGGCTCCTGGTCACCGGCGCCTCCGCCGGCGTGGGTATCGCGGCCTTGCTGACGGCGAAGGCCATCGGCGCAAAAGTCATCGGCACTTCGGGTTCCGAAGAGAAGCTGAAGAGGCTTTCGTCCATGGGACTCGACGCCGCGATCCGGACGAGAAGCCCGGATTTTTCAAAGAGAGTTCTCGAGCTCACCGGCGGCAAGGGTGTGGACCTCGTCGTCAACAACGTCGGCGGCTCGGTGTTCGCCGAGTGCGTGAAATCGTTGGGCTACGAGGGCCGGCTCGCTACGGTCGGCTACGTCGACGGCGTGATGAAGGCGGAGATGGACATTGAGGCGCTGCACTCGAAGCGCCTGCGCCTGTTCGGCGTGTCCAACAAGATGCGCAACGCCGCGCAGCGCGGCGTCACGGTGCAGGGTTTCACCAGGGACTTCCTGCCGCTCTTCGCCAGCGGCAAGCTTAAGCCGGTGATCGACCGCGTCTACGGCTTCAACGACTTGCCCGAGGCGAAGGCGCGCATGGAAGCGGATGCGCACGTCGGCAAGCTGGTCGTCCGAATCTAATCAGGGACAGACCACGTTTCCCCGACAGTGCTATTCGATCAAGGCGTCGGCTCGCAGCAAGACGGACTGTGGAACGCTGACACCGATCGTTTTCGCGGTCTTGAGGTTGACGACCAGAGCAAACTTTGCCGGACGTTCCACCGGCAGGTCTCCCGCATTCGCGCCCTTGACGATCTTGTCGACCAGGCGCGCGGCTTGGCGGGCGACCTCGATATCGGTTGCGCCGTAGGTCAGCAGGGCGTTCCGCGTGGAGCGGGTCCGGGTATAAAAGATGCTCGGGACGCGCCTGGAGTTCGCGCCTCCGATCATGGTGTCGTAGTGTGATGCGGTGATGCCGCCGGGAATGCCGAGCAGCGCATCGGCCTGGTCGAGCACCCGCAGGCCCGCCGCGATCTCGTCTGCGTTTGACACCTCGCGCTCGACAAGGGTCATCCCTAGCGCCGCGGCGGCCGCGCGCGCCGCACTCACGCCCTGCCGCGGCGACGCGTCGCGCGGGTCGTAAAGAGCGAGCACGCGCCGGATCCGCGGCGAGAGCTCGCGCAGCAGCTCGAGCCGCTTCCCGGACAACTCCGGGTATTCGAATGTCATTGCGGTCATGTTCCCGCCGGGACGAGCGAAGCTCGCCACCAAACCCGCCGCCACCGGATCGCCCGGCGTGACGAATACAATGGGGAGTTGAGGCGCCGCACGCCGCACTGGCCGCACGAGCGCGGAGCCAATCGCAAAAACTACCGCCACGTCTTCCTTGAGAAGCGTCTGAATCTTCGCGCGGGCGTCCGCTTCTCTGCCACGCGGCGTGCGCCCTTCCACGATGCGGATCGTGTCTTCCCGGTATCCGAGCTCCAGCAGACCTCGTTTCAGACCCGCGGCGATCTCCGAGTATCGCGGCTCCTCGTCGGGTCCGATCAGCCCGATGCGCGCCACCGGGGTCTGTGCCTCAGTCAGCGGCGCAAGGAGAAACGCTCCCGCCGCCGCGAGGAATCGGCGGCGGCGAATCTTTGTAGACGGCCCTGCGTTGGAAAACGTGGCCTGTCCCCTTGCTTGGAGATCGGGCTCTGACCCCGATCTCTCTACTGCGCCTTGATACCCGCTTCCTTCACCACCTTGCCCCAGGTGTCGTACTCGCGCTTCATGAAGGCGGCGAGCTGCGCGGGGGTGCCGGGCGCGGCCTCGAGCCCCTGCTTGTTGAGGAGGTCCTTCACTTCCGGCGAGCCGAGCGCCTTGACGATCTCGCGGTTCAGGCGATCGACGATGTCGCCGGGCGTCTTCGCCGGCACGAGGTAGGCGTACCAGTTGGTGGCTTCGTAGCCCGGGTAGCCGACCTCGGCGACGGTGGGCACGTCGGCCATGAACGGGTCGCGGCGCGGCCCGGTGGTGGCGAGCGCCTTCACCTTGCCGGCCTTGACGTGCGGCCCGGCAGCGACCGGGGTCGCCATGTAGGAATGGATCTGCCCGCCGAGCATCGCCTGCATCGCCGGCCCGCCGCCCTTGAAGGGCACGTGCACCAGGTCGACCTTTGCCATCATCTTCAGCAGCTCGCCGGCGACGTGCCCGGCGCCGCCGATGCCGGAGGAGCCGTAGTTGTACTTCCCGGGGTTGTCCCTGGCGAGCTTGATGAATTCGGCGAGCGTGTTCGCCGGCACCGTGGGGTGCACCACCACCAGGTTCGGAAACACCACCGCCATGGTGATCGGCGCCAGGTCGCGCAGCGTGTCGTACGTCAGCGGGAGCAGGTGCGGGTTGACGGTGAGAGCGCCCACGTTGCCCAGGTAGAGGGTGTAGCCGTCCGCGGCGCTCCTCACCACGATGTCGGTGGCGATGTTGCCGCCGGCGCCGGCCTTGTTGTCGGTCAGCACCTGCTGCCCGAGCTGCTCGCCGAGCGTCTTGCCGATGATGCGCGACACGGTGTCGGTGCCGCCGCCGGGCGCGAACCCCACCACGGTGGTGATCGGCTTGTTCGGGTACTGCGCGAAGCAGATCCCTGAAACAAAAAACAATCCTGCGAAAAGCGCGGTTCGATCCATCACACCACTCCTCCTTGCCGTAGTTTCGCGATCTCCGCCGCGTTGTAGTTGAGCTCCTTCAGGACCTCGTCGGTATGCTGCCCAATCTCGGGCGTCGGCGCCACCACCGCGGCCGGCGTGCGCGACAGGTCCGCCGCGTTCGCCAGGATCTCGAAGCGGCCGAGCTGGGGGTGCTCCACCGCGGCGGCCACGCCGAGGTGGCGCACCTGCGGGTCGGCGAACACCTGGTCGACCTTGTAGATCGGCCCGCAGGGCACGCCTGCGGCGTTCAGGATGCCGATCCATTCCGCGCTGGTTTTCTTCTGCAGCGCTTCGTCGATCGCCGCGTTCAGCGGTTTGCGGTGTTCCGCGCGTTTCTTCCCGCCTTTGAAGTCGGGGGAGGCGAGCAGGTCCTCGCGGCCGATCGCCTTGCACAGGCTCGCCCACATCCCTTCGCCCGAGGCGGCAACGTTGATATGGCCGTCCTTGGTGCGGTAGGCCGAGGTCGGCATGCTGGTCGGGTGGTCGTTGCCGACCTGCGGCGGCACTTCGCCCTTCATCAGGAAGCGCGCCGCCTGGAAGTCGAGCAGCGAGATGCCCGCCTGCAGCAGCGAGCTCTGCACCCATTGCCCCTTGCCCGAGGCCTCGCGCTCGAGCAGCGCGATCATTACGCCGATCGCCGCATACAGGCCCGCCGTCAGGTCGGCGATCGCGGCGCCGGTGCGCACCGGGCCCTGCCCGGGAAGACCGGTGACCGACATCAGGCCGCTCATGCCCTGCGCGATCTGGTCGAACCCCGGCCGGTCGCGGTAAGGGCCGTCCTGGCCGAAGCCGGAGATGCTGGCGAGAATAACTCTGGGGTTTATTTTTTCCAGAGACTGGTAGTCGATCCCGAGGCGGAACTTGACGTCCGGCCGGTAGTTCTCGACCACCACGTCGGCGGTCTTCACCAGGCGCTCGAGCACGCTCTTCGCCTCGGGCAACTTGAGGTTGAGCGTCAGCGAGCGCTTGTTGCGGTGCAGGTTCTGCATGTCCGGGCCGTGGCGCGGCCCGCCCATGCCCTCGTTCGGGTCGACCCCTGGCGGCGATTCGATCTTGATCACGTCGGCGCCGAAGTCGGCGAACTGGCGCACGCAGGTGGGTCCCGCCCGGACGCGGGAGAAGTCTAGAATGCGGAGGCGCGAGAGCGCGGAAGAAGCGGCGATGCCCGGCATGGGAATATTCTAGCCGCCCCCGTGTTCCGCTCTAACGAGGAGAGCCCGACGATGAACACGATTTCGAGAACCCTTGCGCTGCTCGCCGTGGCGGGGCTCGCGTCCTGCTCCACGGTGCAGGACTGGATGCCCGGCTGGATGCCGGGAAGCGGCGCGATCAGCGTCAGCCTGACCGGCACCGAACAGGTGCCGCCGGTCAGCGTGACGGGCACGGGCAGCGGCAGCTTCCGCGTCGCCGAGGACGGCACCCTCAGCGGCAGCGTCACCACCGAGGGCGTGGAAGGCACCATGGCGCACATCCACCAGGGCGGGAGGGGCATCAACGGCCCGGTGATCGTGCCTCTCGACAAGAAAGGCGACACCTATAGCGTGCCGGCGGGCCGCAAGCTGACGGCGGCGCAGATCGAGACGCTCAAGGCCGGCAACCTGTACGTCAACGTCCACACCAACCGCAACAAGGCCGGCGAAGTCCGCGCCCAGCTGCTCCCCTAGCCTGAAGCGCTCCTTCTTCCTCCTCGCCCTCGGGGCGGCGTGGTCCGCCGCCGCGCCGGCGCAATTCCCCGAGCGGCCGATCCGCCTGGTCGTACCCCAGGCCGCCGGCAGCGCGACCGACAATATCGCGCGCATCGTCGCCCCGGCGCTGGCGAAGGAGCTCGGCCAGCCGATCATCGTCGACAACCGCCCGGGCGGCGCGCTCACCATCGGCATCGACGCGGTAGCGAAGGCCGCGCCCGACGGCTACACCATCGGCCAGGGGCCGGTGGGCGCCCTGGCGATCACGCGCCACATGGTGGCGAAGCTGCCTTACGACATCGAGCGCGACCTGCAGCCGGTGGCGCTGGTGACCACCGGCTACATGCTCCTCGCCGTTTCGCCAAAAACAGATTTTCATTCTGTCAGGGACCTCATCGATTTCGCCCGCAAGAACCCGGGCAAGCTGTCCAACGCCTCCTCCAGCAACGGCTCGCCGGGACACGTGAGTGGCGAGCTGTTCAAGACCATGACAGGAACGGAGATCGTGCACATCCCCTACAAGGGCGGCGCGCCGGCGATCGCCGACCTGATCTCGGGGCAGGTGCAGCTCATGTTCGAGAGCACCAACTCGATCGCGCCGCACGTCAAGGCGGGCCGCGTGCGGGCGCTCGCCGTGACCGGCGAGCGCCGCGCGCTCAGCCTGCCGGAGGTGCCGACGCTGATGGAGGCCGGCGTGCCGGGCTACGAGGTCAACGCCTGGAGCGGCATCATCACCACCGCCGGCGTGCCGCGCGCCGTGCTCGACAAGCTGAACGCCGCGGTGAACCGCGCCATCCTCGAGCCGAAAACCAAGGAGCTCCTGTTCGCCCTCGGCAGCGAGGGCGGCGGCGGCACGCCCGAGGAGTTCGCCGCGCTGATCCGCCGCGACTCGGCGAAGTGGGCCGAGGTGGTGCGCCGCTCCGGAGCGAAAATCGACTAGGAGGCCTCGCTATGAAGAAACTCTTGCTGCTCGCCGTGCTGCTCGCCGCCACCGCCGCCTTCGCCCAGGCGCCGACGCGCGTGCGCGGCACCATCACCACGATCGAGGGCGACGTGCTGTCGGTGAAGTCGCGCGACGGCAAGGACCTCAAGCTCCACCTTACGGCCGACGTCGGCGTGTCGACCGCGAAGTCCACTACGCTCGCCGAGCTCAAGGGCAAGTACGTCGGCGTCACCGCCATCAGCAAGGGCGGCACGATGACAGCGCTCGAAGTGCATGCGTTGCCGCCCCAGGCACCGCCGGGGCACATGCCCTGGGACCTGGAGCCCAGGTCGACCATGACCAACGCCACCCTGGAGGGCATGGCGCAGGTGAGCGGCGGCAACCAGATCACGATGAAGTACAAGGACGGCTCGCAGACCATCCTGGTGCCGCCCGGCACGCCGATCGTGGCCTTCGTCCCGGGCTCGCGCGCCGATCTCAAGCCGGGCGAGACCATCTGGACCTCGGCCCGGCAGGAGGCCGACGGCAGGATCGTCACCCAGCGGCTCAACGTGAGCAAAGATGGCGTCAAGCCGCCGCATTAGGCTTGCCCTTGTGTTGATGGTGGTCGCGGGCACGGCGCTCGCGCAGGCCCCGACACGGGTGCGCGGGACGGTTTCGTCTTTCCAAGACAGCATTCTTGTGGTCGACGGGAAAACGCAAATCCGGGTCAACGACAAGACCGAGATCGTGTTCGCCCAGCCCATTGCGCTCGCTGACATCAAGCCGGGCGACTTCCTCGGCGTCACCTCCGTGAAACGCGCCGACGGCACGCTCACCGCCTACGAGGTGCGCCGCTTCCCGAAGCCGGTGAGCCCGGGCCACCGGCCGTTCGACGGCCGCGACGACCAGACGATGACCAACGCGACGGTGTCGGCGACGGTGCAGTCGACCGTCGGCCGCGAGCTCACCCTAACCTACGAAGGCGGCGCGCAGAAGATTGTCGTGCCGCAGAGCGCTTCGATTTCCACGCTGGTGCCCGGGACGCGCGCGCAGCTCGTGCCCCGCGCGCCCGTCAACCTCACGCACGACGCCGGCGGCGCCGCGCTGCGCATCCAGGTCAGCCCGCCGAAGTAGCCGCGTTTTTTCCGGCCAGGCGGCCGAACACCGAGCCGTTGGTCAGGCCGGAGCCGCCGGGGTAGTTGAACCAGAAGATCCCGCCGACCAGCTCGCCCGCCGCGTACAGGCCGGGAATCGGGTCGCCATCGCTGCTCAGCACTTGAGCTTGAGGATTTATTCTTAAGCCCCCAAAGCTGAAGGTGATGCCGCAGGTGACGGCGTAGGCCTCGAACGGCGGCGTGTCGAGCGTGTTCGCCCAATTGCTCTTGTTGACGTCCAGCCCCTTGGTGCAGCGCCCGTCCTTAACGTTCGGGTTGAACGGGATCTGGGTCTGCACCGCGGCGTTGTAGTTCTTCAGCGTCTCGAGCGCGGCCTTCTGGTCGGTGTCGTCGAGCTTCGACACCAGCTCTTCGAGCGTATCGGCGCTCACCTTGGTGACCTGCTTGATGCGGTACTCGTCGCGCAGCTGCGCCTTCACCTTGGCGTCGAAGACCTGCCAGGCGAACTGCTTCGGCTGCTGCAGGATCACCCGGCCGTACTTCGCGTAAGTGTAGTTGCGGAAGTCCGCGCCCTCGTCGACGAAGCGCTTGCCCTGGGCGTTGAGGTAGATGCCCCAGGGATAGGAGTGCTTCTGGAACTGGTCGCCGACCGCCAGGTCGCCGAACTCCGGCGCGTTGCGGTCCCAGGCCACCGCGTGGCAGCCCGACCAGTTGCCGTGCGCTGCGGCGCCGATGTCGAGCGCCATGCGGATCGCGTCGCCGGTGTTGAAGCGCGTGCCGCGCACCTTCGCCAGCTCCCAGCCCGGCCCCAGGTAGCGGGTACGCCATTCGGTATTCGCCTGGAATCCTCCGGCCGCCAGAACCACGGCTTTCGCGGAAAATGTTTTCGTTTTCCCCTGATGCTTGACGGCAACACCATGCACGCCCGAGTCATCGGTCACCAGGGACAGGGCGCGCGCGCCACAAAGGATCTCGATACCGTTCTTCTTCGCGATCTGCTGCAGCGAATCCACCAGCCCTGGCCCGCCGCCGACCGCCTCGACCGTCAGCCCGCCCCAGAACTTGAACTTGCCGCCGATGTTGAACGCTTGGCGACCCCAGGCGGCGGTAAACCGGACACCCTTTTTGCGCATCCAGATCGCCGTGGGGAGACTGTTTTTTATTAAAACCTCAGTTAAGTCGGGGTCGCAGCGGAATTCCGTGACGCGCGCCATGTCGTCGAAGAACTGCTCTTCAGTGTAGGTGCCGAAGTCGCTGCGCGCGATCTCCTCGGGCGAGAGCTCGATCACCTGTTTCAGATCGTCGACGCCGTTGTAGACCACGCGCATCAGGCCGGCGGTGAAGCGCGAGTTGCCGCCCGATTCCTCTTCGGGAGCGCGTTCCAGGACCAGAACTTTTTTTGCGGACTCGGCGGCGGAAAGCGCAGCACACAGCGCCGCATTGCCCCCGCCGACGACGATGACGTCCCAGTCGGCCATCAGTCGGCCTTGACGCCGGCCTTCTGGATCACGTCCTTCCAGCGCGCCTGCTCTTTCGCGATGTAGTCGGCGTATTCCTGCGGGCTCGAGCCGATCGACTCGGCGTCGTCGGCCTTGAAGCGCTCGGTGACTGCCGCGCTCTTCACGGCCTTCGCCGCCTCGCCGGCCAGCCGCTTGATGATGGCGGGCGGGGTCTTCGCCGGCGCATTGAGCCCGTACCACTGGCTGGTCTCGAAGCCGGGATAGCCCTGCTCGGCTACGGTCGCGACCTCGGGCAGCGAGGCGAGGCGCTGCGGCGTGCCGGCGGCGATGACGCGCAGCTTGCCCGCCTTCACGTGCGGCATCAGCGGCGGCGTGCCCGCCGAGGTGGCCTGCGTGCGGCCGGCCACCAGGTCCACCAGGTTCGGGCCGGTGCCCTTGTACGGCACGTGCTGCAGCTCCATGCCGGTGACCAGCTTCAGGTACTCCATCGCCAGGTGGCCGGCGCTGCCGTTGCCCGCCGAGCCGTAGTTGAGCTGGCCGGGCTTGCTCCTGGCGAGCGCCACCAGCTCGCCCAGGTTCTTCGCCGGCACGTCGGCGTGCACTACGAAGATGTTCGGCACCTTGGCGAGCAGCGAGACCGGCGCGAAGTCCTTGTTCACGTCGTAGCCGAGGTTTGGCGTCATGAACGGCGTCATCGCCAGGCTGCCGACGTGGCCGATGATCAGCGTGTAGCCGTCGGCGTCGGCGCGCGCCACGTCGTGCATCGCGAGATTGCCGCCGCCGCCGCCCTTGTTCTCGATGTAGACCTCCTGCCCGAGCCCCTTCGACATCTCGATCGCGACGGCGCGCGCCACGATCGAGCTCGAGCCGCCCGGCGCGAACGGCACGACCAGGCGGATGGGCTTCATCGGATAGGTCTGCGCCGCGCAGGGAAATGCAACGACGGCCAGCAGCACGAGAACGAATTTCAAAATTGATACCTCCTTAGGCCACCGTCCACCGGAATGACGGTGCCGGTGATGTAGCGCGCGAGCGGCGAGACGAGGAAGCAGACCAGGTTGGCGATGTCGGCGGGCTGGCCGTACTCGCCGACCGGGATATCGTGCTCGCTCTCCCGCGCCCGCTGCGCCGCGCTGTAGTTGCGCAGGATCTGCTCGCTGATGATGCGCCCCGGGGGAATGCAGTTCACCGTGATGCCGTGCTTGCCGACCTCGCGCGACAGGCCCTTGGCCCAGGAATGCACCGCCGCCTTGGCGGCGAAGGCGCCGTTCAGGCCCTCGGGCTCGGACTTGCCGGTGATGTTGACGATGCGGCCCCACTTGCGCGCGATCATCTGCGGCAGCAGGCGGTGGGCGAGCTGGCGCTGGCGGGTGAAGTTGAGCGTCAGCGCCTCGTGCCACTGCGCCTCGCTCGCCTCGAGCGTGAAGCGGCGGCTGCCGCCGGCGTTGTTGACCAGGATCTCCACCGAGCCCAGGCCGTCGAGCGCGGCCTTGGAGATGCGCTCCGGCGCGTCGTCCTGCAGGAAATCCTGCTCGATGATCACCAGCTGCGCGCCGGTTTCCGCCTGCAGCTCCTCGAGCAGCTTTTTTCTCCGGGCAACCACGGCGAGGCGCACCCCCTCCTTCGCCAGCGCGGCCGCGATGCCCCTGCCGATCCCCATGCTCGCGCCGGTGACCAGCGCGGTGCGGCCGCGAATACCGAGGTCCATCAGTCCGCCTTGGCGCCCGAGTCCTTGACCAGGCGCGCCCACAGCTTCGCGTCCTCGGCGAGGAAGGCCGCAAACTCCCCGGGCGAAGCCGAGCTTGCCGTCTCGGTGCCTTCCTTCGCCAGGATGCGCGCGATCTCCGGCAGCTTGACCACCTGGCTCGCCGCCTCGAAGAGCCGGCGCACGATTTCCGGCGGCGTGCCCGCCGGCACGAAGAACCCGTACCAGAAGCCGATCTCGTAGTCCGGCAGCGCCTCGCCCATGCCTGGAATCCCCGGCAGGAGCGGCGTCGCCGTGCGGCTGGTGACCGCGAGCGCGCGCAGGCGGCCCGCCTGGACCAGCGGAAGCACCGACGGCGGCGTGGCGAAGGCGAGCTGGGTGTCGCCGGCGAGAACCGATTGCACCGCCGGCGCCCCGCCCTTGAACGGCACGTGCACCATATCCACCTGCGCGAGCCGCAAGAACAGCACTGCGGCCATGTGCGGCGCCGAGCCGTTGCCCGAGGTGGCGTAGTTCAGCTTCCCGGGGTTCTTCTTCGCGTGCGCGACGAGCTCCTTCACCGAGCTCACCGCCACGCCGGGATTCACCGCGAGGATCAGCGGCGAGGAGCTCACCAGCGTGATGGGCACCAGGTCCTTCAGCGGCTGGAAGCCGGCCTTGGGCGAGAGCAGCGGATTCACCAGGATGCTCGACGGGCTGCCGATCAGCACGGTGTAGCCGTCGGGCGCGCTCCTCGCCACGTGCTCCGCAGCGATGCTCGAGCCCGCGCCGGGCCGGTTCTCCACCACGAGCGGCTGCCCGAGCGCGCGGCCGAGCGGCTCCTGGAATGCACGCGACACGAAATCGGCCGCGCCGCCCGGCGCGAAGCCGACCACCAGGCGCACCGGGCGGGAAGGATAGGATTGCGCGAGAGCCTGGGTCGCAGAGAAAAACAGCAGGAAAAACAATTTCATGAAAGCGCCGTATCGAGTGCGGACATAAGAGCTCCAAGTTTCGGCGGCTTGGCTTCGAGGCCGACGCTGACGTTCGCCGCGCGCAGCGCGGCCGAGGCGACCGGGCCGATCGACGCCACCAGGGTTCGATTCAGCGATTCTCTCAGTACCTGTTCCTTGCCGAGCTTTTGCGCGACGGCGAACAGGTTGCGTACCTGCTCGGCATTGGTGAACACCGCCGCGTGCATCTCGCCGCGCTCGAGCGCGCCGATCAGATTCGCGAGCGGCCCGGTATCGGCCGGCAGCGACCAGCGGTAGGTGGGAATCTCGATGACCTGCGCGCCGCGCGCCTCGAGGGCGCGGTCGAGCTCGAGGTTTACGCTGCCGTAGCGCTGGACGATCACCCGTTGCTTTTCTAACGGAACATCTCGAATACTTTCCAGAATTTCCTTCGTCGTAAAAGGATCCGCCGCGCTGCGGTCGATACGCACGCCGCGCGAGCGCAAGGCGCCGGTGGGCTTGGGCCCGCGGGCGGCGACGGTCGCCTTGCCCAGCAAAGCAAGAAGATTTTTCGTCAAATCCAAAGCATCGGTGGCCGCGAACAGCGCGCGCGTGCCGACGCCGGTCTGGAAGATGAACAGCTTCGCCGGCTGCGCCTCGAGCGAGCGCACCAGGGCGCCGATCGCCGGCGCGTCGAGGTCGGGCAGCTCGGCGAGCGCCGGCGCGCGGAACGGCAGGCCGCCGCGGCCCTCGACCAGCTCGGCCATCTGCGCGCCGAGGCGGCTCTCCAGGATCGCGACTTTTTTCGCCCGCATCAGCGCCGCCGTCTAGCGCGCCAGGCGGACGTTGGCGAGCGCCAGGCGGTCGGTGACGTTGCGCACCAGCGCGCGCGTGAGCTGCAGCTGCGCGCCGAGGCTCATCTTCTCCAGCTTGGCGGGCTCGAACTCGGCCAGCAGCAGCTCGGTCATCGCTTCGACCGTGGCGTGGCGCCGCTGCTCGCCGCCGCCGATGTAGGCCATCTCGCCGAAGCACTCGCCGCCGTTCACCATGTTGAGCAGCTTCTTCTTCTTGGTGACCTTGGCCTCGCCGCGGGCCAGGAAGAAGAAGCTCTTGCCCTGCACGTCCTCCTGCACGATCGCGTTGCCCTTGGGCACGCGCTTCCAGCGGCCGGCGCGCGCCAGCTCCCAGAGCTCCGAGTCGGCGAGGTTGGCGAGCATCGGCACGGCCTTCAGCGTCACGTATTTCTCGCTGTCCGGGATCGCCCCCGGCGGCAGCACCTGCTCGCCGACCTTGGACAGCTCGAGCGCGAACTCGGGCCAGGTCGGGTAGCGCTGCGCCGGGTCCTTCTTCAGCGCGCGCAGCACCATCTGGTCGATCGACTTGGGCAGCTCGGCTCGCACTTCGCTCGGCGGCAGCGGCTCGTGCTTGAGGATCCTGCCGAGCAGCGCCTCCATGTTCTCGGCGACGAACGGCCGCTTGCCGGTGAGCAGCTCGTAGAGCACCACGCCCATCGAGTACATGTCGCTGTGGAAGGTGAGGGTCTTGCCCTCGATCTGCTCGGGCGACAGGTAGTAGGGCGAGCCGAGCGCCGCGGTCTGCACCACCTGGCTCTTCTTCAGCACCGCGGCGCCGAAGTCGGCGATCTTGATCTCGGTGCCGCTGGCGATCATGATGTTCGCCGGCTTGAGGTCGCGGTGGACGATGCCTTCCTTCGCCGCGTACTCGAGCGCGCCGCAGCACTTGAAGCCGATCTGCAGCACGTCGGGAACCGGCAGCAGGGTCCCGGGCGTGGCGTGCTTGGAAAGATCGCCGCCCATCACCAGCTCCATCGCGATGTGGCCCGAGTCCTCGCCGACCACCGCATCGAGGATGCTGACGATGTAGGGATGGCGCAGCTTGCCGGCGAGCGAAGCCTCCTGCAGGAACTGCGCGCGGTATACGGTGCCGAACTCCGGGTCGCGGAACACCTCGGGCTCGATGGTCTTCAGCGCCACCTCCCTGCCGGTGAAGGTGTCCTTCGCGAGATAGACGGTCCCGGTCGCGCCCTTGCCGAGGAGCTTCTGCACGTCGTACTTGCCGACCTGCAGGCTCAGGTCCATCTCGAAAGCCGGCTTGTCAGGCATTGATGTAGCTCGTCTTGACGGTGGTGTAGAACTCGACGGCGTAGCGCCCCTGCTCGCGCGGGCCGTAGCTCGAGCCCTTGCGGCCGCCGAAAGGCACATGGTAGTCGACCCCGGCGGTCGGCAGGTTGACCATCACCATGCCGGCGGCGGAATTTCGCTTGAAGTGCTCGGCGTGCTTGAGCGAGGTGGTGGCGATGCCCGAGGACAGCCCGAAGGCCGTGTCGTTCGCCACCGCCAGCGCCTCGTCGTAGTTCTTCACGCGGATCACCGAGGCGACCGGGCCGAAGATCTCGTCGCGGTTGATCTGCATCTGCGAGGTGGTCTCGGTGAACAGCGCCGGCTCGAGGTAGTAGCCCTCGGTGGCGCGCTTGAGCCGCGCGCCGCCGGCGGCGAGCTTCGCGCCCTCCTTCTTGCCGAGCTCGATGTATTTCAGGTCCTGCTCGAGCTGCGAGGAATCGACGACCGGACCGATGTCGGTGCCGTCCTTGAGGGCGTCATCGATCTTCAGGCTTTTGATTTTTTCAATAACTGCTTTTACAAAACGATCATGAATGCCGTCGGTGACGATCAGCCGGCTCGCCGCGGTGCAGCGCTGGCCGGTGGAGAAGAACGCGCTCTGCACCGAGACGTTCACCGCGGTGTCGAGGTCGGCGTCGTCCAGCACCACCTGCGGATTCTTGCCGCCCATCTCGAGCTGCACCTTGGCGAGCCGCGCGGCGCACCTCTCGGCGATGCGCTTGCCGGTGGTCACCGAGCCGGTGAAGCTCACCGCGTCGACGCCGGGATCGGCCGACAGCAGCTCGCCGACCACCGAGCCGCGGCCCATCACCAGGTTGAACACGCCGGCGGGGATGCCGGCCTTGGCGATGATCTCGGCCAGCGCCCAGGCGCAGCCCGGCACCAGGTCGGCGGGCTTGAACACCACGCAGTTGCCGTAGGCGAGCGCCGGCGCGATCTTCCAGGCCGGGATGGCGATCGGGAAGTTCCAGGGCGTGATGAGGCCGACCACCCCCACCGGCTCGCGCGTGATCTCGACCTTGATTCCCGGGCGCACCGAAGGCAGCACCTCGCCCGCCTGGCGCACCACCTCGCCGGCGAAGAACTTGAAGAGATACCCGGCGCGCATCGCCTCGCCGACGCCCTCGGGCCGGGTCTTGCCCTCCTCGCGCGCGAGCAGCGTGCCAAGCTCGTCCTTGCGCGCCAGGATCTCGTTGCCGATCTTGTCGAGCAGGTCGGCGCGCGCCTGGATCGGGCCGCGCGACCAGGCCGGGAACGCGGCGCGCGCCGCGGCGATCGCCGCGCGCGCCTGCGCCGCGTCGGCGCGCGCGAACTCGCCCACGACATCCGCAGTGTTCGACGGGTTAATATTCGGCGCCTGCTCGAGGGCCTGCACCCATTCCCCGTTGATGAAGTTCTGGTGAGCTTTCATGACCCAATGATATTCGATCCTGCATTCATCCAACGCGGAGCCCGGCTGAAGCGCTCGCCCTATTTCGAGGCGACGCAGCGCGCCGGCTGCCGCGGCTACACCGTGTACAACCACATGCTGCTGCCGATCCGCTACGCCGGCTTCGAGGCCGAGTACCGGCGCCTGCTCGCCGGCGTCACGCTGTGGGACGTGGCGGTCGAGCGCAACGTCGAGATCGCCGGCCGCGACGGCCTGGCCTTCGCCGAGCTGCTCACGCCGCGCGACCTGTCCAAGTGCCGCGTCGGCGAGGGCCGTTACGTGCTGCTCACCGACGACGCCGGCGGCATCGTCAACGACCCGGTGCTGCTGCGCATCGAGGAGAACCGCTTCTGGCTCGCCTGCGCCGACAGCGACGTGCTGCTGTGGGCCAAGGGCGTGGCGCGGGGCAGCGGCCTGGACGTCGAGCTGCGCGAGCTGGACGTCGCCCCGCTGCAGATCCAGGGGCCCCGATCGAGAGAATTGATCCGTGATCTTTTCGGGGATTCCACCCTGAAAATGAAGTACTACCAATTCATCAGAACGGAACTGAAAGGTATTCCAGTCCTCGTTACCCGCACGGGCTGGACCGGCGAGCTCGGCTACGAGCTCTACCTCCTCGACCCGGCGCGCGGCGTCGAGCTGTGGAACCGGGTGATGAAGGCCGGCAAGCGCTACGGCATCGTGCCCACCGGGCCCTCCGACATCCGGCGCATCGAGGCCGGCATCCTCAACTACGGCATCGACATGACGCTCGAGAACAACCCCTACGAAGTGGGCCTCGAGCGCCTGGTGAACCTCGGCAAGGCTGCGCCGTTCATCGGCCGCGAGGCGCTCCTCCGGGTCGCAGAAAAAGGGGTGAAGAAAAAGCTGGTCGGCGTGGAAATCGGCGGCGCGAAGCTGGAGATGAACATGACGCGCTACCCGGTGCGCGGCGGCGGCTTCGTCACGTCCTGCGTGTACTCGCCGCGCCTCAAGAAAAATATCGGCTATGCCATGCTTGCCGCGGAATATTCGAGCCCCGGGATCCGTTTGAAAGTGGAGACGCCCGACGGCGTTCGCCCGGCCACCGTGGTGCCCATGCCCTTCATCGACCCGAAAAAGACGATCGCCAAATCATGAAAAAACTCCTCCTGCTGTGGCTGGTCAGCGCTCCGGCTTTCGCGCAAGTGACGGTGCAGGAATACCCGGTGCCGAGCGGGCACCGCGTGCACGACGTGTGGGCTGACGCGACGCCGGGCGGCCCGATATGGATTTCCGCCCAAGGCAGCGGCAACCTCGGCATCCTCGATCCGCAGAGCGGCAAGATCGACTTCGTGCCGCTCGGCCGTGGCTCGGCGCCGCACGGCGTGGTCGCCGCCGCCGATGGCGCGCCCTGGCTCACCGACGGCGGCCAGAACGCGATCGTGCGTGTCGACCCGAAAACGCGCGCGGTGAAGGTTTTCCCGCTGCCCGACGGCTGGGGCTACACCAATCTCAACACCGCAATCTTCGACGCGAAGGGCGTGCACTGGTTCACCGGGCAGAGCGGCATCTACGGCCGCCTCGACCCGAAGACCGGCGACATGAAGGTCTTCGAGGCGCCCAAGGGTCGCGGGCCCTACGGCATCCATGCCACGCCCGACGGCACGGTGTACTACGCGTCGCTGGCGGGCTCCTTCGTCGGAAAAATCAATCCGGACGGCAGCACCACGGTGATCGAGCCGCCGACGCCGCGCCAGGGCGCGCGCCGCGTGTGGTCGGACTCCAAAGGCAGCGTGTGGGTGGCGGAGTGGAACTCGGGCAACCTCAGCCGCTACGAGCCGAAGACCGGGAAATGGTCGAAGTGGCGGGCGCCCGGCGAGAGTCCGCTGGTCTATGCCGTGTACGTCGACGAGACCGACAAGGTGTGGGCGGCGGAGTGGAGCGCGCAGGTCATGCTGCGCTTCGATCCGGCCACCGAGAAGTTCGAGACCTTCAGGTCCTCGAGCCGCGGCGCCAACGTGCGGCAGATCCACGGGCGCAAGGGCGAGGTGTGGACGCCCGAGTCGGGCGCCGACAAGATCGTGGTGTACCGCTACCGCTAGCTAAGCAGCCGGGCTGAGGAGCCAGTCGAGCGCCGCGGACTGGTCGTCGAAACGGCGCAGGTCGCAGCCGAGGTTCTGCGCATCGAGCTCGGCGAACACGTAGTGGCGGTCGTTCTTCCAGGAATCGACCACCGCGACGCGCTCCGGCGGGTGGTCCGCGGCGAGCAGAGTACGCAAGCGCCCGAGGCGGTCGTGCAGCCGGCGCACGTCGATCATGACCTGGCGCACCGACTGGCTGCGCGCCTCCTCGCCGATGTCGCGCGCGATGGACCGGGCGAGCGCCGACCGGCCGGATACCGTCGCCCGGAGCACCCCGCTGCCGACCGCGAATTCGATCCGGTAGCCCACGCTGGAAAAATACCGCCGCGGCGCGCTTGAGGGGGTAAGAGTTTGTCAGTTACGATCCATCCCATTCGAGGAGGGCTCATGTCACGGTTTGTGATCGCGCCGCACTTCCGCCTGCACGAGTGGGTGGCCGAGGAGAAGGGCTATTTCCGCGCCGAGGGGCTCGAGTACGAGTTCCGCAGCGTGTTCGACACCCATGCCACGCCGGACAAGGTCGGCGCCTACACCAGCTTTGAGAAGGGCCGCGAGGCCAACGTGAGCTGCGCCTGCCACTGGACGGTGAACGTGGCCGCCTCGCAGGGGCTCGGGAAAATGTACGCCGACGCCTATTCGGTGTCGCCGGGCGGCGTGTTCGTGCCGCCCGAGTCGCCGATCCGCGAGCCCGCCGACCTCAAGGGCGTGCCGATCTCGGTCGGCCACCAGTCGGGCAGCCACTACTCGACGCTCCAGGCACTCGAGCAATACCTGCCGCGCGAGGACATCAAGCTGTCGTTCGCCGACGGCATCCTGTTCGGGCGCATGGAGAAGCTGATCGACCGCCAGGTACCGGCGGCGGCGCTGTTCAGCGGGCCCTACTACTTCCTCGAGCAGCTCGGCTTTCGCAAGATCCTCGACACCACCTTCATGATCGCCTCGATGCTCACCGGCGACCCGGAGTCCGAGGACGTGAAGAAGTACTTCCGTGCGCTGCGGCGCGCGCAGCGCGACATCGACCTGCGCCCCGAGCGGTACACGCATTACTATCGCAAGGAGTTCCCGCCCCGCTTCCTCGGCCAGGTCGACACGCGCCGCTGGGGCCCGGGCGAGCGCATCGTCTTCGAGCCCTATACCCGCGAGGTGTTCGAGGAGTCGTTCAAGTGGATCGCCGAGCGCGAGATCTTCGCGCCCGGCACCATGGGCGCGGGACGCTACGAGGAGGCCTGCGTTTCGCTGACACCATGAAAAAAACCATCCTTGCCGCAGTAGTTTCCGCGTTCGCGGCCGGCGCCGCGGCGCAGACCTATCCCAACAAGCCGATCCGCCTGATGGTGCCGTTCCCGCCGGGCGGCTCGACCGACATCGTCGCGCGCATCGTGGCGCAGAAGCTTTCCACGCAGCTCGGCCAGGGCGTGGTGATCGAGAACCGCGGCGGCGCCGGCGGCACGCTCGGCACCGCAGTGGTCGCCAAGGCGCCCGCCGACGGCTACATGCTGGTGGTCGGCACCACCAGCACGCACGTGGTGGCGCCGAGCGTGTTCCAGAAGCTCGAGTACGACCCGGTGAAGGACTTCCAGCCGATCAGCCTGATGGCGGTGACGCCGTACCTGCTGGTGGTGAACCCCAACGTGAAGGCGAGCTCGCTGAAGGAGCTGGTGGCGCTGATGAAGTCGCAGCCGGGCAGGATGAACTACGCCTCGGCGGGCGTCGGCTCGACCACCCACCTGGCGATGGAGATGCTGAAAGGCGCCTCCCAGACCTTCGCGCTGCACATCCCCTACAACGGCAACGGCCCGGCGGGCACCGCGGTGATCGCGGGACAGGTCGAGATCCTGTTCGGCAGCCTGCCGGCGGTGCTGCCGCACGCGAAATCCGGCCGCGTGCGCGCGCTCGCCGTCGGCACGCCGAAGCGCTCGCCCTCGCTGCCCGAGGTGCCGACGGTGTCCGAGTCGGGCTACCCGGGCTTCGACGCCTCGCTGTGGCTCGCGATCATGGCGCCGGCCGGCACGCCGGCGCCGGTGATCGAGCGGCTGCACCGGGAGATCGTCGCCGCGGTGTCGTCCAAGGAGACCGCCGAGGCGCTCGACAAGGCGGGCGCCGAGCCGCTCACCAGCACGCCGGCCGAGCTCGCCGCGATGATCCGGGACGGCGTCGCCAAATACGCGAAAGTGGTGAAGGACGCGGGCGTCAAGCCCGAGTAGAAAAATGGGGTCTGTCTGGCGGTGAGCGACAGGCCTCGTATTTTCTACGGCTGGTGGATGGTCGCGGCGGCGACCGGCCTGCAGTTCCTGCAGGCGGCGCTGATGACGCAGGCCTTCGGCGCCTACCTCGCGGTGCTCTCCGAGGAGCAGGGCTGGAGCAAGACCGCCCTCTCGGGCGCCGCGGCGCTGCAGCAGATGGAAGTGGCGCTGCTCGGCCCGGTGCTCGGCTGGCTGCTCGACCGCTTCGGCCCCAAGGGCTTCGTGCGCGCAGGCATCGTGGTGTTCGGGCTGGGGCTGGTGCTCCTCAGCCAGGTGCACACCCTGCCCGCCTTCTACGGCGCGTTCATCGTCATCGCGCTGGGCTCGAGCCTGTGCGGCTTCTTCCCGCTCAACGTCTCGCTGATCCACTGGTTCGAGCGCAAGCGCGCCCGCGCGCTCTCGGCGATGTCGATCGGCCTCGCCTTCGGCGGCATCGCCGTGCCGCTGGTGGCGCAGTCGCTGACCACCTTCGGCTGGCGCCCGACGGCGTTCGTCTCCGGCCTGATCGCGATCGTCGTTGGCCTGCCGTTGGCGATGGTGATCCGCAACAGCCCCCGGGACCACGGCGAAGTCCCTGACGGGGTTGCCGAAGAATCTCTACCGAAAGATGAAATCCATGAGAGGGAAAATCAGGGCGCTACGCGCGACTTCACCGCGCGCGAGGCGCTGCGCACCTCGGCCTTCTGGCTGCTGTCGCTCGGCCACGGCTTTGCCCTGTTCGTGGTCCATGCGGTCTCGGTGCACGCGATTACGCACCTCAAGGAGGGCCTGGGCTATTCGATGGCCGCGGCGGCGCTGGTCATCAGCCTGGTGACGGTCGCCCAGATCGGCGGCGTGGCCATCGGCTGGGCGATCGGCGACCGCTTCGACAAGCGCCTGATCTGCGCCGCCTGCATGCTGGCGCACGCGCTCGGGCTGCTGCTTCTCACCTACGCGGCGTCGACCTCGATGGTGGTGGCGTTCGCCATCCTGCACGGCGTCGCCTGGGGCCTGCGCGGGCCGTTCATGCAGGCGATCCGCGCCGACTACTACGGCCGCAGCTCGATCGGCATGATCCTCGGCCTGTCGTTCATGGTGATCGTGATCGGCCAGGTCGGCGGCCCGCTGATCCCGGGCATCTTCGCCGACATCACCGGCGACTACCGCCTCGGCTTCACCATCCTCGCGGTCCTCGCCGGCCTGGGCTCCGGGTTCTTCCTGTTCGCGAAGAAACCACAAAGACCCAGTCTTTAGAAAAAGGCCAAAGCTCTCGCCTCGATGCTCTGGCGCGGCGGCGCGCCGGGCGGCGTGGTCGGATCGTTGAACGACGTGTGCGGCGTGAAGCGCGCGCGGCCGTCCTTCTCCGAGTCGAACACCTTGAACACCAGCGCCTCGTCGCGCCTCATCTCGGGGAAGTAGTACCAGCGGTGGCCCGGGCTGTACTTCAGGCGGTAGGTCTGGCCGACGCGGTGCGGGTAGCGCCGCTCGGCGACCAGCAGGTCTTCCGGCGCGACGCTTTTCGCGTCGGCGATGGCAAGTGGATTGGAGCGGATCGGCTGCTTGATCGCCCGCCAGACTTGAACAATTGCAAACCTGTGGGCCAGCAATGAATCGGCCTCGGAGCCCATGACTTCTCTAACCCTGTTCGGCCCCGACCAATCGGTGTAGTCGTTGTGCGCCGAGAGCACCGGCTCGCGCAGCAGGCGCGCCTCGCGCTCGGCTTCGTCGCCCGAGCGCAGCGTGTGGTCGAACACCTGGACGCGCTTTGCTCCAGAGAGGCTTTTGACGAGGTTTTGAATCTCAGGGTAGTAAATGCCTTTCAACTGGGCCGCGGCAAAGAAATCCGTCACCGCAGTCCGATGCTCGACGAACACGAAACCGTTGCCATCGAGCGAAAAGCCGTGCGCGGCGGGCCGGCCATCGCGCACCTCGACCTGATGGAAATCCTGCGTGCCGGAGCTGCGGCGGCGGATGTTGTTCGGGCCGAACGTCTCGTTGACCAGCGGCTCGCCGGTGGCGACGGTGTATGGGATGCCGGCCTGCATAGGTGCGCGTCTAAAATATACTTAACGTATGGAGCACGGCAACGATTTTCTTTTCCAGGCCAGCCTGTATTTCGGCTCGGCCGTCCTCGCCGTGCTGCTTTCGCACCGCCTCGGCCTCGGCTCGGTGGCGGGCTACCTGCTGGCGGGAATCGCCATCGGGCCCTGGGGCTTCAAGCTGGTGGGCAGCGTCGACCAGGTGCGCGCTTTCGCCGAGCTCGGCGTGGTGTTCCTGCTGTTCGTCATCGGCCTCGAGCTCGAGCCCAAGCGCCTGTGGAACATGCGCGGGCGCCTCATCGGCCTCGGCCTGTCGCAGGTGCTGGGGTCGATCGCGGCGATCACCGCGGTCGGCTGGGCGCTCGGCATCGAGCTGCGCCTGGCGCTGATCGCCGCGATGGCGCTGTCGCTGTCCTCGACCGCGCTCGCACTGCAGCCGCTCGCCGAGCGCGGCGCGCTCGCCACCCAGGGTGGCCAGGGCATCTTCGCGGTGCTGCTGTTCCAGGACATCGCGGTGATCCCGATGCTCGCGCTGCTGCCGCTGCTCGGCAGCGGCGGCGGCGCCGCCTTCTCGTGGCAGGGCCTGGGCTTCGCGCTGGCGGTGATCGTCGCCACGCTGGTCGGCGGCCACTTCCTCGCGCGGCCGGTGTTCCGCCACATCGCGCGCACCCGGCAGCGCGAGATCTTCACCGCCTTCGCGCTGCTGCTGGTGCTGGCGATCGCGCTCGCCTTCGAGCACGCCGGGCTGTCGATGGCGCTCGGCGCCTTTCTCGCCGGGGTGCTGCTCGCCGAGTCGGAGTACCGCCACGAGATCGAGGCCGCCATCGAGCCGTTCAAGGGGCTGCTGCTCGGCCTGTTCTTCATCGCGGTCGGCATGAGCGTGGACTTCGCGGTGCTGCTTGCCAGGCCGTTTGTCGTTTTTGGATTAATTTTTGGGTTATTCGTGATCAAGGGCGCGGTGCTTTGGCTGATCGCGCGCCGGGCGGGGTTCCCGCGCGCCGAGCGACCGCTGTTCATCCTGCTGCTGGCGCAGGGCGGCGAGTTCGCCTTCGTGCTGCTCGGCGCGGCGAGCGGCCAGGGCGGCATGGGTACCGAGGCGGCGCCGGCGATCACGCTGGCGGTGGCGATCTCGATGCTCGCCACGCCGTTCATGCTGTGGGGGTACGACCGCCTGGCGCCGCGCTTCGCCGCGCCCGCCGAGGAGCGCGCCGCCGACGTGCCGCAGGCGGGCAGCGTGATCGTCGCCGGGCTGGGGCGCGTCGGCCAGGTGGTGGCGCGCATGCTGCACGCCGCCGGCTACGAGCCCACGGTGCTCGACGACGACCCCGACCACGTCGAGCAGTCGCGCAAGTTCGGCTTCCGCGTGTTCTACGGCGACGCCACGCGCCTCGACCTGCTGCACGCCGCGGGCGCCGACAGCGCCAGGTTCCTGATCATCGCGCTCGACGACCCGGACGCCATCACGCGCCTCGTGCAGGTGGCGCGGGCGAACTTCCCCGGGCTCAAGGTCATCGCCCGCGCGCGCGACATGCGCCACATGTTCACGCTGCGCGACGCCGGCGTCGAGGTCATCGAGCGGGAAACCTTTCGCGCCGCGCTGGCGCTCGGCGAGGCGGCCCTGGCCCAGATCAGCGCCGACCCGGCGAAGGCGCGCCGCACCGCGGAAACCTTCGCCGAGCACGACACCGAGGTGGTGGCCAAGCTCTACGAGGTGCACCGCGACCGCCCGGACGCCCACGTCACCGTTTCCAACGAGCTGCGCGACCAGCTCGCTCGCACCTTGAGCGAGGATGAGCGTAGGATTGCGGAAATCAAACCGGAAAGACCATGAGCGCACCCGCCAAGGACGCTTCGGCGAAGCCGTCGGCCGAGCAGAAGCTGCAGGACGCGTACATCGACCTTGCCCAGCGCATCTACGTCCAGCTCTCGAGCCGGGTGTACGGCACGCTGTCCGGCTCGGACCAGAAGAAGCCCGACCCGAAGGCGCTCGCCGCGTTCAGCTTCAAGCTGGCCGACGCCTTCGAGCAGGCCACCCGGGAGACCGACCGCATGAAGGCCTCGATCGAGGCGGCGAACAAGGCTGCGGTCAAGCTCGACGAGGTGGACCTGTCGTCCATGTTCGCGCCCAAGCAATAGCATCCAAGGAGCCCGGATGGCCTTGCCTGCGTTGGAGCGCAAGCAGTACAAGCTTGGCAAATACGACATCGTGGCGCAGCCGGTGCTCGGCTCGGCGCACATGCTGCGCTACACGGTGATGCTCGACGGCAAGCGCCTGGGCGCGCTGATGAGCGTGCCGAACGAGTCGGACTGCCGCTTCATGGAAGCGCCGCCGCCGGTGCCGCCGCTGCGCATCTTCGCGCTCACCAACCGGCCCGGCCGGCCGAAAAAGAACGCCGCGCCGCCGCAGCGTTCCGAGGAGTTATAGGCCTGTTCCGCCGTCGCGATTTCCTTAGGCTTGCGTCGCTGGCCCTGCCGGGGACGGCTTGGGCGCAGATCCCCAAAAAGGAGAAACCGCCGCCGGGGATCCTGGTCAACGACGTCCACTCGCAGCTCAACTCGGCGCGCGTCTGGCGCATCGTGCAGCCCGACACGATCGACGGCGTGCGCGCTGCGCTGAAGACGGCGCAGAAGGAAGAGCGCGCGGTCTGCATCTCGGGCGCGCGTCACGCCATGGGCGGGCAGCAGTTCCTGACCGACGGCCTGATGATCGACACGCGCAAGATGACGCGCGTGCTCAACTTCGACGACGTGCGCGGCCACATCGAGGTCGAGGCCGGCATGCAGTGGCCGCAGCTCCTGCAGCAGCTCATCGCGCTGCAGAAGGGCCGCGAGCGGCAATGGACCTTCGCGCAGAAGCAGACCGGCGCCGACCGCCTGACGCTCGGCGGCTGCCTGTCGGCCAACGTGCACGGCCGCGGCCTGAAGCTGCCGCCGTTCGTCGGCGACGTCGAGTCGTTCAAGCTGCTGAACGCCAAGGGCGACGTGGTCAACTGCAGCCGCAGCGAGAACCCGGAGCTGTTCCGCCTCGCCATCGGCGGCTACGGCCTGTTCGGCCTGATCACCGCGGTGACGCTGCGCCTGGTCGAGCGGCGCAAGATGGAGCGCGTGGTGGAGGTGCGCTCGATCGACGGCCTGCCGCGGGCCTTCGCCGAGCGCATCCGCGACGGCTTCGTGTACGGCGACTTCCAGTACGCGATCGACGAGACCTCGGGGGATTTCCTGAACCGCGGCGTGTTCTCCTGCTACCGGCCGGTCGACCCGGCGACGCCGATCCCCGCCGGCCAGAAGGACCTGCTCGAGAAGGACTGGATCGAGCTGCTGCACCTGGCGCACGCCGCGCGCGGCGAGGCGTTCCGGCGCTACGCCGGCTACTACCTGTCCACCAACGGCCAGGTCTACTGGGCGGACGAAGCGCAGATGAGCGTGTACCCGGAGAACTACCACCGGGCGCTCGACCAGCGCCTGGGCTCGGCCAACCGGGCGAGCGAGGCGATCACCGAGATCTACTGCGAGCGCGACGCGCTCGAGCGCTTCATGGCCGAGGTGCGCGACTACGCGCGGCGCGACAAAGTCGACATCATCTACGGCACGATCCGCCTGATCGAGCAGGACCGCGAGACCTTCCTCGCCTGGGCGCGCAAGTCCTACGCCTGCGTCATCTTCAACATCCACGTCGAGCACACCACCACCGGCCTGATCAAGGCGGGCGACGTGTTCCGCCGCCTGATCGACATCGGCCTGAAGCACGGCGGCAGCTACTTCCCGACCTACAACCGCTACGCCCTGCGCCGCCAGGTCGACGCCTGCTTCCCGCAGCTGCAGGAGTTCCTCAGGCTGAAGCGCAAGTACGACCCGCAGGAGCTGTTCCAGAGCGAGTGGTACCGGCACTACAAGAAGATGTTTGAGCCGCCCAAGTAACCCTCTCCGAGCCGACGACGCTGTTGACGGACTACGTGCTGGGCGGGGTAACGGCATGGCTCGCCTTTCGGTTATTCAAGAGCTCACTGCATCAGAGATCAAAGCAACTCTGGTCGCTCGCCTTCGGTGCACTGGCCCTGGGCGCATTCCTCGGCGGTACCTGGCACGGCTTCGTGCAAAGCGACCTGCTGTGGAAAGCCACGGTCCTGAGTGTCGGCGTGGCGAGCTTCGGCATGGTCGCCGGCTCGGCGTTCGCCGTGTTTGCGGGGACTGCCCGGAGGCTGGTCATCGGATTCGCCGCCGCGAACCTCGGCATCTACGCCATCTGGATGCTGAAGCACGACGCGTTCATCTACGTCGTCATCGACAGCGGCATCGCCTTCGCCATCGTGGCGCTGCTGCACCTGATGCGGTTCAACGGCTGGATGCTCGCCGGCGTGGCGCTGTCGGTGGCAGCGGCCCTGGTGCAGGCGAGCGGTATTGCGCTGCATCAGCACTTCAACCACAACGACCTGTACCATGTGATCCAGATCGCGGCCATGGCGCTGCTGTACCGCGGCGCGCGGCTGCTCGAGGACAGGAGAACCCCATGAAACGTGCACTCTTCGTATTTCTCGCGTTGTTTTCCGCCACCGCCTTCGGCCAGGAAGCCGATGCGCTCCTCAGGCGCGCCGCGGCCGCGATGGGCGCCGACCAACTGAAGACGCTGCGCTACTCGGGCTCGGGCAGCGGCGCATCCTTCGGCCAGGCCTACACGCCGGGCGGCGCCTGGCCGGCGCTCAGGATCTCGAGCTACGCGCGCAGCATCGACTACGAGGCCGCGGCGCTGAACGAGGACATCATGCGCGGCCGCGCCGAGCCGAAGGGCGGCGGCGCAGTACCGCTCACCGGCGAGGCGCGCGCGGTGACCGTGGTCAGCGGCCAGTTCGCCTGGAACCAGGCCGGTCCGGCGTCGATCCCGCGCCAGGCGGCGCTCGCGGCGCGCCTGCATGACCTGTGGATCACGCCGCACGGCGTGATCAAGGCGGCGCAGAAGCAGGGCGCGAAGCTCGCGTTCCAGAAAACCGGCGGCAAGGACCTCGCCCTGGTGCGCTTCGCGGTGCCGGGCGTGCTCACGGCCACCGCCTACATCAACGACGCCTACCTGGTCGAGCGCGTCGACTCGCGCGTGCCCGATCCGGTGATGGGCGACACCGCGGTGGTCACCACCTATTCCGACTACCGCGACTTCGGCGGCGTCAAGTTCCCCGGGCGCATCCGCCAGACCCAGGGCGGCTTCCCGGTGCTCGACATCGCGGTGAGCGACGTGCAGCCGAACGCCAAGGTCGACCTCGCGGTGCCCGAGATCGTGCGCGCCGCCGCCGGCGGCGAGCGCGTTGCCGCGGAGAAAGCCGCCGAGGGCGTCTGGTACCTCGCGGGCGGCTCGCACCACAGCGTGCTGATCGAAATGAAGGACTACCTGGTGATGGTCGAGTCGCCGCTCGGCGATGGCCGCGCGCTCGCCGCGATCGCCGAGGCGCGCAAGCTCGTCCCGGGCAAGCCGCTGCGCTACGTGGTCAACTCGCACAACCACTTCGACCACTCCGGCGGCCTGCGCGCCGCCGCCGGCGAAGGCGCGCAACTCGTGGTGCAGGCGGCCGCCAAGCCCTATTTCGACAAGGTGTTCGCCAACCCCAACCGCATCGCCCCGGACCACCTGGCGAAATCCGGCAAGAAGGCCAGGGTGGTCGGCGTCGGCGAGCGGCTGGTGCTGAACGACGGCTCGCGCAGCGTGGAGATCCACAGCATCCAGGGCAGCGACCACGGCGCGGCCTTCCTCATGGTGTACCTGCCCCGGGAGAAGCTGCTGATCGAGGCCGACACCTTCACGCCCGGGCCGCCGAACTCGCCCGCGCCGACGCCGCCCAACGCCTACCACCTGAACCTGATCGGGAACCTCGAGCGCCTGAAGCTCCAGGTGGAGCGCATCCTGCCGCTGCACGGCCGCATCGTGCCGGTCGGCGAGCTCTACCGCATGGTCGGGAGGTCGCTCTGATGCTTCGATTCCTGCTCCTGGCCGCGCTGGCGGCGGCGCTCGCCGCCTGCGACACCACGGTCAAGAAAGAGGAAATGGCCGGCATCGGCTACGGCCCGAAGCCGCTGCGCTGGCAGGACGAGATCCGCAGCTACCTGCGCATCCGCCTCACCGACCCGAAGGACGCGATCATCGAGTTCCGCACCGAGCCCAAGCAGCTGTTCCAGCGCGAGACCCCGGTACGCGCCAAGCAGTACGGCTGGGCGGTGTGCGTGTGGGTGAACGACAAGAACCGCTCGGGCGCCTACGACGGCTACTATCCGATCACGTTCTTCATCCGCGACGACAAGATCGTGCACGTCAACAACGGGCCGGACGATTTCGGCGTGATCGGCGCCAAGTACTCGCGCGAGCAGTGCGAGCAGCTCGGCGCGCCGTTCAAGCAATGAGCTACGACCCGAAAGTCGCGCTCGATTTCTTCAAGGCGGCGGGCAAGGCGACCGCCGTGGCGAAGGGCAAGGTCATCTTCGCCGAAAAGCAGGCCGCGGGCCTGTTCCAGCGCAGCAAGATCTACCTGGTGGTCGCGGGCGAGGTCAGCCTGCTCGCCGGCAAGAAGGTCATCGGCACGGTCAAGCTCGGGGAAATCTTCGGCGAGATCGCCGCGATCACGCACGCGCCGCGCAGCGCCACCGCCGCGGCCAGGACCGACTGCACCCTGATCGCGCTCGACGACGAGGAGCTGGAGCGCGGCCTCGAGCAGAAGCCCGCCTTCGCGCTGATGCTGATGGGCATCATGATCGGGCGCCTGCGCGACACCATCGCGCGCCTCGCCCAGGCCGGCGCGCTCACCGAAGGCATCGAGGTCGAGGAATCGGCGGCGTTCGACCCGCAGCGCGTGCAGGAGCTGGTGAGCGGGCTCGCCGACGATCCGCCGGTGTACTACCAGCAGGGCAAGGTGATCATGACCGAGGGCGGGAAGGCCGTGCGCATGTACGTCGTGGTGTCCGGGCGGGTCGCGGTGTCGATCGGCAAGCGCCAGGTCGAGCGCCTCGGGCCGGGCGGCGTGTTCGGCGAGGCGGCGCTCCTCGACCAGTCCACGCGCCTCGCCAGCGCGGTGGCCGAGACCGACTGCGAGCTGTTGCCGATCACGCGCCAGGCGTTCCTCGCGCTGGTGAAGCTGAGCCCGCAGTTCGCCCACCAGATGCTCGCCGCACTCGCCGAGCGGCTGCGCTTCCTTACGGAACGCCTATGAAGTCCTTCTTGCCGATGTCGACGCCGTTGGCGCGCAGGATGTTGTAGGCCGTAGTGCAGTGGAAGTAGAAGTTCGGGACCGCATGGCCCATCAGGTACTGCAGGCCGGTGAACTTCTGCTCGCCCGAGCGCATCTTCAGCACCACCTCGCGCTCCTCGGAGCCGTCGATGTTCGCCGCCGGCACCGACTGGATGAATTCCAGCGTCCAGGCGATGCGCGCCTTGAGCTCGGGAAGGGTCTTCTCGCTGTCCTCGCGCGCCGGGATCTCGACGCCGGCGAGGCGCGCCACTGCGCCCTTGGCGGTGTCGCAGGCGATCTGCACCTGGCGCGCGAGCGGCAACATGTCGGCGATCAGGCGCAGCGCGCCGGGCAGCGCCGGGTCGAGCTTCTTCGCGTCGGCGAACGCCTGCGCCTTGTCGAGTATCGCCGAGAGGTTCTTGAGCGCATTCGCGAAGCGCGGCGCGCTCGCCTGGTGCATGGAGATCTTCATCGCGGTCCTCCGAGTCTGGAAAGACCGCGATTCTAGCGGCTCAGAGGAGCGGCTTGCCGGCCGCCTTGCGAATGCGCCGGCGCACCGCGCCGGACTCGGGCTTCTCCATCACGATGCCGAGCAGGCGCTCGCCCAGGCCGATGCGGCCGAGCGCCTCGCCGAGCGCGGCGTCGTGCTTGCCGGTCGAGCCGAAGCCGTAGGTCATGCCGAAGCTCACCCCCAGCACGAACAGCGGCCGCTCGGGGAAATGGGCCAGGCGCTTGCGCACCAGGTACGCGCGCTTCACGCCCGGGATCAGCACCGCCTCGTCGGCGATGAACTTGGCCACCGCCGGGTCCAGGCCGTGCTCGAGGAACTCGTCCTTGGGCCCGAGGCCCGCGCGCTCCTCGCGCGCCGCCTGCTCGAGCGCCGCGCGCTCCTCCAGCCGGTCGATCCATGGCGTGGCGTCGGCGTCGCGCCCGGCGCGGAACAGGTAGCCGATCGCCGCCTCGCAGGCCGGCACCGTCGCCCAGGAGTCGAGCTGCATCGAGCGCGCCACCAGCGGCAGGCCCTTGTCGATGTCGCGCGCCAGCAGCAGCCGGCCGATGCAGAAGAACGCCGGCGCGTGGCCCGGCTGCGCCGCCACCACCCGCTTGTACAGCTCGAGCGCCGCCGCTTCGCTCTCGAGGTCCTCGACCAGGCCCGCCAGCTCGAACAGCTCGTCGGGCTGCAGGTCCTTCTCCTTCGCGCGCAGCGCCGCGACGCGGCTCTTCGCCTGCTGCGTCTGCTCGTAGCGCGCCTGCCAGGCCTGGCCGAAGGTCTCGCGCCAAGCCTGGTCGAAGAACTCGGTGAGCGCCGGCAGCAGCGTGCCGAGGTAAGCCTGCGCCGCGGTGCCGCGCAGCGCCGCGAGGCGTGGCGGCTGGCCGAGGGCTTTCAGCCGGTCGGAAAGCGCCGGGTGGGTGTCGGTGATGCCGGTGCGGCGGCGCAGGCTGCGCTGCACCCAGATGCGCGCGTCGCGCTCGTTCACCCCGAGCGCCATCTGGCGCCCCATCGCGCCGTGCGGCCGCGCGTCGGGCTCGGGCACTTCCATGGCGCGCTTCTGGATCGCCGGCCAGTAGCGCTGGTCGAGGTAGGCCGAGCGCACCTCGGCGGCGGTGAGCGCGCGCGCCGCGTTCTCGTGGCCGGCGAACTCGGCCGAGCGGCGGTCGGCCTCGTACTCCTGCTGGCGCGCGAGCACGAACGAGTAGGCGTTGAAGTACGGCGCGTACCAGGCGAGGAAGCGGCGCATCAGGAAGGTGAAGGCGTCGCGCTCGCCCTCGACCGACTCGAGCATGCGCATCCACATCGCGCGCACGCGGTAGATCCAGTTGCCGATGCGGCCGTGCGCGCCCGACAGGTGGCCGTATTCGTGCGCCAGCACCGCGGCGAACTCCTCGGGCGACATCGACTGCATCATCGGCAGGCCGACCAGCAGCACGTTGCGGTGGCCGCCGAGGAAGCCGAAGCGCGGCACCTGCATCACCGCGGCGTTGAAGTCGGGGTTCACCAGCACGCTGTGGGTGCGCGGCCCCTTGAGCCGCTCGCGGATGCGCTCGAGCAGCGCGAACAGCTTCGGCGCCTCGATCGCGGTGACCACCACGCCGCCGGGCATCTCGAAGCGCACCCACAGCGCGCGCACCACCAGGAAACCGAAGGCGAGCAGCGCGAGGACCAGCTTGACGGCCGCGGCGCCCGAGCTCTTCGCGATCCAGGGCAGCGCCCAGGCGCTGAAGCCGGCGAACGCCCCGAGCAGCACGATCGGGTAGGCGTAGCCCAGGGCCGCCAGCGCCATCACCCTGCGCCGGTAGCCGTTGGGGCTGTGGCGCGCCTGGTCGGTCAGCCTTTCGATCAGCGACTTGAAACGCGCATAGCTCCCGGCCATGCGCCGAGCATATCCCAGGCCCTCAGTGGAAGCTGCGCGCCAGGGTGCGGCCGCGCAGCAGCTCGGCGGCCTCGGGCCGTTCCTCCACCAGCTCGTGCAGCGCGCAGGAGATCTCCTCCTGCAGCTGCCGCGCCTCGTCGCCGAACACCGCCGGGTGGCAGGCCAGGTGCGAGAAAGATAGGTCCTGCTGCACCGAGAAGCCGCACAGCCCGGGGTGGCGCTGGAACAGCGTCTGGATCGCGTCGCTGACGTCTTCGTGAAGCGCGTTCATGTGCACCTCCCGTCGATCTGCACCCCCACGATGCGCCCCGGGCGCGGGCCGGGGGAGGAAGGAATGCCGGTTCTGACAGGGGATTACGACCGTACCAGCGAAAACGACTTCGCCTGCATCGCCTTCGGCGCGCGATCCACGGCATCGTGCCGATCTCGATTTTCGCGATGAACGCTGTGCGCAACATCAACCCGACGCACCTGAGAACCGCGCGCGTGATGCGCCTGACGCCCCAGAAAACGCTGGCGCTCGCGCCCGATGTCCTGTAAAACTAGGGTGCAAGCCGACGAAGCCAGGCCCCCCGCAGTTCCTCCGCTTCTCGTACCCAGGCCGCAGCAAAGGACCCGCATGTCAGTGCGCAAGGTGAAGACGACGTTCCGTTCCACCACCAACGCCGGTGATTGGACCCGCGAGCGGGTTGACCGCCTGCACCAGGCCGAAATCCAGCAGCTGCGCAGCAACGCCGACGCGCTCGGCGTCGCTTCGGTGGTCGCGCTGTGCGACGAGGCGCTGAAAGTGCGCCCCAAGGATCGCGGCCGCGCGCGCGGCCCGGGCATGCCGAAGCGCGCCCGGCGGCTGATCTCGCGCTCGCGCGCCTTCGAGGCGCGCGGCGTGTTCCTGCTGGACACGCGCACCAGCTGGGGCGGAATACGCAAGTCCGACGGCGCGGTGGTGATCGGCCTGTGGGCCGACGCGATCGAGTCCGCCGGCGGCGGCTGCAGCTACCTGCTGTGGGCACCGAACGCGGACGGCGCGCGCCCCTGGTCCGACAAGCCCGCCGGCCGCGAGCGCCTCGAGCACTGCAAGCTGGCGCTCAAGTCGGCCGCGACCGAGGGCGTGCTGGTCTACGGCGAGCGCCTCGATGGCCACATCCCCGAGGACCGGGCGCGCAGCGTGCACGGCGTGGATCCCGAAGTCGTGGTGCGGCTGAAGGTCGAGCGGCGCGGCGAGGAGTACTGGGCGGTGTGGGGCAGGAGCCCGTCATGAAGCAGTTCAAGATCGGCAAGTACGACATCCGCGCCCAGCCCGCCAACGGCTCGGCCCACATGCTGCGCTACACCGTGCTGCTCGACGGCAAGCGCCTGGGCGCGCTGCTCAGCATGCCGACCGAGTCCGACTGCCGCTTCCTCGAAGCGCCGCCGCCGGTGCCGCCGCTCAAGATCTTCCAGATCACCTACCGTCCCGGCCGGCCGAAGAAAGGCACGCAGCGCCCCCAGGAGCCCAACGAGGACGGCCCGCGCATTCCCTGGACGATCAAGAACCCGCGCTATTAATTCGGGGTCAGGGTCGTAATTATGTTGCCGCGTACGCGTAACCGTAATTACGACCCTGACCCCGAATTAAAAAGGCCCGGTCGCCCGGGCCTTTCTTTCCTGCCTGTCGTCGGTTCTTAGACCGGCTTGATGTTCGCTGCCGCCGGGCCCTTCTGGCCCTGCGTCACGTCGAAGGAGACCTTCTGGCCTTCCTTCAGCGACTTGTAGCCCGACATCTGGATCGAGCTGTGGTGCGCGAACAGATCCTTGCCGCCGTCATCCGGCGTGATGAATCCGAAGCCTTTGGAGTCGTTGAACCACTTCACTGTACCTGTAGCCATTTTCAATTTTCCATTCTGAGTTTTGCGAGACTAACCGAGCCCCGCTTCGGGCAAGATGATCAAGAAAGGGAATTGACGGCCACTGGATGGAGGACGGGCATTCGCTGACTGAAGATCACTGCGGACCGGACTGTAGCACACTTCGCATGGGTGCAAAATAGCGCCTTTATGCGACCGCTCGCCCCGCTCGCCGCCCTTCTCCTCGCCCTGGCGGCCTGCACCGCTTCCTGGGACCCGGCCATGATGGAGGGCAACATCATCTCGCCCGGCACCTTCAAGGCCGGCTCGGGCGTGATCACCCAGGTCGGCGTCATCCCCTACGCGAACGAGGGCGGCGGCGACAAGAAGCCGCGCGACCCGAACCTCTACCGGCTGTACCTGCAGATGGACAAGACCGGCACGCAGTTCGTCGACGTCGACAGCGCCACCTTCATGCAGGGCGAGGCGGTCGAGCTGACCAACGATGGGCGCGTGGTGCGCATCACCGGGACCAGCATGAACGACACCCTGCGCCGCTAGCGATGAGCGCGGTCCTCGCTCGGCGCATAGGCGACCTGCCCGGCCCGCGCGGCCTGCCGCTGCTCGGCAACGCGCTGCAGTTCCAGCCCTCGCAAATGCACCTCGCCGCCGAGGCCTGGAGCCGCAAGTACGGCGAGGCCTTCCGCTTCCGCATCGGCCCGCGCGAGTTCCTGGCGCTCTCCAACCCCGAGACCATCGCCGCCGTGCTGCGCGACCGGCCCGACGGCTTCCAGCGCACCACGCGCCTGAGCATCGTCGCCCGCGAGATGGGTTTCGGCGGGCTGTTCTCCTCCAACGGCGAGCAGTGGCGCCGGCAGCGGCCGATGGTGATGGCGGGCTTCGACCCGGCGCACATCAAGTCCTACTTCCCGGCGCTGGTGCGCGTCACGCAGCGCTTCGCCGCGCGCTGGCGGCGCGCCGCCGCGGCCGGAAGCGCGATCGACCTGCAGGCCGACCTGATGCGCTACACGGTCGACGTCACCGCCGGGCTCGCCTTCGGCGCCGACATCAACACCCTCGAGTCGGAAGAGGAAGTCATCCAGAGCCACCTCGACAAGGTGCTGCCGGCCCTCTTCAGCCGCGTGATGTCGCCGCTGCCGGTGTGGCTGCCGCGGCCCGGGCAGCGCGCGGTGGCGAAGCACCTGGAGGCGCTGACCCGCGCGGTCGAGGGCTTCATCGCCGGCGCGCGCGAGCGCATGGCCGCGAACCCGGAGCTGCGCAGCCACCCCACCAACCTGATCGAGGCGATGATCGCCGCGCGCGACAACGAGGCGAGCGGCCTCGACGACGGCGACGTCTCCGGCAACGTCCTCACCATGCTGCTCGCCGGCGAGGACACCACCGCCAACACCCTCGCCTGGGCGGTGTGGCTGCTGAGCCGCAACCCGCAGGCCGCGCGCCGCGCGCGCGAGGAAGTGCGCTCGGTCCTCGGCGACGAACCGCTGCCGGCGAAGTACGAGCAAGCCTCGGCCCTCGCCTACGTCGAAGCCTGCGCCAACGAGACCATGCGCCTGCGGCCGGTCGCCCCGCTGATCGTCGCCGAGGCGGTGCGCGACACGGTGGTCGCCGGCATCGCCGTCCCCGCGCGCCAGCTCGTCATGTGCCTGATGCGCCCCGGCACGCTCGACGAGCGCCACTTCCCCGACCCCGGAACCTTCAATCCCGCGCGCTGGCTCGCCGACGCCGGCTCCGCGCGCGCCAGCACCTCGGCCAAGCGCGTCGCCATGCCCTTCGGCGCGGGACCGCGCCTGTGCCCCGGGCGCTACCTCGCCATGCTCGAGATGAAGATGGTCCTCGCCATGCTGGTCGCGGGATTCGACATCGAAAGCGTGGCCACTCCCGACGGCGGCGACCCGCGCGAGCACCTAGCGCTCACCATGGCGCCGGTCGGATTGAAACTCAGGCTGCGGCAGCGACCCTCTTGATGATCGTATAGCCGCTGACGTACTGGCCGTCGAGATCCGAGGTCCAGATCCACCGGACATCCTCTCCCGGCCGAAGAAGGACGGAGACAACTCGATTGGGCAGGCTGGCGGGAGATGCTGTCGGCGTCGGTGCAAGCACGACTCGGGACCTCAACCGCCGGTGTTTCTTGGCCATGCGAGCGCCTAGGACAACGCCTCCAGGCCCTTGCGCTCGACGAGATCGAGGAGTTTCAGCGCCGGGCCGCTCGGCTTCTTCTCGCCGATCTCCCACTTCTGCACCGTCGAGACGCTGGTGTTGAGGTAAGCCGCGAACACCGCCTGGCTCGTCTTTTCGCGCAGCCGCAGGCGCTTGATGTCGTAGGCGGAATAGACGCGCGGCTCCTCGACGCGTAGCGAGTCCAGCTCACGCAGCGTCTTTCGGTCCACCGCGCCGAGCTCGTACAGTCCGCGCGCGGTCTCGGTGATCTCTTTACGAAGCCGGCGACTAGCCATCCTCAACCTCCAGCAGTTGTCCTTCCCGCAACGCGCGAGCCAGGATCGCATGATTCATGGCCAACAACGCCTCCGCGATGCGCTTCAGAGCGCGCAATTCGTCGTCATCGATGCTGTCGCGCTCGCTTTTCGAGAACCCGTACAGAAAGAACCAGCGGTCGCGCAGGTTCCCTGCAACGATTGTCCTCGTGCCGCCGCTCTTGCCGCCGCCCGGCCGCGCCACACGCTTCTTGAACAAGTTGCCGCCCAAGCGCGCGTCCATCAGCCCGGCTTCCATCTCCGCGACCGCCCGTAGCAATACCGGGTCGCCCAAGCCCTCTTTGCGCGCCCAGCGCGCGAAAGTCTTCGTCTTGAACGTGCGCCATGGCACGTCAAACTATAGCACTGAGTGCTATGATCCGCAATGGCTGCCCGAGAGCATCTCGGAACCGGGCGCGCCCGGTCTTATGCTTGCGCCATGACCATCAAGCTCAACCACACCATCGTCCACTCGAAGGATCCGCGCGCCGCCGCCGACTTCCTCGCCGGGCTGTTCGGCCTGCCGGCGCCGAAACCCTTCGGCCCGTTCCTCGATGTCGAGATGGGCAACGAGGTGACCCTCGCCTTCCTCGACGCCGAGGGCATGGAAATCCAGATGCAGCATTACGCCTTCCTGGTGAGCGAGGCGGAGTTCGACCAGATCTTCGGCCGCGTCAAGAAGCGCGGGCTCAAGTACTGGGCCGACCCGGGGCAGAAACAGGAAGGAAAGATAAACCATCACTTCGGCGGCCGCGGCGTCTACTTCCAGGACCCGAGCGGCCACCTGCTCGAGATCATCACCAAGCCGTACGGCAGCTGGGACAGCTTGTAAGCCGCTAGGCGACGGCCAGTTCCGGGCTCACGCTCGCGAGGTAGTCGTCGTAGCTGCCGCGGTAGTCGATCAGTTGGCCGGGCTTGAGCTCGATGATGCGCGTCGCCAGCGAGGACACGAACTCGCGGTCGTGCGACACGAAGATCAGCGTCCCGGGGTACTTGTCGAGCGCGGTATTGAGCGACTCGATCGATTCCATGTCGAGGTGGTTGGTCGGCTCGTCGAGCAGCATCACGTTCGGCATGTCGAGCACGAGTTTCCCGATGATCATGCGCTGCCCCTCGCCGCCCGAGATCACCTTGAGCGATTTCTTCTGGTCGTCGCCCGAGAACAGCAGCTGCCCCAAGGTCGCGCGCACGATCTGCTCGTCCTGCTCGCGATCTTTGCGGCGCCAGCGGCCCATCCACTCGGCCAGGGTTTCATCCATGGCCAACTCTGTCGCAGCGTCCTGGGGCCAGTAGCCCGGACGCGCCTTCTCGGCCCACTTCACGCTGCCGCGGCCGTCCGGTTTCACTTGCCCCGCCAGGCAGCGCAACAGGTGCGTCTTGCCGGCGCCGTTGGGGCCGATGATCGCCACCTTCTCGCCGGCCTCGATGGAAAGATCCAGTTTCCCGAAATAGAGGCCTTTCGCCTCCACCGCCAATCGGTGCAGCTTTTCCTTCGGGTCGACGAGGAAGCGGATGAACGGGTACTGCCGGCTGGAGGGCTTCACGTCCTCCACCTTGAGCTTCTCGATCATCTTCCGGCGCGAGGTCGCCTGGCGCGCCTTGGCCTTGTGGGCGCGGAAGCGCCGCACGAAGTCCTCCAGGTCGGCGATGCGGTCCTTGGCGCGGGAGTTGGCGTTCTCCTGCTGCTGCTTCGCCAGCGTCGAGGCTTCCATGTAGTCGTCGTAGCTGCCCGGATACACGCGGATGCCGCCGTAGTCCACGTCCGCCATGTGCGTGCACACGCTGGAAAGGAAGTGGCGATCGTGCGAGATGATCACCATCGTGCTGGTGCGCCGGTTCAGCACGTCCTCGAGCCAGCGGATGCTGTTGATGTCCAGGTTGTTGGTCGGCTCGTCCAGCAGCAGGATGTCCGGGTCGCCGAACAGCGCCTGCGCCAGCAGCACGCGCAGCTTCCATCCCGGCGCCACCGCGCTCATCGGCCCCTCGTGCTGCGCCGTCGGCACGCCAAGGCCGAGCAGCAGCTCGCCCGCTCGCGCCTCGGCCGTGTAGCCGCCGTACTCCGCGTACTTCGCCTCCAGATCCGCCGCGCGCAGGAACTCCTTCTCCCCCGCCTGCGGATCCGCGTAGATGGCGTCGCGCTCGCGCATCGCCGCCCACATCTCGGCGTGGCCCATCAGCACCACGTCCAGCACGCGCTCGTTCTCGTGCGCGAACTGGTCCTGGCGCAGCCTTCCCACCCGCTCGTTGGCGTCGATCGCCACCGTTCCCGCGCTCGGCTCGAGCTCGCCGCCCAGGATCTTCATGAACGTCGACTTGCCGCAGCCGTTGGCGCCGATCAGGCCATAGCGGTTGCCGCCGCCGAACTTCACGGAGACTTCTGAAAACAAGGGCTGGGCCCCGAACTGGATGGCGATGCCGGAGGCGACGATCATTGGGGTTCCGGAAATAAAAGAGCCGGCCGAGGCCGGCTCTTGGACTGGGTCTTTACAGCGGCTTGATGTTGGCCGCGGCCGGGCCCTTCTGCCCTTGCGTCACGTCGAAAGAGACCTTCTGGCCGTCTTTCAGCGATTTGAAACCTTCACCCTGGATCGAGCTGTGATGGGCGAACAGATCCTTGCCGCCGTCATCCGGCGTGATGAATCCGAAACCCTTCGCGTCGTTGAACCACTTTACGGTACCTGAAGCCATGTCATTTCCATTCTTGAAATTGCAACTTTGCGCGAAGCTGTCCGAGCCTCGCTGCGGGCACGATGATCAAGGGAGGGAATCGACTGCTACCAGGAACCGCTTTGGGCGGTAAAGGGACCAGAATTCACTTTTGCTTGAGATCCTGCAGCCTCCACTGTAACACGCGATGGCCCAGGACAAGGGAGCGCAGGGGAAGCGACGCCGGCAGGAAGATGTTCCCTGACGACCTGCCGTCGGCTTTACGCCCCTTGGCCCGGAGAGTGCAGCCTAGGCGGCAGGAGTGGCAGCCGCGAGACCGGCTGATGGCTTTGTGCTGACTTCTAGGCGCTAGGGCGCCCGCCGCCGCAGCACCGGCCAGACCATGACCACGAGCACCAGCGCCGTGCCGATCATGAAGGCGAGGCTGATCGGCCGCGTGAAGAACTGCGTGGCATCGCCGCGCGCGAGCAGCATGGCGCGCCGCAGGTGCTCCTCGAAGAGCGGCCCGAGCACGTAGCCGAGAAGCAGCGGCGCCGGCTCGCACTCGAGCTTGGCGAGCACGTAGCCGAGCAGCCCGAGCGCCGCGCACAGGTACACGTCCACCGGGTTGTTGCTCACGCTGTAGTTGCCGATGCAGCAGAACATCACGATCGTCGGGAAGAGCCAGCGGTACGGCACCCGGAGGAGCCGCACCCAGAGGCCGATGAGCGGCAGGTTGAGCACCACCAGCATCAGGTTGCCGATCCACATGCTGGCGATGATCCCCCAGAAAAGCTCGGGGTTCTGGGCCATCGCCTGCGGCCCGGGCGCGAAGCCGTGCATCATCATCGCGCCCACCATCAGCGTCATCACCGCGCTCCCCGGGATGCCGAGCGTGAGCGTCGGGATGAAGCCGGTCTGCGCCGCGGCGTTGTTCGCCGCCTCGGGCGCCGCCACGCCCTCGATCGCGCCGTGGCCGAAGCGCTGCGGGTCGCGCGCGAGCTTCTTCTCGAGCATGTAGGCGGCGAACGAGGAAAGCGCCGGGCCGGTGCCCGGCAGCACGCCGAACAGCGCGCCCAGCGCCGTGCCGCGCACCGCCGGCGCCGCGCAGGCCCTGAGGTCGGCGCCGCTCGGCATCAGGCGCGGGATGCTGCCGGTGAACACCGGGCGCGGCTCGCGCGACTCGAGGTTGACGGCGATCTCCGCCACGGCGAAGAGCCCCACCGCGATCACCGTGAAGCCGATGCCGTCCATGAGCTCGGGCACGTCGAAGGTGAAGCGCGGCCAGCCCGAGTTGACGTCGGTGCCGACGATGCCGAAGAGCAGCCCCAGCGCCACCATCGCGAGACCCTTCACGGCGTCGCCGTGCGCGAGCACCGCGGAGGCGACCAGCCCCATCAGCATCAGCGCGCAGTACTCCCAGGGGCCGAACTCGAGCGCCCACTCGCCGAGCGGCGGCCCGACGAGCGCGATCAGCAGCGTGCCGACGCAGCCGGCGAAGAACGAGGCGAGCGCCGCCACCGCGAGCGCCGGCCCGGCGCGCCCCTGGCGCGCCATCTGGTAGCCGTCGATGCAGGTCACCGCGGAAGCGGTCTCGCCCGGCAGGTTGAGGAGGATCGCGGTGGTCGAGCCGCCGTACTGCGCGCCGTAGTAGATCCCCGCGAGCATGATGAGCGAGGGGATCGGCGGCAGCGTGAAGGTGAGCGGGAACAGCATCCCGATCGCCACCAGCGGCGTGATCCCGGGCAGCACCCCGATCAACGTGCCGAGCGCCACGCCGGCGAAGCAGTAGGCGAGGTTCTCGAGCGAGAGCGCGACCGCGAACCCCAGCGCCAGGTTCTCGATCACGTCCAGTAGAACCCGGGGAACAGCTGGAACGGCAGCTTGAGCAGGCCCACGAACACGCCCACGGCGAGCGCCGTCATCACCGCGGTCAGCAGCAGCACCTCGCCGAGGCGAAACTCGCGCCCGCCCCACGCGGCGACGATGAACATGGCCACGAGCGCCGGCACCAGCCCGAGCCGTGGCACGAGAAAGCCGAAGACGAGCATCGACGCCACGATGCAGCCGACCGGCCGCCACTCCCAGCTCACGCGCGCCGCGGCGCTTGCGGGCGCCCCGGGCGGCGAGTTCCACAGCCCGCGCGCCGCGAGGTAGAGGCCGAAGAAAGCGAGGATCGCGCCCAGCGCGACCGGGAAATTCCCCGGCCCCATGCGCATCAGCGTGCCCATCGGATAGTCGTTGTCGGCGATGCGGATCGCCGCCCAGCCGAAGGCGAGGAACACCAGCCCGGCGAGAAAATCCTTGTTACGCCAGAAGCCGCTCACGCCAGCAGCGCCTAAGGTCAGAGCACCCGAAGGACCAGCTTGCCGCGCAGGTGGCGCGCCTCGCTCACGCGGTGGGCGGCGGCCGCTTCGGCGAGCGGGTACTCGACGATCTCCGGAATCCGCACCGCTCCCTGGGTCACCAAAGCCCCGACCCGCTCGAGGTGCGGCCGGTCGCGGCCAACCTTCGGCCGCAGCGACGCCACATCGGGACGCGGAGAGGGCGGTGCGCCGCCGCCCGCGGCCACGCTCGCCAGGCGCCCGCCCGGGCGCAGCACCGCGAAGCTCCTCTGCGTCACGTCGCCGCCCACCGTGTCGAACACCGCGTCGCAGCCGGAGACGAGCTTGGTGAAGTCCTGCGTGCGGTAGTCGATCACCTGGTCCGCGCCGAGCGAGCGCACGTAGGCGTGGTTCGCCGCGCTCGCGGTGGTGATGACGCGCGCGCCGAGGTGCTTGGCCAGCGCGATGGCGAAGCCGGCGACCCCGCCGGCGCCGCCCTGGACCAGGAGCGTCTCGCCCGCCTTCAGGCGCAGCGTCTCCTCGAGCGAGATCAGCGCCGTCAGGCCCGCGAGCGCGATCGCCGCGCACTGCGCGTGGCTCAGGCTCGCGGGCTTGCGCGCCACGATCGCCTGCCGGATGGCGATCTTTTCGGCGTAGGCGCCTTCGCGCGGCACCTCGCACACGCCGAACACCGCGTCGCCGACCTTGAAGTCGCCCGCGCCCTCGCCGAGCGCCGCGACCACGCCGGAGAAGTCCCGGCCCGGCACGTGGGGGAAGGTAATCGCGGCGCCGTATTCCCCGGCGCGCATCTTCCAGTCGGCGGCGTTGACGCTCGCCGCGTGGATGTCCACCACCACCTCGCCCGCGGCCGGCGCCGGGTCGGGCAGCTCCCCGTATTCCAGCACCTCGGGGCCGCCATACTTGCGGAAGAAGCACGCCTTCATGGCTTCGATGCTAGCCGTAGAATCGAGGAAGCGCAGCAACCCAGGAGGCGTCCATGAACCTGAAAGACGTACTGGCGGCCAAGGGCCCCCGCGTAATCACGGTTTCGGCCAAGTCGAGCGTCGCCGACGCGATCCGCACCATGCACGCCGAGAAGGTCGGCGCGGTGATGGTGCCGGACGCCGGCGGATGCCCCGTCGGCATCTTCACCGAGCGCGACGTGGTGCGCCTGCATGCCGACGGCGACCGCGATTTCGACAAGCTGACGGTCGAGGCGCGGATGACCTGCAGCCTCGTGCTCGGGCGGCTGTCGATGTCGGTCGACGAAGCGCTGGGGCTGATGACCGAGCGCCGCTTCCGCCACCTGCCGGTGGTCGAGGAGGGCAAGCTGCTCGGACTGGTGTCGATCGGCGACCTGGTGAAGGTGAAGCTCAGCGAGACCGCGCAGGAGGCGCAGGCTCTGCGCGCGTACATCGCTTCATAAGGCCGTCCATGACCCGCCGCCGCCTCGCCCTCGCCCTCGCCCTGCTCGTCCCGCCGCTTTTCCTCCCCACGGCGCACGCCCAGTCCTGGCCCACCCAGCCGGTGCGCGTCATGGTCGGCTTCCCTCCCGGCGGCACCACCGACGTCATCGGCCGCCTGGTCGCCCACGAGCTCTCCGTGCAGATCGGCAAGCCCTTCGTCGTCGAGAACCGCGGCGGCGCGAGCGGCACCATTGGCGCCGGCGTCGTCGCCAAGAGCACGCCCGACGGCCACAGCCTGATCCTCGTGCCGAGCACCCACGGCACCGCTCGATCGCTGTACGCCTCCCTCCCCTACGAGGAATCCGACTTCGCGCCCATCGGCCTCGTCGCCAGCACGCCCTACGTCTTCGTCGTCCACCCCGACTTCCCGGCGAAGAGCTTCGGCGAGCTGATCGCGCTGCTGAAGGCGAACCCCGGCAAGTACAACTACGCCTCCACCAGCCCCGGCACCGCCCAGCACCTCGGCGGCGAGCTGGTGAAGAAAATGGCCGGCGTCGACATGGTGCACATCGCCTACAAAGGCACCGGCGCCGTCATGCCCGATCTGCTGTCCGGGCGCGTGCCGATGATGTTCGAGAACCTCGCCGTCATGACCCCGCACATCCGCAAGGGCACCCTCCGCCCCCTCGCCGTCTCGAGCGCGCAGCGCACCCACCTGATGCCCGAAGTCCCGACGGTGGCCGAAACCGGCATGGGCCTCGCCGGCTTCGAAGTCCTCGGATGGTTCGCCCTGCTCGCCCCGGCGAAGACGCCGCCGCAGATCGTCCAGCTCCTCAACTCCGAGCTGAACCGCATGATCGCCAAGCCTCAGATCGTCACGAAGTTCGCGGACCTTGGCGCGGAAGCGCTAGGCGGCACGCCGGAGCGCGCGGCGGCATTCATTCGCGACGATCAGGACAAGTGGGCGCGGATCATCCGCGAGGTGGGCATCAAGCTCAATTGAACTTCACTTGTGGATCTTTGTCGCCACACAACGACGCTGCCTTTTCGCAACGTTGCGTGACTTCCTTCCCGCTTTCCGCAACGTGACAAGGATTTGTACCGCACGGTCGTAGCGCGCCGGGGCTAAGCTTTTCTTCAGTCAACGAAGGAGGCTCCCCGATGGCTGACTCTCCCCTCTGGATGATCGTGCCGGGCAACGCAGCGCTCTCCGCGCTGATCTGGTTTGTCATCGCCATGCCGTTTCTCTATGCCGCGCGCGGGCCGGTGCACGGCCTGGTCCGCGCGGTCGGGCACCTGGCGGACGGGCCGCTGAAGCTGGTGTCGCGCTGGCTGCTGGCCGCGGCCCGGGACATGCGGGAGCGCAACCGGCAGGTGCTGCTCGCGCACGGGCGCGAGGAGACGGGCCAGCACATCGCGCGGGAGTTCGAGCGCGTGGCGCTGCAGGTACGCCGCGACCTGGAGGGCTACCCGGCCCTGCAGCGCCGGCTGCTGGACGAGATCACGCGGGTCGAGGAGGACTACAAGAAGTGCGGCGAGGTGCCGCCGCCCCCGCCCGAGTGGGTCGAGGCGGTCGACGCGGTCGCCAAGGTGAAGAACGGCAACGAGCTGGTGCAGCGCGTGCTGGACGAGATCAACCGCGCGATCAAGGAAATCCACGCCAAGACGCTGGCCGACTACCGCAACGCCTACGAGGAGCGGCACAAGATCCTGAACGGCTTCATGCCGTTCTGGCGCTCGCTCGACAAGACGCTGGCGCTGGCCACCGAGAAAATGACCAGCCTGAACGACCAGGCGGCGCGCATCGACGCGCAGATCGAGAAGTACCAGCAGATCGCCAAGGGCAGCGACAAGGCCGAGCACGCCCTGACCGTGTCGCAGCTCACGCAGTTCTTCACCGCCACGCTGGTGCTCGCCATCGCGGCGGGCGGCGCGCTGGTCAACTACAAGCTGATCGCGCTGCCGATGTCGGAGATGGTCGGCGCGGGAGACTACCTGACGGCGTCGCTGCGCACTTCGGACGTCGCCGCCCTGGTCATCATCTTCGTCGAGGCGACGATGGGCCTGTTCCTGATGGAGACCCTGAGGATCACGCACCTCTTCCCGAAGATCCACGGGCTCCCAGACGGCATGCGCCGCCGCATGATGTGGGTGGCGCTGGTGCTGCTGGTGACGCTGGCGGGGATCGAGGCGGCGCTCGCGCTGATGCGCGACATGCTGATCGCCGACAAGTCGGCGCTGCTGCAGTCGCTCGCGACGGTGCCGCAGCAGCAAGTGGCCGCCGACCCCTGGCTCGCGCGCATCCCGACCGCCGGCCAGATGCTGCTCGGCTTCATCCTGCCGTTCGCGCTGGCGTTCGTCGCCATCCCGCTCGAGTCGTTCATCGCCTCGGCGCGCACCGTGGGCGGCGCGGCGCTGGTGCTGCTCGCGCGCGGCGCGGCGTTCGTCCTGCGCCTCGCCGGCAACCTGGTGCGCAACCTCGCCAAGGTGACGATCACGCTGTACGACATCGTCATCGTGCTGCCGCTGCTGGCCGAACGCCTTTTCAAGCTGAAGACGCCACACCTGGAAAACGAAAAACTCCCGGCAAGGAGGGCCTCATGAAGAAGCGCGCTTTCCTCGCCTCGCTGCCGGCAATGGGGCTCGCCACCAGCACGCTAGGCGTGCTCCTTCCCCTGCTGCCGGGCTGCGCCGACCAGCGCAGCCACGCGCACGCGGTGTACATGCTGGTCGACACCTCGGGCACCTACGCGCAGGAGATCGACAAGGCCCAGCTCATCGTCAACTTCCTGCTCGGCTCGCTGCAGTCGGGCGATTCGCTGGCGGTGGCGCGCGTGCGCAGCCGCAGCTTCAGCGAAAAGGACATCATCGCCAAGGCGACCTTCGACAACCGCCCGTCGCAGGCCAACGCGCAGAAGCGCGCCTTCCGCGAGCAGATGGAAGCCTTCACCCGGACCTCGCGCGGCAGCGCCTACACCGACATCACCGGCGGGCTGATCCAGGGCGCCCTGTTCCTCAACGAGACCGGCGCGGGGAAGAAGACCCTCCTGATCTTCTCCGACATGCAGGAGGAGCTCGACAAGCAGACCCTGCGCGACTTCCCGATCGACCTGAAGAACATCCGCGTGGTGGCGGTGAACGTGGTCAAGCTGAAGACCGACAACATCGACCCGCGGCGCTACATGGGGCGGCTGGAAGACTGGCAGAAGCGCGTCGAGAAGGCCGGCGCGGCCGAGTGGCGCGTGATCAACGACCTCGAGCACCTCGATCGGATGCTGAAGAGCTGAACCACGTCGCGAACTGCTCGCGCAGGCGCTTAACGGCCTCGGGCTCGCCGCGCACGCGCAGGAACGCGCTGGACAACTGCACCGCCGCCACGATTGCGCGCTTCGGCTTGTGGTCGACTTCCTGCATCATGGTCGCGGAGCCTATCAGTGATCGGACCACTGCTGACGCAAAAAGTGCACGCTATCCTCCGAGCGGCCGCGCGCGCCGGCGCGCCCACGGTCGAGTGCTCGCTGGACCTGGGTCGCTCGAGAACGACCGTCGAGGTGGGCGCTGCGGAATGGACCTGGCAAGGCGACCGCTTCCCCTATCTGGAAATCTGCAAGGACAGAACTGTCTACCACTGGGTCGGCGGGACCTTTGAGCCAGTGGCGCGCTTTACGACGTCCCTGATCAAGCTGGTGCCGACCGAATGGGGCCCGCCGACGTTCGAAATCGACGGCATCAAGATGCTGCCCACGTTGCGCGTCTCGCCCTATGCGGACGCCGAGCGCAAAGTGGGATTGATCCAGCCGCGCGGCAAGGTGATTCTCGATACCTGCGGCGGCCTCGGCTACTTCGCCGCCTGGTGCCTGCAAGGCCACGCGAGCCAGGTGCATTCCTACGAGAAGAACGCCGACGTAATCTGGCTCCGCAGCCTCAATCCCTGGTCGCCCGAAACCGGCGGCGGATTGACGTTGACTCACGGCGATATTGCCGCGCAGATCGGCGTACTGCCCAGCAACTCCTTCGACGCAATCCTGCACGACCCGCCGCGCTTCGGTACCGCCGGAGAGCTCTACTCGCAAGCCTTCTATGGTGAGCTGTCGAGAGTGCTCAAGCGCAACGGCAAGCTATTCCACTACACCGGCACACCGAACAAGCTGACCAGCGGCCGGAATGTTCCCAACGAAGTGGCGAAACGACTGCAGCGCGCGGGGTTTGCCCCGAGGTTGAACGGCGATGGAGTGTTAGCCGTCAAGAAGTGAGTGTCTCTGAATGCGGTCGCGCAGACCTTCAGCGTATCAGCGCACGGTAGAGAAAGGTCAGGCTGACGTCCATCCTGTAGTCGATGTCGGAGTGGTCGTCGTCGAATTCCTCGTACCTGTGCTTGATACCTGCCTCTGCCAAACGCTGCGACAGGATGCGTGAGCCGTAGTGGATGTGGTACTGGTCGCGCCAACCGCAGTCGATGTAGATCCCGCGGAGTGATTTCAGGTTGGCCCGGTACCTCGTGACCAGGTTGATCGGGTCGTGGCGGCGCCAGTTGCGCCAGCGCTCGGCGATGGCTTCGCCGGTTTCGGCGTTGAACGGGATGCGGAAGCCGAGGGGCGCGCGCGGGTCGGGGTCGTAGGTGGCGGCCATGCAAAGGTTCATGAGGGCGTGGCCCTCTACGGTCGAGAGTTTTTCTTTCTGCCAGACCTTATTTAAGAAACGGCGAATGCGCCCGTCGTCGAGGCCTTTGTTTAGCCCCCTGGAGTTCCTTTTCCGTGCGCAGTGCTTGGCAAGCTCGTTCAGGGTGTTGGGCCAGTCATGCCAGTAAACGAACTCGAAGTAGGCGTCGCCAGAGTGGTCGGCGATGGCGCCCCAGTACTTCGCGTACTTCATGCCGTGGATGATCGCGCCGTAGCCGCCGGAGGATTTGCCGAAGCAGCCGCGGTGCTCGCGATCCGCAAGGGTGCGGAATTCGCGGTCGACGAAGGGAATGATCTCGCGCGTGAGGTAGTCGGCGTAGTCGCCGATCGCGGAGGAGTTGACGTACTGGTTGCCGCCGAGCGCGGTGAAGCAGTCGGGGAAGACGATGATGGCGGGACCCATCTTCTTCTCATGGATGAGGCGCGCGGCG
>CAZNVH010000022.1:0-46864 GCA_964576525.1 uncultured Enterobacteriaceae bacterium
GTTCTCGAATCCGAAATCGAAATGCAGTACGAGGTGAAAACGATCGGCCGAACGCAGGAGATCATCGAGGAGTTCTTCGCAATCTCCGTCGAGCGGCGCATAACGCACCCCTGCGTCGTCGCCATCACCGAGGCGGCGAGAAGCCGTTTGTTTGTCACAGCCGATGCTGCTTGATGCTGCGAAGCGTGCGACCGTCGATCAACCCGATGTCAGCCGCGTGTTGGCGAGGTTCAGCCGCTCGACCAGGATGCCGATGAAGGCGCGGTCGAAGTGGCTGCGGCAGGCGATCGAGGCCTGCTCGAGGTCGGCGGTGCGCACGCGCACGATGTGCGATTCCTTGGACGCGGTCACGGTGGCGCCGCGCTCGCGCCGGTCGGTCGCGAGGTAGGCCATCTCGCCGAAGCACTCGCCCGCGCCGAGCACGGTGAGGAGCTTCTTGTTCTTGGCGACGCGCGCCTCGCCCTCGACCAGCACGCAGAAGAAATCGCCCGGCTCGCCCTCGCGCATCACCTCGGTGCCCGGGGGCACGCGCTGCCAGTCGCCGAGGCGCACCACCTCCCACAGCTCGGGCTCGGCGAAGCGCGCGAAGAAGCGCATGGCGCGCAGCGCGGCGAACTTGTCGGCGTCGCCGAAGGCCTCGCGCCGCCCCGCGCCGAGCCCGGCGCGCAGTGCCGCGACCAGCTCGTCGGCAAACTCGTCGCCGCTGTGGTAGCGCGCTTTCGCGTCCTTCTGCATCGCGCGGCGCACGATGCGATCGAGCGATTCGGGCACCTCGGGCCGGTGCGAGGACGGCGGCGGCGGGTCGAACTGCGTGATCTGGTAGATCATGCTGAACTTGTTCGAGCCCTGGAACGGCAGCCGGCCGGCGAGCATCTGGTACATCACCACGCCGAGCGAGTACAGGTCGGTGCGGTGGTCGACCAGCTCCTCGCGGATCTGCTCGGGCGACATGTAGGCGGGCGAGCCGACCCCAGTAATCTGCGTGGTCTCGGCGCCGACGTTCAGGGCCAGCCCGAAGTCGCCGATGCGCACGTCGGTCGGCGCCGCCGCGTACAGCAGGTTGCCGGGCTTGATGTCGCGGTGGGTGACGCCCTGCATGTGGGCGTAGGCGAGGGCGCGCGCGCACTTGAAGATGATCTCGACGATACTCTCGGCCGGCAGCAGGTTCTCGGGCGCGCAGAAGCGCTCCATCGTGCCGCCCGGCACGAACTCCATCACGATGTAGCCCGAGTCCTCGCCGATGCCGGCGTCGTAGATCTGCGCGATGTGCGGGTGCTCAAGCTTGCCGGCGAGCGAGGCCTCGGTGAAGAACAGCTTGCGGAACAGGCGGCCGCGCACCGGGTCGCGCAGCGATTCGGGGAAGATGCGTTTCACCGCGACCTGCCTGCCGCGGAACGGGTCCTGGCACAGGAACACCTCCGAGGTCGCGCCTTCACCGAGCTTGCGCACGATCGGGTAGTTGGCGACGTGGTCCAGGCGCTACACCCCGGACAGGCGCAGGTTGGCCATCGACAGCCGCTCGACCAGGATCTCCATGAAGGCGCGGTCGAACTTGTGGCGGCAGCCCTCCGAGGCCTGCGCGAGCCTGCCGGTCGGCACCGAGATGATGCTGGCGTCGGCGGCGACCGTGACGTCGGCGACGCGCGCGCGCTCGGCCTTCGACAGGTAGGCCATCTCGCCGAACGGCTCGCCGGGACGCAGCAGATTGAGCAGGCGCCCGCGCCGGGTTACTTTCACCTCGCCCTGGGCCAGGAAGCAGAAGTAGTCGCCGAGCTCGCCTTCCTTCATCAGCGTCTCGCCGGCGCGCGCGTGCCGCCAGCTCGACATGCGCGCCACCTCCCACAGCTCGGAATCGGAGAAGTGCTCGAAGAACGCCAGCTTGCGCAGCGTCTCGAAGCGGTCCGAGTCGGCGAACTCCTGCGCCTTGCGCGCGTCGAGGTTCTTCGACTTGAACGCCTCGGCGAGCGCCGCCGAGAACTCGCCCCAATAGCCGTAGCGCTTGGCGAGGTCCTTGGCCATGGCGCGTTGCACGATGGCGTCGACCGCAGCCGGCACGTCCAGGCGGAAGGCCGAAGGCGGTTCGGGCTCGACGTTGGTGATCTGGTAGATGAGCGTGAAGTTGTTCGCCGCCTGGAACGGCAGCCGGCCGGTGAGCAGGTGGTACATCACCACGCCGGTCGAGTAGATGTCGGTGCGGTGGTCGAGCGGGTGCTCCTTGATCTGCTCGGGCGACATGTACGCCGGGGAGCCGACCCCGGCAACCTGGGTCGTCTCCCCGGACGAAATCAGCGCGGCGCCGAAATCGGAGATCTTCACGTCGGTCTCGCCCGTGTGCAGGATGTTGGCCGGCTTGATGTCGCGGTGCGTGACGCCGAGCCGGTGCGCGAACTCCAGCGCGCGCGTGCACTTGAAAGCGATCTCGACGATGCGCTCGACCGGCAGCAGCGCCTCGGGCCGACAGTACTTCTCGAGGGTGCCGCCGTCGACGTATTCCATCACGATGTAGTGCAGCTTCTCGTCGGCGACCGCGTCGTAGATCTGGCAGATGTGCGGATGCTGCAGCTTGCCGGCGAGTTTCGCCTCGGTGAGGAACAACTTCCTGTACACCCTGCCGCGCGCCGGGTCCTGGAAGCTCTCCGGGAACGCCACCTTGATGGCGACGTCGCGCAGGTTGAACGTGTCGTTGCACAGATAGACCTCGGAAGTCGCGCCTTCGCCGAGCTTGCGCACGACCGGGTACTTGCCGATCTGCGTCAGGCCGCCCCGCTCGGTCATCGCTTCAGGCGCCGACGCGCGCGGGCAATCGCTTTACGCACCTGCGCGGGCGCAGTGCCCCCGGGGTGTTTGCGCGCCGCCACTGAGCCTTCGGGGGTCAGTACGCGCCGGACGTCGGATTCGATCTTTCCTGAAAAAGCTTTCAAGCGGGAAAGAGGCAAGGCCGCAAGGTCGACCCCCATTCGCTCCGCTTCGCGCACCGCGCGCGACACGACGTCGTGCGCGTCGCGGAACGCCATGCCTTTGCGCACCAGGTAGTCGGCGAGATCGGTCGCCGTGGCGTGCCCCTCGAGCACCGCGGCGCGCATCGCGCGCGGCTGCGGCTCGAGGCCGGCCACCAGGCCGGCGAACACCGCCAGGCAATCCTTGACCGTGTCGGCCGTATCGAACAGCGGCTCCTTGTCCTCCTGGTTGTCCTTGTTGTAAGCGAGGGGTTGACCTTTCATCAGCGCGAGCAGGCCTACCAGGTGGCCGAAGACGCGAGCGCTCTTGCCGCGCACCAGCTCGGGCACGTCGGGGTTCTTCTTCTGCGGCATGATCGAGGAGCCGGTGCTGTAGGCGTCGGGCAGGCGCACGAAGGCGAAGCGCGGGTTCGCCCAGAGGATGAGCTCCTCGGCGAGGCGCGACAGATGCACCATCACCAGCGCGGCGCAGGCGCAGAACTCGATGGCGAAGTCGCGGTCGGAGACCGCGTCGAGCGAGTTCCCGCACAGCCCCTCGAAGCCGAGCTCGCGGGCGACGCGCGCCCGGTCGATCGGGAAGCCGGTGCCGGCGAGCGCTGCCGCGCCGAGCGGGAGTTGATTGACTCTTTTTCTAGTTTGAATCAGCCGTTCCCGGTCGCGCTCGAGCATTTCGACGTAGGCGAGCAGGTGGTGGCCGAAGGTGACCGGCTGCGCCACTTGCATATGGGTGAAGCCGGGCATGATCAGCGCGGCGTGCCGCTCGGCCTGGTCGAGCAGCGCGCGCTCCAGCCGCGCGATCAGGCCGCGGATCTCGTCGATTTCGGCGCGCAGCCACAGCCGCACGTCGGTCGCCACCTGGTCGTTGCGCGAGCGTGCCGTGTGCAGCCGCTTGCCGGCCTCGCCCACCAGGGCAATCAGCCGGCGCTCTATATTTAGATGCACGTCCTCGGCGTCGAGCGACCAGCGGAAGCGCCCGGACTCGATCTCGCGCCCGATGCGCGCCAGGCCGCGCTCGATGGCCGCCAGGTCGCGCCGCGCCAGGATGCGGCGCGCGGCGAGCATCCGCGCGTGGGCGAGGGACGCGGCGATGTCATACTTGGCCAGCCGCCGGTCGAAGCCGACCGAGGCGGTAAAGCGCTTGACCCGCTCGTCGACGGGCTCCTCGAAGCGCGCAGACCAGGGCGAGCGCTTTTTTGGCATAAGAATGCGGTTGAAGACTCCTTCGTAACCATGGTCAGTATAAGGCAAAACCCCTATCCGGACCTGCTGCCGGACTTCCGTAACCTCGGCGTCATCGCGCGCGTGCTGCTCGCGGTGAACGTCGCGGTGCTCGCCGGGGCGCTGTTCGCCTTGCCGGATTTCCTGAAGGGGCTGGAGCACTTCGTCCTCGCGGCGGCGTTCGTCGAACCGCTGCTGCTGCTGATCGTGATGGTGCTGTTCGTGCTTTCGCGCCTGCTCGGGCGGCTGCCGTACTGGGCGGGTTGCGTTGCCGTGCTGGCGCTGGTCCTGGCGCTGGCCACCGGCTACCTGGCGGCGATCAGCTCGGTCCAGGGCCAACCGGTGCCGGGGCCGGGCCGCGTGCTGTTGCTGTGCGCGTTGCTCACCTGCGCGCTGCTGGCGTACTTCCGGCTGCTCACGAAGGCGCACTCGCCGGCGCTCACCGAAGCACGGCTGCAGGCGCTGCAGGCGCGCATCCGGCCGCATTTCCTGTTCAACAGCCTGAACGCGGTGCTGGCGCTGATCCGACGCGATCCAAAGCGCGCCGAGCAGACCCTCGAGGACCTGGCCGACCTGTTCCGCACCCTGATGTCGGACGCGCGCCAGTTCGTGCGCCTCGCCGAGGAGATCGCGCTGCTCGAGCGCTACGCCGCGATCGAGGAGCTGCGCCTGGGCGAGCGCCTGCGCATCACCTGGGAGCTCGACCGCGCGCCGCCCGATGCGCTGCTGCCGCCGCTGGTGCTGCAACCGCTGCTGGAGAACGCCATCTACCACGGCGTCGAGCCCGGCACCGGCACCGCGGACGTCGCGGTGCGCATCGAGCGCCGCGGCGACCGCGTGCTGGCGCGGATCGAGAACCCGTATCTGGAGCCCGAAGCGAAGCGCGCCGGCAACCGCATGGCGCTCGACAACATCCGCGAGCGGCTGCAGCTTTTCTTCGACGCCGAAGCGCGCATCAGCTCGCGGGTCGAAGGCGGGCGCTACGCGGTCGAACTCGAGATTCCCTACAGGGTGCAGGCGCCGTGAGCGAGCTGAAGGTGTTCATCGTCGACGACGAGGCGCCGGCGCGCGAGCGGCTGAAGGTGCTGCTGGGCGACATCGCCGCGGAGCTGCCGTCGAGCGTGGTGGGCGAGGCGCGCAACGGCCTGGAAGCGCTCGAGCGCGCGCCGGGGAGCGGCGCGCAGGTGGTGCTGCTCGACATCCAGATGCCCGGCATGAGCGGCCTGGAGGTGGCGCGCCACCTCGCCGCGCTCGAGGCGCCGCCGGGCATCGTGTTCGTCACCGCGCACGACCGCCACGCAGTCGATGCCTTCGAGCTGAACGCCCTCGACTACCTGATGAAGCCGGTACGCGCGGCGCGGCTCGCCGACGCGTTGCGCAAGGCTTCCGTTCCCGAGAAGGAAAAACTGGTCAAGGCGGCCAACGCGCCGCGCGAGTACCTGTCGGTGGCCGAGCGCAACCGCATCGCGCTGGTGCCGGTGCGCGACATCCTGTACCTGCGCGCCGAGCAGAAATACGTCACCGTGCGCACGCGCGAGCGCGAGCACCTGGTCGAGGAGCCGCTGATCGCGCTCGAGCGCGAGTTCGCCGCGCGCTTCGTGCGCGTCCACCGCAATTGCCTGGTGGCGCGCGCCGCGATCCGCGGCGTCGAGCGCGTGCCGGGCGGCGACGACGACCCGCACTGGCTGGTGGTGCTCGACGGCATCGACGAGCGCCTGCCGGTCAGCCGGCGGCAATGGCCGCTGCTGCGCGACCTGGTGACATGAAGCGGCTGGTGATCGCCACGCGGCGCAGCCGCCTTGCGCTGTGGCAGGCGGAGCACATCGCGACTTTGCTGAAGAAACTCCATCATGAGCTGAGTGTTGAATTGCTCCCGCTCAGCACCCGCGGCGACGAGCTCGTCGACCAGCGCCTAGACCAGGCGGGCGGCAAGGGGCTGTTCATCAAGGAGCTGGAGAGCGCGATGTCTGAAGGCCGCGCGGACCTCGCGGTGCATTCGATGAAAGATGTTCCTGCGGAGCTGCCGCCGGGATTCGTCATGGCCGCGATCACGGCCCGCGAGGACCCTCGAGACGCTTTTGTTTCTTCCTCCTATGGAAGTTTGAAAGAAATGCCCAAGGGCGCCGCCGTCGGCACTTCCAGCCTGCGGCGCTCGGCGCAGGTCCTGGCGCGCTACCCGGCGCTCGAGATCCGGCTGCTGCGCGGCAACGTCGAGACGCGCATCGCCAAGCTCGACCGCGGGGAGTACGACGCGATCGTGCTGGCGGTCGCGGGCCTGGTGCGCCTCGGGCTGCAGGCGCGCATCCGCGCGCCTCTCGAGCCCGACGAAAGCCTGCCCGCCCCCGGCCAGGGCGCACTCGGCATCGAGTGCCTGGCCGGGCGCCCCGAAATCGCGGCGCTGCTCGCGCCGCTCGCCGACGCGCAGGCCACGGCCTGCGTGCAAGCCGAGCGCGCGGTGAGCCGCGCGCTGGGCGGGAACTGCTCGCTGCCGCTCGCGGCCTACGCCGAGCCGCGCTCCGGACGGTTGCGCCTGCGCGCGCTGGTGGCGTCGGGCGACGGCCGCCGCCTGGCGCGCTGCGACCTGGAAGGCGCGGCGGACGACCCGCGGGGCCTCGGCGAGCGCGCCGCGGCCGAGCTGCGCCGGCAGGGCGCGGAGGCGATCCTTGGCCTCTGAGGCGCTGCGCGGGCGCGCCATCCTGGTCACTCGCCCGCGGGCGCAGGCGGGGCGCCTCGCGCGCCTCATCGAGGAGGCGAGCGGCCGCGCCCACCTCTTCCCGGCGATCGAGATCGAGGAAGTCGCGGCCCCGGCCGCGCTCGGGCGCCTGGGCGAGTTCGACCTGGCGATTTTCGTCAGCCCGACTGCGGTCGCCAAAGCGATGCAGCACGTGCGCACCTGGCCGCAGGGGCTGCGCGTCGCTGCGGTGGGCGGCGGCACGCGCCGCGAGCTCGCGAAGTACGGCATCGGCAGCGTAATCGCGCCGCTCGCCGGCGCCGACAGCGAGGCGCTGCTCGCCGTGCCCGAGCTCGGGAGCGTCGCCGGAAAGCGCATCGCGATCCTGCGCGGCGACGGCGGGCGCGAGCTCCTGGGCGAGACGCTGGCGGCGCGCGGCGCGCAGGTCGAGCACGTGAGCTGCTACCGTCGCCTGCGGCCGAAGGCGCCGCCGCGCCCATGGCGGCAGGGGGAGCTCGCCGCGGTCACGGTGTCCTCCAGCCAGGGCCTCGCCAACCTGTTCGAGGTTCTCGATCCCGAGCTGCTGCGCTCGACGCCGCTTTTCGTGCCGCACCCGCGCATCGCCGAACGCGCGCGGGCATTCGCGGTGCGCGAAGTCGTGCTCGCCGGCCACTCCGACGACGAAATGTTCGATCGCCTGGTGGCATACTTTCAGGTCCATGGCTGAAGACAAGGTCGAATCTGCGGCGGCGCGGCGCTCGCGCGCGCCGCTCCTGCTGCTGATCGTGGTGGCGCTCGCGACCGGCCTGTCCGCCCTTTTCTGGCTGGACTCGCGCAACCGCGTAGCCGCCACCCAGGAGGAGCTGGCGCGGCGCCTGCGCGACATCGAGGCCGACTCGCGCGAGGCGCGCTCGATCGCGCGCCTGTCGCAGGAGGCGGCGCGCGACACGCAGGTCAAGCTCGGCCAGCTCGAGGCGCGGCTGGCCGAGGCGCAGAGCCAGAGCCTGGCGCTCGAGGCGCTCTACCAGGAGCTGTCGCGCAACCGCGACGAGTGGCAGCTCGCCGAGATCGAACAGGTGCTCGCCATTGCCTCGCAGCAGCTGCAGCTCGCCGGCAACGTGCGCGCCGCGCTGCTTGCGCTGCAGCTCGCCGAGGCGCGCCTGGCGCGCACCGACCGGCCGCAGTTCGCGCCGATCCGGCGCGCGCTGGCGCGCGACATCGAGCGGCTGCGGGCGCTGCCGGTGCTCGACGTCGGCGGCATGACGGCGCGGCTCGACAGCCTGGTCGCCGGGGTGGACGCCCTGCCGCTCGCCTTCGACGAGCGCAGCGAGCGGCCGGCGAAGGGCAAGAACGGCAAGGACGCGCCGCCGGCCGCCGAGCGCGGCTTCTGGTCGCGCCTGGGCTCCGAGGTGTGGAGCGAGCTGAAGGGCCTGGTGGTGGTGCGCCAGGTGAGCACGCCCGAGCCGCCGCTGTTGCCGCCGCCGCAGGCCTATTTCCTGCGCGAGAACCTGCGCCTGCGGCTGCTGAACGCGCGCATCTCGCTGCTGACGCGCGACGAGGCGGGCTACCGCGAGGACCTGCGCGCCTCGCAGGCCTGGATCCGGCGCTATTTCGACGCGCGCTCCAAGGCCTCGGTCGACGCGCTGGCGCAGCTGCGGCAGCTCTCCGCCACCTCGATCAGCTTCGAGATGCCGACCATCTCGGAGAGCCTGGAAGCGGTGCGCGGCTACCAGTCGCGCCGCGGCCGCAGCCGAACGCCCGGATGAAATCGCTCGGCTGGCTGCTGGCGGTGTTCGCCGCCGCGGTCGCGCTGGTGATCCTGGCGCGCATCGATACCGGCTACGTGCTGTTCTATTACCCGCCGTACCGGGTCGAGATGTCGATGGTGCTGTTCGCCGTGGCGGCGCTGCTGTCGTTCGTGCTGCTGTATGCCGCGCTGCGGCTGCTCGGCAACGCGCTGTCGCTGCCGGCGACGGTGCGCATCTGGCGCCAGCGCCGCCGCCGCGAGCGCTCGCACACCGCGCTCGCCGCCGCGCTGCAGTCCTACTACGAGGGCCGCTACGCCCGCGCCGAGAAGGAGGCGCGCATCGCTTTCGACAGCGGCCCGACGCCCGGTCTGGCCGCGCTGCTCGCAGCGCGCGCTGCGCACCAGTTGCGCGACTTCGAGCGCCGCGACCGGTGGCTGGAGCGCGCCGAAGATTCGGGCGAGGCGCTGCAGGCGGCGCGCCTGGTGAGCCGCGCCGAGCTGGCGCTCGAGGACCGCGACTTCCAGGGGGCGCGCGACGCGCTGCGCAACCTGCACGGCGGCGGGCCGACGCACGTCGCCACCACGCGTATGCTGCTGCGCGCCGAGCGCGGCGCCGGCGCCTGGGACGAGGTGCTGCGTCTCGCCACGCAGCTCGCCAAGCGCGACGCGATCGCTCCGGCGCTCGCCGAGGAATACAAGGTGCAGGCGACCGTCGAGCTGCTGGCGCGCTCGGCCGACGACGCCGGCGCCCTCGAGCGGCGCTGGCGCGGCATCCCTGCGCGCGACCAGGTGCAGCCGCGTGTCGCCGCTGCCGGCGCGCGCCATGCCACCGCGCTCGGGCTGACGGGGCTGGCGCGCGACATCGTCGAGAAGGCGCTCGCCGCCGAATGGACCCCGCAGCTGGTCGCGCTGTACGGTGAGCTTCCCGATCGCCTTTCTCAGGAAACCAGGGTTGTGGAAGCCCGTGCCCGCATCGAGCGCGCGGAGAAATGGCTGCTCGAGCGTGAACGCGACGCCCAGCTGCTGGCGACGCTCGGCCGCCTGTGCGCGCAGGCCGAGCTGTGGGGCAAGGCGCGCAGCTTCCTCGAGGCGAGCCTGTCGTTCGAGGAGAGCCGCAGCGCGCGCGTCGAGCTCGCGCGCCTCGCCGAGCGCCTCGGCCAGGCCGACGAGGCGCAGCGCCACTTCCGCAAGGCCGCCGAGCTCGGCTAGACCCGCCGAAAAACAGGGACAGACCACGTTTTTCGGTCAACGGCCGAACACCGCCGCCGTTTACCGAACATGCCACGGCGTTCCCGCATCATGCTTTCCGGCATTCCTGTGCACATCGTTCAGCGCGGAAACAACCGCCAGTGTTGCTTCGTCCAGGAGCAGGATCGGAACTTCTACGTGCTTCACCTCGGCCGGTTGTTGGGTCGGACGGGGTGCGCGCTGCATGCCTATTGCCTGATGACCAACCATGTTCACTTGCTGGTCACGCCTACTTCTGTGGACGGCTGCGCTCGATTAATGAAGCACTTGGGTCAGCTGCACACCCAGTATATGAACCGCACCTACGGGCGAAGCGGCACGTTGTGGGAAGGACGTTTCCGCTCCTGCCTCGTCCAGTCCGAGGAGTACGTCCTTGCGTGCTATCGGTACATCGAACTGAACCCCGTTCGCGCAGGGCTCGTGTCGACTCCGGCTGACTACCGGTGGTCGAGCTATCGCGCCAATGCACAGGGCACCGGCAATGCGCTCGTTACACCACACGAGGAGTACTTACGCCTGGGCAGCGGCGACGGGCGACTAAATGCGTACCGGGCACTGTTCTCGCCATCGCTGGCGAACGAGCAGGTCGATGAGATCCGCGCCGCTACGAATGGCAACGTCGCATTGGGCGGCGCTGCGTTCAAGCGAGCGATATCGGCGGCTTTGGGACGGCGAGTGGAACGCGGGCAGCCCGGCAGGCCATCGCGATCGGCGAAACAGGACGACGGTCAACTGGACCTGCTCGGTGAAACGAGGAAAAACGTGGTCTGTCCCTGATTTGGGTCCTAGAGCCAGTCGCGCGGCTTGAGGAAGTCCGTGTAGAGCTTTTCCTCGGGCGAGCCCGGCGCGGGGATCCAGTCGTAGCGCCACTCGGCGCGCGGCGGCATGGAAACCAGGATCGACTCGGTGCGCCCGCCCGACTGCAGCCCGAAGAGCGTGCCGCGATCGTGCACGAGGTTGAACTCGACGTAGCGCCCACGGCGGTAGGCCTGGAAGCTGCGCTGGCTCTCGCCGAACGGATGGCTCCTTCTGCGCTCGAGGATCGGCACGTACGCCTTCAGGAAATGGTCGCCGACGGACTTCACCAGGTCGAACGCGGAGGCCTCGGCGAGGTCGTCGAAGAAGATGCCGCCGATGCCGCGCGGCTCGCCGCGGTGCTTCAGGTGGAAGTACTCGTCGCACCAGCGTTTGAAGCGTGGATAGTAGTCGGGGCCGAAGGGCGCGAGCGCGTCGCGGCAGGTCGCGTGGAAATGGCGCGCGTCTTCTTCGAAGCCGTAGAAGGGCGTGAGGTCCATGCCGCCGCCGAACCACCACACGGGGTTTTCCTCCCGGGTGCTGAAGAACCTTACGTTCAGGTGGACCGTCGGGCAGTACGGATTGCGCGGGTGCAGGACGAGGGACAGGCCCGCCGCCTCGAACGACTTGCCGGCGAGCTGCGGACGGGAAGCGGAAGCCGAAGGCGGCAGGTTGCGGCCGTGCACGCGCGAGAAGTTGACGCCGCCTCGCTCGAACACGGAGCCGTCCTCGATTACCCGCGTCACGCCGCCGCCGCCTTCCGGCCGCTGCCATTCATCGGTGCGGAAGCCGCGCTCGTCGATGACTTCGAGCGCTTCGACGATCCGCTCTTGCAGCTCGGCGAAGTAGTCGTGGACCGCCGGCACGTCCATCAGCGGCTTTTCTTCAGCGCGCGGTGGCCGATGTCCTTGCGGTACTGCATGCCGTCGAAGCGGATCCCGGCCAGCGCCTCGTAGGCGCGCGTGCGCGCCATCTTCACCGAGTCGCCGAGCGCGGTGACGCAGAGCACGCGCCCGCCGCTGGTGACCACGCTCTTGCCGTCGCGCCGGGTGCCGGCGTGGAACACGCGGCAGTCCTCGGCCGGCTGCGGCAGACCTTCGATGCGCTCGCCGGCGCGCGGCTCGCCGGGGTAGCCGCCCGCCGCGATTACCACGCCGAGCGCGGCGCGCCGATCCCATTGGGGTTCTATTCGATCGAGCTGTCCATCCAGTCCGCGCTCGATCAACTCCAGCAGGTCGGATTTCAGCCGCAGGATGATCGGCTGCGTTTCCGGGTCGCCGAGCCGGCAGTTGAACTCCAGCGCCTTCGGGTTGCCCTGCTTGTCGATCATCAGCCCGGCGTAGAGGAAGCCGACGTAGGGCGTGCCGTCCTGCGCCATGCCCTGCACCGCGGGCTGGATGATCTCGCGCATCACGCGCGCGTGGACCTTCGGCGTCACCACCGGCGCGGGCGAATACGCGCCCATGCCGCCGGTGTTGGGGCCCAGATCGCCGTCGCGCAGCCGCTTGTGGTCCTGGCTGGTGGCGAGCGCCAGCACGTGCTCGCCGTCGCTCATTACGATGAAGCTCGCTTCCTCGCCCTCGAGGAAATCCTCGATCACCAAACGCGCGCCGGCCTCGCCCAGGCTTTTCTGCGTCAGCATCCCGTCGATCGCCGCGTGCGCCTCGGCGACGCTTGCCGCGACCACCACGCCCTTGCCCGCGGCGAGGCCGTTGGCCTTCACCACAATCGGGGCGCCGCGCTTGGCGACATAAGCCCTGGCTTGCGCGGCGTCGCTGAAGGTCGCGTGCGCCGCGGTCGGGATGCGATGGCGCACCATGAACGCCTTGGCGAAATCCTTGGAGGCCTCGAGCTGCGCCGCGGCGCGCAGCGGGCCGAAGATTTTCAGTCCAGCATCGCGGAACGCATCGACCACGCCGGCAGCGAGCGGCGCCTCGGGGCCGACGACCGTCAGGTGGATTTTTTCTCTTCTGGAAAATGAAACCAGGTCGGGAATGCTGTTGAGCGCGACGTTCTCGAGGCCGTTCTCGGTGGCGGTGCCGCCGTTGCCCGGCGCGACATAGACCTTCTGCACGCGCGGGCTCTGCGCCAGCTTCCACGCCATCGCATGCTCGCGTCCGCCCGCGCCGATGACCAGCAGCTTCATGTCAGTGGCGGAAGTGGCGCATGCCGGTGAACAGCATGGCGATGCCGCGCTCGTCGGCGGCGGCGATCACCTCGGCATCGCGCAGGCTGCCGCCGGGCTGGATCACGGCGGCGGCGCCGGCCTCGGCGAGCGCATCGAGCCCGTCGCGGAACGGGAAGAACGCGTCGGAGGCCGCCACCGAGCCGGCAAGGTCGAGCTTCGCGTCGCGCGCCTTGGACGAAGCGACGCGCACGCTGTCGAGGCGGCTCATCTGGCCGGCGCCGACGCCGAGGGTCGCGCCGCCGCGGCAGAACACGATGGCGTTCGACTTCACGAACTTCGCCACGCGCCACGCAAACAGCAGATCCGCACGTTGTGAATCGGTCGGCTTCTTCTTCGTTACCACCTTCAAAGCTTTTTCATTCACGGATTCCGCATCGGTACTCTGGACCAAAAGCCCGCCGCCGACGCGCTTGAAGTCCCGCGCCTGCGCCTCGTGCACCAGCGGCACCTCGAGCAGGCGCAGGTTGGCCTTGCCGGAGAGCTCCTTCAGCGCCTCGGCCTCGATGCGCGGCGCGACCACCACCTCGGCGAACTGCTTGCCGAGCGCCTGGGCGGCGGCGCGGTCGAGCGCGCGGTTGAAGGCGAGGATGCCGCCGAAGGCCGACACCGGATCGGTGCGATAAGCGGCGTCGTAGGCCGCCGAGAGGCTCGCGGCGGTCGCGACGCCGCAGGGGTTGGCGTGCTTCACGATCACGCAGGCCGGCTCGGCGAAGCTCTTGACGCATTCCCAAGCGGCATCGGCGTCGGCGATGTTGTTGTAGGACAGCTCCTTGCCCTGCACCTGCCGGTAGCGCGCCAGGGCGCCGCCGACCGGGGCCGCGTCGCGGTAGAACGCCGCGCTCTGGTGCGGGTTCTCGCCGTAGCGCAGGTCCTGGAGCTTGTGGAACTGCAGCGTCAGGACCTCGGGATACGCGCTGGCGCGCGACGAGAGGTAGTTGGCGATCGCGCCGTCATAGGCCGCGGTGTGCGCGAACGCTTTCGTGGCCAGGGCGAAGCGCGTCGCGTCGGACAGCGCGCCGCTGCGCAGCTCCTCGAGCACGCGGCCGTAGTCGGCCGGATCGACCACCACGGCTACGCCACTGTGATTCTTGGCCGCGGCGCGCAGCATTGCCGGGCCGCCGATGTCGATGTTCTCGATCGCGTCCTCGAGGCGGCAGTCCGGATCGGCCACCGTGGCGGCGAACGGGTAGAGGTTCACCACCAGCAGGTCGATCGGCTCGATGCCGGCGGCGCGGATCGCCGCCATGTGCGCCGGCTGGTCGCGGCGCGCGAGCAGCCCGCCGTGAATCTTGGGATGCAGCGTCTTGACGCGGCCGTCGAGCATCTCGGCGAAGCCGGTGTAGGCCGAGACCTCGGTGACCTTGAGGCCTTCCTTTTCCAGCAGCCGGGCGGTGCCGCCGGTGGAAACGAGCTGCGCGCCGAGCGCGGCGAGCCCGCGGGCGAGCTCGACGATACCGGACTTGTCGGAGACGCTGAGCAGCGCCCGATGGACTTTCAACAACTACCCTTTGATGCGCAGGTGCTGCATCTTCGTGCGCAGGGTAGCGCGGTTGATGCCGAGCATCGCCGCCGCCAGGGTCAGGTTGCCCTTGGCGTGCCCGAGCACCGTCTCGATCATCGGCCGTTCGATGTTCTTCAGCACCATCTCGTAGATCGAGGTCGGCTTCTCGCCGTCCATGTCCTTGAAATAGCGCTCGAGCGAGCGCTTGACGCAGTCGGACAGCTCGTTGCTTCGGCTCATGCGGCAAGTCTCTCGAAATAGTCGTTGACCGCGGCGCGCTGCTCCGCGGCGGCCTGCAGCCGGTTGACGCTGGAGCGCAGCGCTTCGCCGCCGGGCAGCTCGCGCACCGTCCAGCCGATGTGCTTGCGCGCGATGCGCGCGCCGTGATCGGCGCCGTACAGGCTGTACAGGCCGTCGAGGTGCTCGTCGAGCAGCGCGCCGATCTCGCGTGGCTCCGGCGGCGGCAGTTGCTCGCCGGTGGCGAGGTAATGCGCGATGTCGCGGAACAGCCAGGGCTTGCCCTGCGCGGCGCGGCCGACCATCACCGCGTCGGCCCCGGTCGCCTGGAGCACGCGCCGGGCGTCCGCGCCCGAGCGGATGTCGCCGTTGGCGATCACCGGGATGCGCACCGCCGCCTTCACCAGGGCGATGGTGTCGTACTCGGCGCTACCGGCGAAAGCGTCGGCACGCGTGCGGCCGTGGATCGCCAGGGCCTGGACGCCCGCGGACTCGGCGATGCGGGCGATGCGCAGGGCGTTGCGTCGCTCGGGGGCCGGGCCGGTGCGGATCTTCAGCGTCACCGGCACGCCGGCCGCCGCCACCACCGCATCCAGGATGCGCGCCACCAGCGCTTCGTCCTCGAGCAGGGCCGAGCCGGCGGCGACGTTGCAGACCTTCTTGGCCGGGCAGCCCATGTTGATGTCGATGATCTCGGCGCCCTCGGCCACGTTGCAGCGTGCCGCTTCGGCGAGCATGGCGGGGTCGGCGCCGGCGATCTGCACCGAGATCGGGCCGGTCTCGCCGGCGTGGTCGAGGCGCAGCCGGGTCTTGCGCGAGCCGCGCAGCTCGGGGCGGGCCGACACCATCTCGGAAACCGCGAGCGCCGCGCCGAAGCGCCGCGCGAGCCGCCGGAACGGGCGGTCGGTGATGCCGGCCATCGGAGCGACAAACAGGCCATTGCGCAGCGCGTGTGCTCCGATTCTCATTGCCGAGATTTTCGCTCCGAAGGGGAACGAATTTTATTTGTTTTTACGGCAATGCGGAAGGACCGAAGATCATGCGGCGCGCAAAAAAGCGCCGCGGCGCGGGAAAAATATCGAGCGCGGTCAATGCGGCCCCCCGCGCGGCGCCCAACAGCGGGTTGGAGTGCAGAAAAATCCTTGCAAGGAGGTCGGTGACGCGGACCGCGGCGCCGGCATCGAAGCGCCGCCGTGCGGCGAAGCGCTCGAGCGCGGCCGCGGCGCCCGGATCGCTCGCCGCGCTCAACTCCTGCGCCAGATCCCAGGCGTCGCGCAGGCCGAGGTTCAGCCCCTGGCCCGCGACCGGGTGCAGGGTCTGCGCGGCGTTGCCGATGTACACCGCCCGCGGCGCGACGCGCGTGGCACGCACGCGCAAGGCGAGCGGTTGCACGCTGAGCGACTGCACGCTCAGCGGCTGGCCGGGCCGCGTGCCGGCGGCAGCCGCGAGGCTGCGCAGGAACTCGGCGGCGGGGGCGGCGGCGAGCTCCCGCGCCCGCTCCGGCCGCATGCTCCAGATCAGTGCATGGCGGGCGCCCAGCGGCAGCAGCGCGAGCGGCCCTTCCTCGGTGAACCGCTCGAAGGCGGTGCCGCGGGCGGGCGGCGCGAACTCCACCAGTCCCACCAGCGCGTCCTGCGCGTAGCGCGTCTCCGCGGCGTCCTCGGCCTTGCCTTCGGCATGCACCACGCAGCGGGCGTCGGCGTCGGCGTCGGTCATCAGGCCGCGCGCCGCGGACTGCAGCGCGTGCAGCAGGGTGCGGTACTCGAGCACGTAGCCGAGCGCCGGGACGCCGGCGTCGGCGGCGTCCATGCGCATGCGGCCGAAGCCGCCGCGCTGCGAGACCAGGATGGTGGCGATCGGTGTCGCGTCGAGCGCTTTCCATACCCCGATGCGCTCGAGAATCAGCCGGCTGGCGTAGGACAGCGCAATCGGACGGAAGCCGGTCGCCGCAGAGCCTCCCCCGAGGATTCTTACGGACTGTGAACCTTTGAGCGCTAACGCGGCCACGCAGCCGACCGGGCCGGCGCCGCGGATCAATACGTCAATCACGGCCGCGCGCGTCGCGCATCAGCGCCTCGATGTCGGCCACCGCCTTCGGCGCCTCGGCGGTCAGCACCTCGCAGCCCGCGTCGGTCACCAGCACGTCGTCCTCGATGCGCACGCCGATGTTGCGCAGGCGCGCCGGCACGTCCTCTGCGGCGCGGATGTAGAGGCCGGGCTCGACCGTAAGCGTCATGCCCGGGGCGAGCGCGCGCCAGTTGCCGGCGCGCTTGTAGTCGCCGGCGTCGTGCACGTCGAGGCCGAGCCAGTGCCCGGTGCGATGCATATAGAAGCGCTTGTACGCTTCTTTTTCCAATATCTCCTGCAAACCTCCAACCAGCAATTTCAAATCAATCATGCCTTGCGCCAGCACGCGCACCGCGGCATCGTGCGGCTCGTTCCAGGCCTTGCCGGGGCGCACGGCGTCGAGCGCTGCGCGCTGCGCCGCGAGCACCAGCTCGTAGACCTCGCGCTGCGCGCCGCTGAAGCGGCCGTTCACCGGAAAGGTGCGCGTGACGTCCGAGGCGTAGCCGTCGAGCTCGCAGCCGGCGTCGATCAGCACCAGCTCGCCGTCGCCGAGCGGCGCGTCATTCGCCACATAGTGCAGCACGCAGGCGTTGGCGCCGCCGGCGACGATCGGCGTGTAGGAGGGCGCCTGCGCGCCGCTGCGCCGGAACTCGTGCAGCAGCTCGGCCTCGATCTCGTACTCGTTGCGCCCGGGGCGCGCCGCCTGCATCGCGCGGCGGTGGGCCTGCGCGGCGATGCGCGCCGCGCGCCGCATCACGCCGAGCTCGTGCGCATCCTTGACCAGGCGCATGTCGTCGAGCGCGGCGCGCACGTCCTGCACGCGGTCGGGCGCGGCGATGCCGGCGCGCACGCGCGCGCGCACCGCGTTCAGCCATTTCATGGCGCGCGCGTCCCATTCCGGGTCGGCGCCGAGCGGGGTGTGCAGCACCGGCTGGTTCTCGAGCAGCTTTTCCACCTCGGCGTCGAGCGCCGCGATCGGGTGGGCCTGGTCGAAGCCGAAGCGCTCGCGCGCGCCTTCCGGGCCGTAGCGCAAGCCGTCCCAGATCTCGCGCTCGGGATTGCGCTCGCGGCAGAACAGGAGGGATTTTTCAGGAAGCAATACCAGCGCCGCCTCGGGCTCGATGAAGCCCGTCAGATAGTAGAAGTAGCTGTCGAAACGGTAGGGGTAGTGGCTGTCGCGGTTGCGCACGCGCTCCGGCGCGGTGGGCACCACGGCGACGCCGGCGCCGAGCGCCTGCGCCAGGCGCCGGCGGCGGTTCGCGTAGATCGGGCTGAGCTCGGTCGGTTTCATCTGTTCGCTGCCAGGCGTGCTTCAAGCTCCGCGAGCCGCTCGACGGTGCCCACGTCCTGCCAGAGGCCCTCGAACAGCTCTCCGGACAGCGCGCGCTGCGCCGCGGCCTGGCGCAGCAGCGGCCCGAGGGCCGCCTTCTCGCCGGGCGTGACGCCGGCGACCATCGCCGGCGACATCACTGCGACTCCTGCGTAAGTGTAGCGCGGCGCCGCGCCGTTGCCGACCCAGCCGGACTCGAGCGTGAAGTCGCCTTGTGGATGCTGCGGCGGATTGGGTACCAGGACGATGTGCGCCAGGCTCGCTCCCAGGCGGATGCTCTTCAAGCTTGAAAATTCGTAGTCGCAGTACACGTCCGAATTGACCAGCAGAAAGGGGGCGTCGCCGAGCAGGCGCAGCGCCTGCGCGATGCCGCCCGCGGTCTCCAGCGGATACGGCTCGCGGGAATACGCGATGCGTATCCCATACTTCGCGCCGTCGCCGATGCGCTCGACGATCTGCCCGGCGAGATGCGAGACGTTGACCACGGCTTGGCGCACGCCGGCGGCGGCCAGGCGCTCCAGCTGCCAGGCGATGAGCGGCTTGCCGCCGACCTCGACCAGCGCCTTGGGGATCGTATCGGTGAGCGGCCGCAGGCGTTCACCTCTGCCGGCCGCAAGTACCATGGCCTTCACTGCAATTGATCCAGAAGTCTGAGCAATGGGGCAAGCGCCGGATACCGGCTCGACACCTCCCGGGCGTACTTGATGAAGCGCGGCGTGTCGGCGAGATACTTCGGCTTGCCGTCGCGGTAGTGAATGCGGGCGAAGATGCCGAGCACCTTGAGGTGGCGCTGCAGCCCCATCCATTCGAAGGCCCGCCAGAACTCGCCGAAGTCGGCGTCGACCGGCAGGCCGGCGCCTTTCGCTTTTTCCCAGTAGCGCACGCTCCAGTCGAGCACCCGATCTTCCTCCCAGCTGACGAAGGCATCGCGCGTGAGCGACACCATGTCGTAGGTGATCGGGCCGAGCACCGCGTCCTGGAAGTCGAGCACGCCGGGGTTGGGCTCGCACACCATCAAGTTGCGCGGCATGTAGTCGCGGTGCACGTAGACGACGGGTTGCGCGAGCGCGCTTTGCACCAGGAGTTTGAAGATTCCTTCCAGGGCTTCGTTTTGTTTTTCATTCAATTTCAAACCAAGATGCTTCCCCACATACCATTCCGGGAAAAGATTCATCTCGCGCCGCAGCAGCGCCTCGTCGTACGGCGGCAACTCGCCCGCGCGCGTCGCGCGCTGCCAGCGCAGCAGCGCTTCGGTCGCATCGTCAAAGAGGCGTGATGCATTCGTTGCATTCAACTCCTGGAGGTACGTACGGTTGCCAAGGTCCGTGAGGAGCAGGAAGCCTTGCCGCAGGTCTTGGGTCAGCACCTGCGGCGCGTGCACGCCGGCGTCGGCGAGCATGCGCGCCACGCGCACGAACGGCCGGCAATCCTCCTTGTCCGGCGGGGCGTCCATCGCGACGTAGCTGCGCCCGTCGTCGAGGCGCGCGCGCCAGTAGCGCCGGAAGCTCGCGTCCTCGGAAGCGGGGCTGAGGGTGAAGGCCTGGGTGCGCAGCTCCTGCCGGAGCCAGCCTTGCAGGGCGTCGCGCCGCGCATCGGCGTGTATCATTGAAAATTCTAACAAGGAAAAACCTTTCCGGCTCATGGTGTTCCGCGTGGCGACGCTCGCAGTCGCGCTGGCTGCAGCCGCGCCGGCACTCGCGCAGAAAGAGGATCCCGACCGCACGACGATCGAGGCCGAGAGCATCGAGGGCGTCAGCGACCTCGAGGTGACGGCGCGCGGCAAGGCCGAGATCCGCCGCGACGACATGACGATCTTCGGCGAGGTGCTGCGCTACAACCGCGAGACCGGCCGCGCCGAAGGCGAGGGTGGCGTGCGCCTGCAGCGCGGCGCCGACCGCTTCTTCGGGCCGCGCCTGCAGTACAACATGCTCGACGACACCGGCGTGTTCGAGGAGCCGGGCTATCTGCTGCAGCGCGACCGCATCGCGCGCGGCTCGGCCCGGCGCATCGAGTTCCTCGGGCGCAATCACTACCGCCTGACCGACGCGAGCTACACCACTTGCCAGCCGGGCCAGGAGGACTGGCGCGTCGAGGCCTCCGAGCTCGAGCTCGACTTCGACGAGGAGGAGGGCACGGCGACGTATCCGCGGCTGGTGTTCTTCGACACCACCATCCTCGCCTCGCCCTGGGCGATCTTTCCGCTCGGCGGCCGGCGCAAGAGCGGGCTGCTGTCCCCTTACTACTCGCAGACCTCCTCGCGCGGCGCGGAGCTCGGCATCACCTACTACTGGAACATCGCGCCCGAATACGACGCGACGTTCACGCCAGTGGTGATGGCGAAGCGCGGCTACCAGCTCAAGAGCCAGGCGCGCTACCTGCAACCCAGCTTCGCCGGCGAGCTCAAGCTCGAGGTCCTGCCCGAAGACCGCGAGTTCGGCACCTCGCGCGAGGGGGTGTCGTTCCAGCACACGCACAAGCTGCCGGGCAGCGTGACCGCGCAGATCGACTATAACCGCGTATCCGACGACCGCTATTTCGTCGACCTCGGCAGCCAGGTGAAGCAGATCTCGACCGGCAACCTGCCGCAGGACGCGCACCTCACGCACGCCGGCAGCTTCAGCCGTTCCGCGCCCTACAGCATGGTGGCGCGGGTGCAGGCCTTCCAGACCCTGCAGGACCCGCTGGCCCCGACCGTGCCGCCCTACCATCGCGTGCCGCAGTTGAACGTAGCCGCCGGCTACAACGACCTCCTCGGGATCGACGCGGCGCTGCCGGCCGAGTACGTGCGCTTCACGCACCCGACCATGGTCGAGGGCGCGCGCAGCACTTTTGCGCCGTCGCTGACGGTGCCGCTGCTCGCCCCGGGATGGTTCTTTACCCCGAAGGCGGGCGTGCGCTACACCGGCTACTCGCTGACGCGCGCCGCACCCGGCCAGCCGCAGACACCCGAAGTCACGGTGCCCTGGGGAAGCCTGGACAGCGGCCTGGTGTTCGAGCGGAGCTCCGACCTGCTCGGCGCCGGCTCGACGATGACGCTCGAGCCGCGCCTGTACTACGTCTACGTGCCCTACCGGAACCAGGATGCGATCCCGATTTTCGACACCACGATCGCCGACTTCAACTACGCGCAGATCTTCTCCGAGAACCGCTTCGTCGGCGGCGACCGCTTCGGCGACGCCAACCAGGCGACGTTCGCGCTGACTTCCCGCATGCTGGGCCCCAACGGCCAGGAGGCGCTGCGCGCAACGTACGCGCAGCGCCACTACTTCGCCGCCGAGCAGGTCGGGTTGACGCCGACCTCGAACCTGCGCTCCGAGACCGACTCGGACATGCTGGTCTCGATCGGCGGGCGCCTGACGCGAGCGCTGAGCTTCGACGCCACGACCCAGTACAACCCGCACCAGGATCGCTCCGAGAAATACTCGGTCTCGGCGCGCTACGCGCCCGAGGCCGCCAAGGTGCTCAGCGCGAGCTACCGCTACAACCGGGAGCAGCTCAAGCAGATCGACATCTCGACGCAATGGCCGATCGCCGCGGGCTGGTACGGCGTGGCGCGCTACAATTACTCGCTCCTGGACAAGCAGCTGCTGGACGGCCTGGCGGGCATCGAGTACAACGCCGGCTGCTGGGCGGTGCGGGTGATGGCGCAGCGCATCCAGGCGGCGGCACAAGTGAGCTCCACGGCATTCATCTTCCAGATCGAGTTCAACGGCGTCGGCAGCATCGGCACCAACGACGCGGTCGAGCTGCTGAAACGCAACGTCCCGGGCTACTCGGTCACCAACCCCGCCGATCCGCGGCTTGCGCCGCCGAGCGCGCAGCCGCGGCTGCCGTTCGAGCAGTCGTACTAAGCGCATGAAGAGACTCACGCCGCTTCTCGCTCTGCTGCTGCCGCTGCTTCTGCCCCTTCCGGCCGCGGCGCAGGGCGCCGCGCTGGTCGACCGCATCGTGGCGGTAGTCAACAAGGAGGTGATCACCGCCACCGAGCTGAACGACGCGGTGGCAGGCGCGCAGCGCCAGCTCAAGCGCCAGGGGACCACGATGCCGCCGCGCGAGCTGCTCGAGCGCCAGATGCTCGAGCGGCTGATCGTCGACAAGGCGCAGCTGCAGATGGCGCGCGAGCGCGGCATCCGCGTCGACGAGCTGCAGCTCGACCGCGCGGTGCAGCGCGTCGCCGACACCAACACTCTCACGCTGACCGACTTCCGCCGCGCGCTGGAGCGCGACGGCGTCTCGTTCACTGCCTGGCGCGAGGACCTGCGCGAGCAGATGCTGCTCAACCGCCTGCGCGAGCGCGAGGTCGACGACAAGGTCCAGGTGAGCGACACCGAGATCGACCTGTTCCTCGAGGATCTCAAGGGCAAGCCCGACACGCGCATCGAGTACCAGGTGGCGCACATCCTGGTGCGCGTGCCCGAGCAGTCGCCGGCCGAGCGCGTCGAGGCGGCGCGCGTGCGCGCCGACAAGGCGTTCGCCGAGGCGCGCGCCGGGGGCGACTTCGCCAGCCTGGCGGCGAGCTACTCGGACGCGCCCGACGCGTTGCAGGGCGGCATGATCGGCTGGCGCAGCCACGACCGGCTGCCCGAGCTGTTCTCCGGCGCGCTCGCGCGGATGAGCGCTGGCGAGGTGAGCGAGCCGCTGCGCAGCCCGGCGGGATTCCATCTGCTCAAGCTCGTCGCCCGCCGCGGCGCGGCGCTCGACAGCGCGCCGGTGGCGCAGACCCGCCTGCGCCATATCCTGATCCGCGCCAGCGAAACCATGTCCGAGGGCGAGGCGCAGCGCCGCCTCGTCGACCTGCGCAATCGCATCCTCAGCGGCAACGCCGACTTCGCCGAGATGGCGCGCGTGCACTCGAGCGACGCCACCGCGGGGCGCGGCGGCGAGCTCGACTGGGTGTACCCCGGCGACACCGTGCCCGAATTCGAGCGCGCCTACCGGGAGCTGAAGACCGGCGACATCAGCCAGCCGGTGCGCACGCCTTTCGGCTACCACCTGATCCAGGTGCTCGAGCGCCGCTCGGCCGACGTGAGCCCGGAGCGCCGGCGGCTGCAGGCGCGCCAGACGCTGCGCGAGCGCAAGGCGGACGACGCCTACCAGGAGTGGCTGCGCCAGCTGCGCGACCAGGCTTACGTCGAGCTGCGACTGGAGGAGCGATAGCGCGCCCGGTCATCGCGCTGACCTCGGGCGAGCCCGCGGGAATCGGGCCCGAGCTTTGCGGCATGGTTTGCGCGCAATCGTTCGACGCGCGCGTGGTCGTCATTGGCGATCGTTCCTTGTTCAACTCGATTCCCGTGGAACATGTGCCGCTGCGCCGCCCGCGGACCCCGGGCCGGCTCGATCCGGCCAATAGCCCCTACGTCCTGGAGATCCTCGACCGCGCAGTGCACGGCTGCATGGCGGGCGAGTTCCAGGCCATGGTCACCGCGCCGGTGCAGAAGAGCGTGATCAACGACGCCGGCATCGCTTTCACCGGGCACACCGAATACCTCGCCGAGCGCGCCAAGGCGCCGCACGTGGTGATGATGCTGGTCGGCGGCGGTTTGCGCGTAGCTCTGGCTACGACGCACTTGGCCTTGAAGGATGTGCCTGGTGCGATTACCCGCGAAGATCTTTTGCAAACCCTGAAGGTCCTGAATGCGGACCTCAAGTCCCGCTTCGGCATCGCGCATCCCAGAATCCTCGTCGCGGGCCTGAACCCGCACAGCGGCGAAGGCGGGCACTTCGGCACCGAGGACGCCGACGTGATCGCCCCGGCGATCGCTGCGGCGCGCGCCGCGGGCATCGAGGCCAGCGGCCCGATCCCGGCCGACACGCTGTTCGTGCCCGAGCGCCTGAAGGGGGCCGACGCGGTGCTGGCGATGTACCACGACCAGGGGCTGCCGGTGCTCAAGTACGCCTCCTTCGGCCGCGGCGTGAACCTCACCCTCGGGCTGCCGTTCGTGCGCACCTCGGTCGATCACGGCACCGCGCTCGACCTCGCCGGCACCGGGCGCGCCGACCCCGGCAGCCTGATCGAGGCGGTGAAGCTTGCCATCGAGCTCGCACAGGCCGCGTAAGCGGTTCGGGCAGCATTTCTTGCATGACCCGCGGGTCCTGCAACGGATCGCCGATTCCATCGCGCCCTCGAAAACTGACTTCGTCGTCGAGATCGGCCCCGGCGAGGGCGCGCTCACCCGTTTGCTTCTGGAGAAGAACCCCAAGCTCGAGGTGATCGAGATCGATCGCGACCTTGCCGCCCGGCTCGAAATCGAATTCCCCGGACTGGCGGTGCACTGCGCCGACGCGCTCGAATTCGACTTCGCGCGCTTTCCCTCGGGCCTGCGGGTCGTAGGCAACCTGCCCTACAACATCTCCACGCCGCTGCTGTTCCACCTCGCGCGCAGCGCCGACCGCGTGCGCGACATGCACGTCATGCTGCAGCGCGAGGTCGTCGAACGGATGGTGGCGGCGCCCTCCACGCCGCAGTACGGGCGGCTCTCGGTGGCGCTGCAGGCGCGCTTTCGCATGAAAAAGCTCTTCCATGTCGCCGCCGGTGCGTTTCGGCCGCCGCCGAAGGTCGAGTCGGCGGTGGTGCGCCTGCAGCCGCTCGCCTCGCCGCTCCCGGTGGACGACGATCTGCTGCGCAAGGCGTTCTCGGCGCGGCGCAAGACGCTGCGCAACGCGCTGCCGGGGATCGACTTTGCCGCGCTCGGCATCGATCCGAAGCTGCGGCCCGAGAACCTCTCGCCCGAGGACTACGCGCGCATCTCGATGAGCTCGATCCTGTACATTACATGAGAGCTTGTTGCACTTTAACGGAAGGAGAACGGCATGCAAACGCTGACGCAAGTCTTGTTCTGGGTCGGACTGATTTCAATCCCGCTGTCGTGGCTGGTGTGGTTTTTCGGGCCGCAACTCGAGATCGGGCGGCATGTCCTGAGCAAGATCACCGATCCCGCGCTGAAGGCAGCGCTTCAGGAAGCTCACGCGGAACGCTGGGGAATCTTCGTCGGTCTTTGGCCGGCGACGCTTCTCGTTCTCAGCTTCGTTCTCGAGAAGAGGGTCTGAGATCCTGTAGTCAGGCGGCCTTGCGCTCGATGAACTCGATCTTGTAGCCGTCGGGGTCCTCGACGAAGGCGATCACCGTGGTGCCGCCCTTCACCGGGCCGGCCTCGCGCGTCACCTTGCCGCCCGCGGCGCGCACCCGCTCGCAGGCCCTGGCGACGTCGGGCAGACCGATGGCGATATGGCCGAAAGCGCCGCCGAGCTCATAGCGCTCGACGCCGTAGTTGTAGGTGAGCTCGAGGACTGCGGCGCGCTCCTCGGTGTCGTAGCCGACAAAGCTGAGCGAGTATTTCTGCTCGGGACGGTCGGTGGTGCGCAGCACTTTCATGCCCAGCACATCGGTGTAGAACTTCACCGAGCGCTGCATGTTTCCGACGCGCAGCATGGTGTGCAGGATTCTCATCGGTTTTGCCTTTCCGTTTTCATGAGGGACACAGCGCCTTCTGCTGCTCTTCGATCCAGTTGCGGGCGAGGGCGTTGACGGTCTTGGCGTCGCGGTTGGCGGCGTCGATCGGCGGGCCGATCCTGACCGTCACCGTGCCGGGACGCTTGAGAAAGGCGTTGCGCGGCCAGAGCAGCCCGGCGTTGTGCGCCACCGGCACCACCTGCGCGCCGCTTTCCACCGCCAGCCAGGCGCCGCCGGGGTGGTACTCGCGCTGCGCGCCCGGCGCCACGCGGGTGCCTTCGGGGAACACGACCACCCAGAACCCCTGCTCCAGGCGCTCGCGGCCGCGGCGCGCGATCACGCGCAGCGCCGCGAAGCCGCGCGAGCGGTCGATCGCGATCGGGCTCATCAGCGCGAGCCCCCAGCCGAAGAACGGGATCCACAGGAGCTCGCGCTTCAGCACCAGCACCTGCGGCGGGAAGATCAGCTGGAACGCCATCGTTTCCCAGGCCGACTGGTGCTTGGCGATGATCACCGCGGGCCGCGAGGGCAGGTTTTCGCGACCCTCCACCTGCCAGTCGATCCCCAGGATGACTTTGGCGAGGCGAACCACGAGGCGCGACCAGCCCGAGATGATGCGGTAGCGCGCGAGGCGCGGCAGCGGGAAGGTGGCGAGCGCGAGCAGGGCGTAGGGCGGCGTGATCAGGCAAAGCGCCAGGGCGAAAAGCGCCGAGCGCAGGACCGTCATGGCGCGAGATGCGCCGCGAACGCTCCCAGGTCGGCGAACACGCGCGTGCCCGGCGGCAGCTTGCCCGCCTTCTTGGTCTCTGCGCCCTTGCCGGTGAGCACCAGCACCGGGCGTGCGCCCGCCGCCGCGGCGGCTTCGAGGTCGCGCAGCGCGTCGCCCACCATGTACGCGTCCGCCGGCGCGACGTTGAAGCGGCGCGCGGCCTCGAGCAGCATGCCGGGGCGCGGCTTGCGGCACTCGCAGGCGGCCTCGGCGGCGTGCGGGCAGAAGAAGAACGCGTCGATGCGCCCGCCGATCTGGGCGGCGGCGCGCTGCAGCGCGTCGTGGATCGTGAACAGCGTGCGCGTGTCAAACAGCCCGCGCGCGATGCCCGACTGGTTGGTGGCCACCACGATGCGGTAGCCGGCCTGCGTCAGGCGCGCGATGCCCTCGAGGCTGCCCTTGATCGGGTGCCACTCCTCGAGCGACTTGATGTACGCGTCGCTGTCGTGGTTGATCGTGCCGTCGCGGTCGAGGATGATCAGCTTCATTGCGCGAGCTTCGAGATGTCGGCGACCCGGTTCATGGCCTCGCGCAGGTCGCGTAGCAGCGCCAGGCGGCCTTGGCGCAGCGCTTTATCATCGACCATGACCATCACCGAGTCGAAGAAGGCATCGACCGGCGCCTTGAGCACTGAGAAGGTCTTGAGATATCCGCTGTAGTCGCCACTTGCAAATAACGTGTCCGCCGTCTTGGACGCAGAACGAACTGCCTCGTGCAAAGCGCGCTCCGCAGGTTCCTGAAGTTCACCTATTTCGGCATTCGCAAAAGACTCGCCCTTGGCCTCGGCCTGCTTGAGGATGTTCACGATGCGCTTGTTCGCCGCGGAGAGGCTTTCAGCCTCTGGCATCGCTTGAAAAGCTTTAACTGCTTCCAGCTGACGTGGGACCAAGCTTAGCTGGACCGGATTCTGACTGAGCACCGCATCCACTTGAAGTGTGGAGAAACCGAGCTCCTTGAGATAGCCGGAGAATCGGTCAAAGACAAATTGCGTGAGTTCTACAGGCGCCTTGCTGCCAAAGGGCTCAAATGCAGCAGCCGCCAAGTCAAATAGGGACAAGGACAGCCGGTTCTCAACAATGATTCTGACGATGCCAAGCGCGGCACGACGCAGCGCGAAGGGATCTTTGTCGCCAGTGGGCTGTTGACCGATGCTGAATAGGCCGGCGAGCGCGTCGAGCTTGTCGGCGAGCGCCAGCGCGCAGGCGACCGGGCCCTCGGGAAGGCGGTCGCCGGCGAAGCGCGGCCGGTAGTGCGCTTCGATGGCGTCGGCGACCGGACGCGGCTCGCCGTCGTGCAGCGCGTAGTAGCGCCCCATCACGCCCTGCAGCTCGGGGAACTCGCCGACCATCCCGGTGAGGAGATCCGCCTTCGACAGCAGAGCAGCGCGCTCCGCCAGCGCCGCGTCGGCCTTCAGATCCCTCGCGATCTTGCCGGCGAGGACCTGGATACGCTGCACGCGATCGAGCTGGCTGCCGAGCTTGTTGTGGTAGATGACCTTGGCGAGCTGCGGCACGCGATCCGCGAGCCGGGTCCTGCGGTCCTGGTTGTAGAAGAAGCGCGCGTCCTCGAGCCGCGGCGTCACCACGCGCTGGTTGCCGCCGATGATGTGGCGCGGGTCGGCGATCTTCATGTTGGAGACGATCAGGAACTTCGGCAGCAGCTTGCCGGCGACGTCGAACAGCGGGAAGTACTTCTGGTTCTGCCGCATGGTGAGGATCAGGCATTCCTGCGGCACTTCCAGGAACGAGGCGTCGAAGCCGCCGGCGTAGATCGCCGGCCACTCGACCAGCGCGGTCACCTCGTCGAGCAGATCCTGGGTGGTGCCGAGCTGGGCCTTCTCGCGCTTCGCCGCCGCTTGCAGCTGCGCATCAATCTCCGCGCGGCGCGCCGCGAAGTCGGCGATCACCGACTCCTTGTGCAGTTTCGCCTCGTACTCCTCGGCACTCGCGAGCGCGAACTCCCCTTTGCCTAGGAATCGGTGACCACGGGTGCGATTCGTTGACTTGAGACCCATCACCGTTCCCGGAATCACTCGCTTGCCGTGGAGCATGACGATCCCGTGAACCGGCCGCACAAACTGCGCATCGCCTTCACCCCAGCGCATCACTTTCGGAATTGGCAGAGACTTAAGCGCGTCCTCCACCACCTGTGCGAGGACCTGCTCCAGCACTTGACCCACCAACTTGATCCGCGCGACGACGATCTCTCCTTTCGACGTAGCCCGTCGCTCAAGTGAATCGACGCTTACGCCGTGCTTTTTTGCGAACCCCTCGATGGCTTGCTTGGGCAGAGTCACGGGAGGTCCGGTTATCTCGGTTTCGCGGTCTTGGCCTCTAGCCTCGACTTCGGGGATGAGAACGGCCAGCCTGCGCGGCGTGGCAAAGGTGCGTCGCCCTCCCGGGCCGCGAGAGTGCAGCTGCCGCCTGACGAGATCGTTGAATATCCGATCCATGAGCGCTTCGGATAGCAGCCGTAGTGCTTTCGGCGGCAGTTCTTCAGTTAGGACCTCGACAAGCAGGCTGGCGGCCTGCGGCGCCTTTGCGGTCTTAGTCGCCATCAGCTAGGCGCGCGCCTTCTTCGCCGGTCTGGGCTCCGGCTTGAGCATCGGGAAGCCCAGCCGCTCGCGGGATTCGTAGTACGCCTTTGCCACCGCACGCGCCAGGGCGCGCACGCGGCCGATGTAAGCGGCGCGCTCGGTGACCGAGATCGCGCCGCGCGCGTCGAGCAGGTTGAAGCTGTGCGAGGCCTTGAGCACCATCTCGTAGGCCGGCAGCACGCATTGCGCTTCGATCAGCCGGAGGGCTTCTTTTTCGGTGTTCTTGAAAGAATCAAAAAGCAAATCGACATTCGCCAATTCGAAGTTGTAGCGTGACTGCTCGACTTCGTTCTGGTGGTAGACGTCGCCGTAGGTCACCCCGGGCGTCCACACCAGGTCGTAGACGCTGTCCTTGCCCTGCAGGACCATCGCCAGGCGCTCCAGGCCGTAGGTGATCTCGCCCAGCACCGGCTTGCAGGGCAGGCCGCCGACTTCCTGGAAATAGGTGAACTGCGTGATCTCCATGCCGTCGAGCCAGACTTCCCAGCCCAGGCCCCAGGCGCCGAGGGTCGGGGACTCCCAGTCGTCCTCCACGAAGCGGATATCGTGCTTCCTGGGGTCGATACCGAGGTGGGCGAGTGAAAGCAGGTACTGATCCTGAATATCCGAAGGCGAGGGTTTCAAGACGACCTGGTACTGGTAGTAGTGCTGCAGCCGGTTGGGGTTGTCGCCGTAGCGGCCGTCCTTCGGGCGCCGCGAAGGCTGCACGTAGGCCGCGCGCCAGGGCTCGGGGCCGATCGCGCGCAGGAAGGTGGCGGTGTGGAAGGTGCCGGCGCCGACTTCCATGTCGTAGGGCTGCAGCAGCGCGCATCCGCGACGGTCCCAGAACGAGTTGAGCTGCGCGATGAGCTGCTGAAAGGTCGGCACGCCGCAAATTCTAGCGGGTGAAGCGCCCCCGAACGACGAAGAACCCGAGCAAGCCGAGCGAAAGAAGCACCACCGGCCAGTCGCGCAGCCGCACGTACGGGGTTTGTCCGCGGTAGCCCTGCGCCGCGACCTCGAGGCGGCCCTCGGTGAACTGCGCCAGCCGCGCCAGCACGCGGCCGTCGCGGTCGATCGCCGCGGTGATGCCGGTGTTGGTGGCGGCGAGGTGCACGCGCCCGGTCTCCACGGCGCGCAGGCGGGCGATGTTCAGGTGCTGCGCGGGCGCGAGCGAGTCGCCGAACCAGGCGACGTTCGACACGTTCACCAGCAGCGTGGCGTCCACCGCGCGGCGCGCGATCTCCTCGCCGAACGCGTCCTCGTAGCAGACGTTCACCGCCACGCGCTGCCCGGCGACCGCGAGCGGCGGCTGGTCGGCGGCGCCGCGGCTGAAATCGGCGAGCGGGATCTTCAGCACTTCGAGCACCCAGCCGAAGCCCGGCGGGATGAACTCGCCGAACGGCACCAGGTGCAGCTTGTGGTAGCTCTGCGGCGGCGACACGCCGAGCGTCAGCACGCTGTTGTAGTACTCGCCCGGGCCGCCGCGGTAGGGCACGCCGAGCAGCAGGTCGCCGCCGTTGCGCCGCGCCGCGGCCTCGAGCCGCGCCAGGTAGGCGGGCTCGATGCGGTCGTGGAACCTCGGCAGCGCGGTTTCGGGGAGCACGATCAGCCGCGCCCGCGTGCCCTCGGCGAGCCGCGCGTAGGTCTCGAGGATGCGCGCGTAGCGCTCGGGGAGGAACTTCATCTCCTGCTCGATGTTCCCCTGCAGCAGGGCCACCGTGACCGGCTCGCCCGCGGGCGTGGTCCAGGGCACGCGGCGCAGCGCTTCGCCCGCGACCAGCAGCGCGATGATCGAAGCCAGTGCGAGCGTCCTGCGCTGGTTGCGTGCGGCGAGCCACACCAGTCCCGCCAGCGACAGGGTCAGGAAGGACAGGCCGTACACGCCGAAGAGGGGCGCGAAACCCTGCAGCGGCCAGTCGACCGAGGCGGTGCCGATCGCGAGCCACGGAAAGCCGGTGAAGATCCATTCCAGCAGCCACTCGAACAGCAGCCACGCCGCCGGGATCAGCAGGCAGGCGCGCGCCGCCTCCGGCGCCGGCACGCGCGCCTGCAGCCAGCCCGCGGCCGCGGGGAACAGCGCGAGGAAGACGCAGAACCCGGCGGTGGCGATGGCCGCGAGCGGCGCCGGCATGCCGCCGAACTGGTGCAGGCTGACGTAGACCCAGGACACGCCGGCGCCGTAGAGGCCGAGGCCGAACCAGAACCCGCGCCACAGGCAAAGGCGCGGCGAGGCGTGCATCCACAGGTGAACGAGCACCGCGAAGCTCGCTGCCGCGAGGGGAAACACGCCGGCGGGCGCGAAGGCCAGCACCGTCGCCGCGCCGGCAAGGAAAGCGAAAATCAGGGACAGACCACGTTTTTGTTCAGCTAGCGTCTGCAAAAACGTGGTCTGTCCCTGATTTTCAGGTCTTGGGCTTGTCCACCAGCAGGGTGTATACGCGCCGGCTGTCGGCGCGCAGCACCTGGAAGCGCAGCCCCTCGAGGATCAGCGACTCGCCGCGCTTCGGCAGGCGCCCGAGGTGGGCGATCAGCACGCCGCCGACGGTGTCGGCCTCTTCGTCCGGGAGCTTGACGCCGAACGCGGCGTTGAAGTCCGCGATCTGCGTCAGCGCCTTCACCCGGAAGCGGCCGCCCGGCTCGGGCAGGATGTTGTCGGAGGCCTCGTCGAAGTCGTACTCGTCCTCGATGTCGCCGACGATCTGTTCGAGCACGTCCTCGATGGTGATCAGGCCGGCGACGCCGCCGTACTCGTCGAGCACGATCGCCATGTGGTTGCGGCTGGCGCGGAACTCGCGCAGCAGCACGTTGAGGCGCTTCGCCTCGGGCACGAACACCGCCGGGCGCAGCATCTCGCGCACGTTGAATTCTTCCTCGCCGGCATAGTGGCGCAGCAGGTCCTTGGCCAGCAGCACGCCGATGACGTCGTCGCGGTTCTGGTCGATCACCGGGAAGCGCGAGTGCGCGGTGGCGATCACCTGCTTGACGAAGGTCTCGACCGGCTGGTGGATGTCGATGAAGTCGACCTGGGCGCGCGGCACCATGATGTCGCGCACCTGCATCTCCGACACGGTGAGCGCGCCCTCGATGATGGTGAGCGCATCGGCGTCGAGCAGGTTGCGGGAGTAGGCCGAGCGCAGCAGCCGCACCAGCTGCTCGCGGTCGCCGGGCTCGCGCATCAGGAGGGACGACAGGCGCTCGAGCAGGCTCGGTCGGGTGGGATCGTTCATGCTCGTCGGTGGGACTGCGGCTTCATTCTATCGCGTAGGGGTTGCGGATTCCGCCGCGCCGCAGGATGCGGATCTCGGCGCGCGCCATGCGCGCGGCATCCCGTTTGTTTTCATGATCGTAGCCGCGCAGGTGCAGCACGCCGTGCACCACCAGATGCGCGTAATGCGCGGCGATGCTCTTGCCTTGCGCCTGCGCTTCGCGCGCGATGACCGGGTGGCACAGCACCACGTCACCGCCGTCAAAACTCAGGACGTTGGTCGGCCGGTTCTTCTTTCGATAGGTTCGATTGAGGTTTCGGCTCTCCCGGGTTCCGACGATCCGCAAGGTCACAGCGAAAGAAGACGCGGCGCGAGCCCAAGCGCGCAAGAACGCGGCCCTCGGCAGACCGCGGCGCGGCACGGCGTACTGCACGGCCACCCTATTGTTCCTGCTGGCGCGCGTCGTAGGCATCGATGATGCGCGCCACCAGCGGGTGGCGCACCACGTCCTGGGCGCCGAACTGGGTGAAGGCGATGCCGCGCACCCCGGCGAGGATGCGGCGCGCCTCGATCAGGCCGCTCTTCCTGCCGCGCGCCAGGTCGATCTGCGTGACGTCGCCGTTCACCACCGCCTTGGCGCCGAAGCCGATGCGCGTGAGGAACATCTTCATCTGCTCGGGCGTGGTGTTCTGCGCCTCGTCGAGGATGATGAACGAATGGTTGAGCGTGCGCCCGCGCATGTAGGCGAGCGGCGCCAGCTCGATGGTGCCGCGCTCGAGCAGCTTGCCGGTCTTCTCGAAGCCCATCAGGTCGAACAGCGCGTCGTACAGCGGCCGCAGGTAGGGGTCGACCTTCTGCGCCAGGTCGCCGGGCAGGAAGCCGAGCCGCTCGCCGGCCTCGACCGCGGGCCGCACCAGCACGATGCGCTTCACCTTGTCGCGCTCGAGCGCGTCGACCGCGCAGGCCACCGCGAGATAGGTCTTGCCGGTGCCTGCCGGGCCGATGCCCAGGGTCAGGTCGTGCGCCAGGATGTTCTCGAGGTACTCGATCTGGTGCGGCGTGCGCCCGTGCAGGTCCTCGCGCCGCGTGAGCAGTTGCGGCCCCGCGGTTTTCGGAGATTTGTTGTTTGAAAGTTCCGTCAGTCCGAGCTGCACATCCTCGAGGCTGAGCTCGCCCACCGCCCGGTCGTAGAACTGCTCCAGCGCCTGCACCGCGCGCTGCGCCTGCTCGCCGCGCACGGTGAACTTCCCGCCGCGGCGCGCGATGGTGACGTCGAGCGCGGACTCGATCTGGCGCAGGTTCTCGTCGAGCGCGCCGCACAGCCGCGCGAGGCGCTGGTTGTCGACCGGGTCCAGCCTGACTTCGACCGGTTTAGGCCTCAGGCGAGCTCACCTCGGAGGGTGTGTGATAAAGCGGCCGTGATGCGCAGCTCCGCGAACGAATGGATCAGCCCGCTGGCGCCGGGAAAGTTGACCACGCGGTTGTTTCCCGTGCGCCCCGCCAGCTCGGCCGGGTTCTTTTTCGACCGGCCTTCGACCAGCACGCGCTGCGTCGTGCCGACCATCGCGTCGCTGATGGCGCGCGCCTGCGCGTCGATCTGCGCCTGCAGCCTTTGCAGTCTTTGCAGTTTTTCAGAAGATGAAACCCCATCGGCAAGCTCGGCTGCGGGCGTCCCGGGCCTTGGGCTGTAGACGAACGAAAACGCAGCGTCGAACTGCGCGTCGCGCGCGAGCTTCAGCGTCGCCTCGAAATCGGCCTCGCTCTCGCCGGGAAAGCCGACGATGAAGTCCGACGACAGGCTGAGGCCGGGGCGCGCCTGGCGCAGGCGGCGCACGATGGAGCGGTACTCGAGCGCGGTGTAGCCGCGCTTCATCGCCGCGAGCACGCGGTCCGATCCCGACTGCACCGGCAGGTGCACGTGCGGCGCGAGCTTCGGCAGCGCGGCATGCGCGTCGATCAGGCGCTGGGTGAATTCGCGCGGATGCGACGTCGTATAGCGGATGCGTTCCAGCTGCAATTCGCACAGGTAATGCAACAGTTCTGCAAAATCGGCGGGGGCCCCGTCGATCGCGCCGCGCCAGGCATTCACGTTCTGCCCGAGCAGGGTTACTTCCTTCACGCCCCGTTCCGCCAGGCCGGCGACCTCGGCCACCACGTCGTCGAAGGGGCGCGACACTTCCTCGCCGCGCGTATAGGGCACCACGCAGAAGCTGCAGTACTTGCTGCAGCCTTCCATGATCGAGACGAAGGCCGAGCCGCCGGCGACCCGCGCCGGCGGCAGGTAGTCGAACTTCTCGATCTCGGGGAAGCTGATGTCGACCTGCGGCTCGCCGGTGGCGCGGCGCCGCTCGAGGAGCTGCGGCAGGCGATGCAGCGTCTGCGGGCCGAACACGACGTCGACGTAGGGCGCGCGCTCGACGATCCCCGCGCCTTCCTGGCTGGCGACGCAGCCGCCGACCGCGATCATCAGCCCCGGGCGCGCGCGCTTCAGGTGCTTGATGCGGCCGAGGTCGGCGAACACCTTTTCCTGCGCCTTCTCGCGCACCGAGCAGGTGTTGAACACGATGACGTCGGCTTCCTCGGGCTGCGTGGTCGCCTCGAGGCCCTCGGACTGCCGCAGCAGGTCGGCGATGCGGTCCGAGTCGTACTCGTTCATCTGGCAGCCGAAGCTGCGCAGGAAAAGCTTGGGCATCAGTTCTTCGGTTCGGTGGCCGGCGGCTTCGGGGGAGCCATCTGCTGCTGTTCGAGGGGGGTCAGCAGCCAGACGCGGCGCAGCATGCCTTGCGCGTCGAGCTGGTACCTCACCAGGACGTCCGCCGGAATCGCGGTCGGCACGATCAGCCGGTTCGACGTGTCGCGGATCTGCCCGCCCGGCGCCAGGCGCGCGCGCTCGCCGTCCACCTCCACGATCATCTCGGCGACGTGGCGCAGCTTGCCGGTCTTCGCTTCCTTGGGAATGGTGCGCAGCTGCGCTGTGGCGCCGGCCGCCAGCGCCATCATCGCCAGGAAAACGAGGAGCCGTTTCATGCGGCGCCATTGTCTCACGGGCGGCCCGCATCGAATCCGGCGCCGCGCTGCTGCGGCGCCGCTGAGGAAGAGGTGGTGGCGAATCAGGGACTCGAACCCCGGACAAACGGATTATGATTCCGCTGCTCTAACCAGCTGAGCTAATTCGCCACGGAAGAGCGCGATTATAAACCCCGGGCAGCATGACCTGATCATCGTCGGCGCAGGGCCGGTCGGCGCATGCTTGGCCCGCGCGGCGCGCGGGCTGTCGGTCGCGCTGGTGGCCCACGAGAAAAGGGTTTTTCAGGACAGGAAAGACTTCGACGCCCGGGTTTACGCGCTCAGCCCGGGCAACGCCGCGTTCCTGAGGGACATCGGCGCCTGGCAGGCCATGCCGCAGGAGCGGCTGACGCCGGTGCACGCGATGCGCATCTTCGGCGACGACGGCGAGGCGCGCCTCGAGTTCGACGCCTACCGCGCTGGAGTTCCCGAGCTCGCCTGGATCGTCGAGGACAGCGTGCTGCAGGACGCGCTCTGGTCCGGCCTGGAGGTCGAGCTGTTCGCGCCCGCGCAATGCGACAGCCTGGTGGTCGAAGAAAAGGCTGTTGAGATCTTGTTGAAGAACAAAAAACAACTCCGTGGAAAGCTTGTGGTTGGCGCCGACGGCGCGAATTCGTTCGTCCGGCAGCAGGCGGGCATCGCCGCCACCGAGCGCGACTACGGGCAGAGCGCGGTGGTGGCGAACTTCCGCTGCGAGAAGCCGCACGGCAATGCCGCCTTCCAGTGGTTCCAGCGCGGCGCGGTGCTCGCGCTGCTGCCGCTTCCCGGTGATCACGTCTCGATGGTGTGGTCGCTGCCGCAGGCCGAAGCTGAACGCGTTGCCGGATTTGATGCAGACGAGCTTTGCCGTTCGGTGGGAAACGCATCGCGTGACCTGCTTGGAGAACTTCAATCTGTAACCGCGCAACGCAGCTATCCCCTGCGGCGGTTGGCGGCGCGCAGGCTGGTGGCGCCGCGCGTCGCGCTCGCCGGCGACGCCGGCCACGTGATCCATCCGCTCGCCGGGCAGGGGTTGAACCTGGGCCTGCAGGACGCGCGCGAGCTGGCCGCGGTGTTGGCCGCGCGCGAGCCGTTGCGCGACCCGGGCGAGCTGCGGCTGCTGCGCCGTTATGAGCGCGCCCGCGCCGAGCCTATACTGGCGATGGATACTGCGGTCGACGGGTTGTTCAGGCTGTTCGGCGCCGAGAGCGGGTTCGCCGCGCGGCTGCGCAACGCCGGATTGAACCTGACCGACCGGTTGCCGGTCCTAAAGAACCTGCTGATGCGCCATGCGATGAGCTGACGATGCGAAGAATTGCCTTCCTGATGTTTCTTTTCCTGCCAGGCCTGGTCTGGGCGAACGAAGCCCTGATCCGCAAGCTGCTGGAGCCCAAGCTCGGCGGCGCGAAGATCGAGGGCGTGCAGCCGGCGCCGGTGGCGGGGCTCTGGGAGGTGCGTTTTCGCACGCCGAGCGGACTGCGGATCGTCTACACCGACGCGAACGCCTCGTTCGTCATCCAGGGAAACATCTTCGAGGTGCGCAGCGACCGCGACCTCACCGACGAGCGGCTGCGCAAGCTGAACGCGGTGAAGTTCGATTCGCTGCCGCTGGATCTGGCGGTCAAGGTGCAGCGCGGCAACGGCAAGCGCGTGCTGGCGATGTTCTCCGATCCCTACTGCCCGGCGTGCCGCCAGTTCGAAGGCGCGCTCGCGAAGATCGACGACATCACGGTTTACGTCTTCATGTACCCGGTGATCCGGCCGGAGAACGCCGACCATTCGCGCGCGGTGTGGTGCTCGCCCGACCGCGCCAAGGCCTGGCTCGAGCTCGCCGCCGCGGCGCGGCCCAAGGTGCCGGAGGCGGGCGCGCGCTGCGCCAACCCGGTGGACAAGGTGCTCGAGGCCGGACGCAAGCTCGGCGTCAACAGCACGCCGACGCTGTTCCTGGTCAACGGCGAGCGCCTGAGCGGCGGCCTCGCCGCCCCGGACCTCAAGGAACTGCTGGACCAGGCGGCAGCGGCTCGCCCGTAGGCCACAGCAGCCACATCCGTCCCTGCTGGCGCATGCGTCCCGCCTGCGAACCGGCTTCCGGCCCCGTGCCCCAGTAGAAATCCGCGCGCACCACGCCGCGGATCGCCCCGCCGACGTCGTGCGCCGCCATCAGGCGCTCGAGCGGCCGCTCGGAGAGCGGCCAGGTGGTGGCGAGGTACACCGGCGCGCCGAGCGGCACGAAGCGCCGGTCGACCGCGATGCTGTGCTCGGCGTGCAGCGGCACGCTGAGCGCGCCGATCGGGCCGTCGGTCGTGGGCAGCTCGCGGAAAAACACATAGCTCGGGTTCTGGCTGAGCGCCTCGCGCAGCTTCTGCGGGTTGGCGCTCGCCCAGGCCTTGATGCCCTGCATCGACGCCTGCTCGAGCGGCATCTCGCCGCGCTCGACCAGGTAGCGGCCGAGCGAGCGGTACGGATGGCCGTTCTGGTCGGCGAAGCCGACGCGGATGCGCTCGCCGCTCTCGAGCCGCACCTGGCCCGAGCCCTGGATCTGCAGGAAGAACAGCTCCACCGGGTCGCCGCTCCAGGCGATCACCGGCGCGGCGAAGCCCTCGCCGCGCGCGTCGATCTCGGCGCGCGACCAGTAGGGCACCAGCCGCCGGCCGTCGAGCCGCCCGCGCAGCCGCAGGTTGCGCAGCTCGGGGTTGAGCGTGCCGAGGTCGACCACCACCAGGTCCGCCGGCACGCCGAAGATCGGGTAGCGATTCGCGGCGCTCTGCACGCGGCTGCCGTCGACGATCGGCTCGTAGTAGCCGGTGACCATGCCGCTGTCGCCGCTTTCGGACGAGACCACCGCATAAGGCGCAAATACGGACTCGAAGAACTGGCGCGCCGCCGCGTCGTCGCCCGCGGGCACAGCTTTCGCCGCTTCGCAGGCCTTCGCCAGCGCAGCAACGCGCGCGCAGCCGCCGGCGAACGCGCGCAGGCTGGCCGCCAACGCGGCTTCCTGCCAGCCGGGCAGATCGGCGAAGGCCCGCGTCTCGTAGCGCGCGGTCTCGGGCGCGGGCCTGCCCGGGGGGCAGGGGCACGGGGGCGGCTGGGGAGATTGGGCGCAGGCGGCAACCAGTAGAATCAGCGCGACGGAAGCGCATCGCATGTGGCTCATGTATCTCGAAGTGGTCCTGGCGCTAGGCCTCGCCCTCTTCATCGTTTGGTTCACCTGGCCGAAGAAAAAGTGAAAATCAGGGACAGACCACGTTTTTCTCGACGCGCAGCTATCGAAAAACGTGGTCTGTCCCTGATTTTCAGTGCAGGACGCGCGGTATCGACAGGGTGAACTCGGGGATTGGCGCCTCGAAGCGCGTGCCGTCCTCGGCGACCATCTGGTAGCTGCCGCGCATCGTGCCGACCGGGGTCGCGATCGAGGTGCCGCTGGTGTACTCGTAGCGCTCGCCGGGCGCGAGCCGCGGCTGCGCGCCGACCACGCCGAGGCCGCGGATTTCCTGCACCAGGCCCTGCGAGTCGGTGATGACCCAGTGGCGGCTGATGAGCTGCGCCCTTACGCTGCCGGTGTTGCACAGGGTAACGGTGTACGCGAATACGTAGCGGCCCGCGGCCTCGTCGGACTGGTCGGCGAGATACTGGGTCTCCGCGCTGACCGAAACCTGATAGTTCTTTTCCTGCGCCACGGCGGCATTGTAAACTCCGCGCCGCCATGACGTTTCGCATCGCGCCCAGCATCCTGTCGGCGGATTTCTCGCGGCTGGGCGACGAGGTGCGCGCGGTCGCCAAGGCGGGCGCCGACCTCATCCACTTCGACGTCATGGACAACCACTACGTGCCGAACCTCACCGTCGGCCCGCTGGTCTGCGCGGCGCTGCGCCCGCATACCTCGCTGCCGCTCGACGTGCACCTGATGGTGAAGCCGGTCGACCCGCTGGTGGCGGAGTTCGCCAAGGCCGGCGCCGGCATCATCAGCTTCCATCCCGAGGCCTCGCAGCACGTCGACCGCACGATCGCGCTGATCAAGGAGCACGGCTGCAAGGCGGGGCTGGTGCTCAACCCGGCGACCCCGACCAGCTGGCTCGACCACACCCTGGAGAAGCTGGATCTGGTGCTGCTGATGTCGGTCAATCCCGGCTTCGGCGGCCAGCAGTTCATCCGTTCGGTGCTGCCGAAGATCGCGGAAGTGCGCCAGCGCATCGCAAAGAGCGGGCGCGACATCTGGCTCGAGGTCGACGGCGGCATCAAGATCGACAACATCGCCGAAGTTGCGCGCGCCGGGGCCGACACCTTCGTCGCCGGCTCGGCGGTGTTCGGCTCGAAGGACTACGCCGCGACGATCAGCGAGATGCGGCAGCGCCTGTCAGCAGTAAAGCCTTGACCGAGTACACGCGGGTTCCGGTCGTCGCCGAGGTGCGGGCGGACTTGTACACGCCGCTCGCGGTGTACATCAAGCTCGCGAATGGGCCTTACTCCTACCTGCTGGAGTCGGTGGTCGGGGGCGAGCGCTTCGGCCGCTACTCCTTCATCGGCCTTACCTGCGCCGAGCGGATAGAGGCAAGGATCACGGCACGCGGTACGACGGTGCGGCGCCTGCTGCGCGATGCTCGCGGCGCCGATGTCTGCCTGGAGAGCGTCGAGGCCGATCCGTTCCAGTACGTGCGCGACTGGCTCGGCCGCCATCGCGTTGGGCCGGTGCCTGAGGCCTTGCGCTTCGGCGGCGGCCTCGCCGGCTACTTCGGCTACGAGAGCGTCCGGCATATCGAGAAACATGCCCTGAAGGAGGACAAGGCGGATCCGATCGGCACGCCGGACCTGCTGCTGCTGGTGTCCGACGAGCTGGCGGTCGTGGACAACGTGCTCGGCAAGCTCTACCTGGTGGTCTACGCCGACCCGCGGCAGCCCGACGCCATGCGCGCCGCGCACGCCCGCCTGGAGCAGCTGCGCGCGCGCCTTTCGGGGCCGCTGCCCGAAGAGTTGTTTCTGGGGGAGGGCCGGCCGAAGCCGGTCGCCCTCGACTGCTCGTTCACCGAAGCGGATTTCCTCGGGGCCGTCCACAAAGCGAAGGACTACATCCTCGCCGGCGACGTCATGCAGGTGCAGATCTCGCAGCGCAGCTCGCGGGCGTTCGAGCCTTCGCCGCTCGCGCTGTACCGCGCGCTGCGCGGCGTCAATCCTTCGCCGTACATGTATTACTTCGACTTCGGCGACCACCACGTGGTCGGGGCGTCGCCGGAGATCCTGGTGCGGCTCGCCGGCGACAAGGTCACGCTGCGCCCGATCGCCGGCACGCGGCCGCGCGGCGCCACGCCCGAGGCGGATGCCGCCGCCGCCGCCGAGCTGCTCGCCGACCCCAAGGAGCGCGCCGAGCACGTGATGCTGATCGACCTGGGCCGCAACGACGTCGGGCGCGTCGCCGCGACCGGCAGCGTCCAGGTTACAGAACGGATGGTGATCGAGCGCTCCTCGCACGTGATGCACATCGTGTCGAACGTCGAGGGGCGCCTGGCGGGCGGGCTGGGCGCGCTCGACGTGCTGCGCGCGGGCTTTCCCGCCGGCACCGTCACCGGCGCGCCCAAGGTGCGCGCCATGCAGATCATCGACGAGCTCGAGCCGGTGAAGCGCGGCGTGTACAGCGGCGCGGTCGGCTACCTCGGCTTCAATGGCGACATGGACGTCGCCATCGCCATCCGCACCGCGGTGCTCAAGGACCGCCGGCTGCACGTGCAGGCGGCGGCGGGCATCGTGGCGGACTCCGACCCGCGCTCGGAATGGCTGGAAACCCAGCATAAGGCGCGTGCCTTGCTGCGGGCTGCGGAGCTTGCGGATGCGAATTCGGGGTCAGGGTCGTAATTATGTTGCCGCGTACGCGCAACCATAATTACGACCCTGACCCCGAATTCGCGACCCAGAACTGATAGGGGCGCGTGAAGCTGTCCGGCAGCTCCTGCTCCAGGCGGTGCCAGTTGCCGAGATCGGTGAACGCCGGGTCGCCGGGGAAGCGCGCCCGGTAGCGCTCGAGCGTCGCGCCGCTGTCGGCGAGCTCGAAGCCGAGGAAGCGCAGATCGAGCGCTCCAATCATTTGTTGAATCTGGGTCAATGAAAAACAGACCTCGTGGACGTGGAACAGCAGGTCGCGCACCCCGCTCATGCTGAAAAAATCCTCGTTGCGCGCGATTCTCGCGAGCAGCGGATCGCCTTCATGGGCGCGGATTTCCGCCCGGCAGGCCCGGATTCCACCGGCATCGCCCTTGAAACCCCGCTCGGCGATCAGCGCGCGCGCGCGCGCGACGTCGCGCCGGCCGGCTTCGCTGTACAGCCCGACGCGCATCAAGCCGCGCGGCTTGAGCAGCCCGGCGAGCACGCGCCAGCCGGCGAGCGGATCCTCGAGGTGGTGCAGCACCCCCGAGCATTCGATCAGGTCGAAGCGCTCCTCGAGGCCGCCTGCCTCTGCACCAAGTCCGAGCAGGTCCCCGTGCCGGTACTCGATGCGCTCCGCCAGCCCGAGCTCGCGCGTCTTGCGCGCGGCGTAACCGAGGCTCGTCAGGCTGAGGTCGAGCGCCAGCACCCGGCTGCCGGCGAAGCGCTGCGCGATGGTGATGGCGTTCTGCCCGGTGCCGCAGCCGGCGAGCAGGATCCGCGGATTTTCCGCGACCGGCTGCGCCGGCGCATCGAAGCCGGCCGTTTGCGTGCGCACCCAGCGCGGGTAGGGATTGGCTTCGTATTGCTCGCGCACCTTGATGGAAACCGGGTTGTGCTGCAGCCGCATCGAAAGCATTTTTTCTTGCAGCTTCTTTTCCTCCAGCGGCTCGGCGATCTGCCGCCGGACCAGCGATTCGGGCGCGGTCACGGACTTCTGCAGGGAGGACAGGGGGCGGTAGGCGGCATACACCGCGCACCAGTGCGGCGGAACCGCGTCGCTGCGCTCGATCGCGTCCTTCAGTGCGGCGAGGTTCCTTAGTTCCTCGTCGGTTTCATCGAACACATACTCGGTGTTGAAGCATTGGTGGGCGATGGTGGTTTGGATCTTCAGGGCAATTCCCGGGCGGGCCAAGACCTCTGCCAGCATTCGGCGGCGCGTATCCACGATCAGGCGCTCGAGCGACGCATCGCGGATCACCGCGTCCTCGAGCAGGCGCGCGAGCAGCGGCTCCTCGAAAGCCGCGCCGCCCGGGCGCGACAGCGCGAGGCTCGAGACCGGCCGCACCAGGTTTCCCGGGTCGACCGCCGGGTGCTCGAGGGCCTGGCGCAGCAGCTCGCGCACCGGCGGCGGCACGGGGTGGCGCAGGTTGAAGTAGCGGATCAGGTCGGAAAACTGCGCCCACAGCGCGGCGACGCCGGGCGCCAGGGCGAGCGCCGTCATCAGGCTTTCCAGCGCCGCGCCGTGCTCCGAGCGCGCAAGTTGCCGGCCCGCGAGTTGCGCGTGCGCCAGGGCGGTGTCGATCTCTCCCATCGGGGGAATATTCTCGGCTAGAATTCCCGGCGTGAAGTCTTCGCTCTGCCTGCAGCATCTCTCCTGGCGCTGGCGCTCGCCGCGCCGCTAAATCACTTCGGCCGCGCCGGGCCCATCGGCGCACTCAGCAGGACACTAGGTCAGTAGAATCAACCGGATACCGGTCTCATGGTATTGATGATCGACAACTACGATTCGTTCACTTTCAACCTGGTGCAGTACCTCGGCGAGCTGGGGGCGAAGGTTTCGGTTTTCAGGAACGATGAAATTTCAATCGGGAAAATCGAACAGCTGAAGCCTTCGCATGTCGTGATCTCGCCCGGCCCCGGCACGCCGAACGAGGCCGGCGTTACCCTCGAGCTGATCGCGCGCCTCGCCGGCAAGCTGCCGATCCTCGGCGTGTGCCTCGGGCACCAGGCGATCGGCCAGGCTTTCGGCGGCAAGGTGGTGCGCGCGGCAAAGGTCATGCACGGCAAGACCTCGCGCATTCGCCATGATGGCAGCGGAGTTTTCTCCCAACTGGAGAACGATTTCGTGGCAACCCGCTATCACTCGCTGGTTGTCGAACGCGCGTCGCTGCCCGCGTGCCTCGAGATCAGCGCCGAGTCCGAGGACGGCGAGATCATGGGGCTGCGCCACCGCAGCCTCGCCGTCGAAGGCGTGCAATTCCACCCCGAGGCCCTGCTCACCGAGCACGGGCACAAGCTGCTGCAGAATTTCATCCAGGGAGCCACACCATGAAGCAGATCACGATCGCCGAAGCGATCCAGCGCACGGTGGAGCACCGCGAGGTGTTCCACGACGAGATGCTGCACGTCATGCGCCAGATCATGCGCGGCGAGCTCTCCCCGGCGCAGATCGCCGGCTTCATCGTCGGGCTGCGCGTCAAGAAGGAGACCGTCGGCGAGATCGCCGCGGCGGCGCAGGTGATGCGCGAGCTGGCGACGCCGGTCGAGGTGGCCGACGACAAGCACCTGGTCGATACCTGCGGCACCGGCGGCGACGCCGCCCACACCTTCAACATCTCCACCTGCGCCGCGTTCGTCGCCGCCGCGGCCGGCGCGCGCGTGGCGAAGCACATGGGGCGCTCGGTGTCCTCGTCCTCGGGCAGCGCCGAGGTGCTCGAGGCGCTCGGCGCGAACATCGCGCTCACGCCGGCCGACACCGCGCAGGCGATCGGCAAGCTCGGCATCGGCTTCATGTTCGCCCCGGCGCACCACGCGGCGATGAAGCATGCCGCGCCGGTGCGCAAGGACCTCGGCGTGCGCACCCTGTTCAACATCCTCGGCCCGCTCACCAACCCGGCCGGGGCGAAGAACCAGGTGATGGGCGTGTTCCACCCCGACCTGGTCGGCATCCAGGTGCGCGTGCTGCAGCGCCTGGGCTCCAGGCACGTGATGGTGGTCTACGGCTTGGATGGCCTGGACGAGATCTCGATCTCGGGGCCGACCCTGGTCGGCGAGCTGGTGAACGGCCAGATCAACGAGTACCAGCTGCACCCCTCGCAGCTCGGCATGGAGCTCTACGACCGGCGCGCGATCGAGGTGCACACCGTCGCCGAGTCGAAGGCGATGATCCTCGCGGTGCTGGAGAACCAGCCCGGCCCGGCGCACAACATCGTGGCGCTGAACGCCGGCGCGGCGATCTACGTCGCCGGCGTCGCCAAGAGCTACAAGGACGGGGTCGAGCGCGCGGCGCAGGCGATCAAGAGCGGCGCGGCGAAGCAGAAGATGGAGGAGTTCATTGCTTTCTCGCAAAAGCTGAAAGCAAAGGCTTGAGCATCCTGGATCGCATCCTGGCGGCGAAGCGCGTAGAGGTCGCCGCCGGGCGCAAGAAGGCGCCGAAGATCGAGGCGGGTGCCGCGGCCGCGGCGCCGCCCCGGGACTTCGTCGCGGCGCTGCGCGCGAAGCGGCCCGCGGTTATCGCCGAGATCAAGCGCGCCAGCCCTTCCCGGGGGGTTCTGCGTGCGGATGTTGACGTTGCCCACATAGCACAATCATATGAAAAACATGGTGCTACGTGCATGTCAGTCCTTACTGACCGTGAGTTCTTCCAGGGATCGGCAGAGGACCTGGTCGCGGCGCGAGCGGCCTGCGCGCTACCGGTGCTGCGCAAGGACTTTGTGATCGATCCCTGGCAGATCGCGGAGTCGCGCGCCATGGGCGCCGATTGCATCCTGCTGATCGCGGCCTGCCTCGAAACGCGCGACATGCGCAGCCTCGAGTCCGTCGCCCGAGAGCTCGGCATGGCGGTGCTGGTGGAAGTCCACGACGCGGCCGAGCTCGAGCGCGCGCTCGAGCTGCGCACGCCGCTCATCGGCGTCAATAACCGCAACCTGCGGAGTTTCGAAACGCGCCTGGAGACCACTCTCGAGCTCGCGCCGCGCGTGCCGCCGGACAGGATGCTGATCACCGAAAGCGGCATCCTTTCCGCGGCCGATGTCGCGCGCATGCGCAGCGGCGGCGTGCACGCTTTCCTGGTCGGCGAGGCCTTCATGCGGGCGGCCGATCCGGGCGCGGAGCTGAAAAAGCTCTTCGGCTAGCGCTGTTGCGCTGCAGCAAATAGTGTTGGGGAATCACAACAATCCCGATGCTTTCCCTCGGCCGCAAGGCCGATTTGCTGTCCCGGCCCAGAGGCATTCGGCACACTTCTCAAGACTTCTCAAAGGAGGGGTTGGCGCGGCGTCGATGTTGCCGCGCCAGATCAATTCAAACAAGGAGCAACGAATGCAAAAGAAACTTCTAACCCTGGCGGTAGCCGGTGCCTTGGCGGCGCCAGGCCTCGCGCTCGCACAGGTGGAGATCTACGGCTTCGTCAACATGTCGGTCGGCAAGGTGAAGTACTCGGAGCCCACCCAAAACGGGGGCAATATCGGGGTCGGGTCGGTGTCGAAGTGGGACGTGCAGTCGTACGCCTCGAACTACGGCATCCGCGCCCGGGAAAACGTCGGCGGCGGCAACACCGCCTGGTTCCAGATCGAGCAGAACGCGCCGATGGAGCGCTCCAACAACGTCGCCATCACGCCGGCGTCGCGCAACTCGGCGGTCGGTCTGCAGGGCGGCTGGGGCAACATGTTCATCGGCCAGTGGACCACGCCGTGGGCAGACCTGGATGGGCTGTGGGGCGTCGGCACGGTTGGCGGCCTCGGCCCGATCACCTCGATCATCGGCCGTCGCGAGACGACCGGTACTGCGCCGAACCCGAACTGCGCGAACGCCTTGTCTCCCGGCGTTGGCGCTTGCGACGCGGTGGAAGCGGGTGGCGGCGTCGGCCATGCGTTCTGGAAACGCATCTCGCAGGCGGTCTTCTACCAGTCGCCGGTCATGGGCGGCTTCCAGGCGAAGTTCGCCTACCAGACCAACGAAGGCAAGTCGACGGTGGCGGCCGGCGCCACGCAGTTCGTTTCGGATCCCTCGATGTGGTCGGCGTCGGTGCAGTGGGCCGGGATGGGCGGCCGCGTGCGGGTCGGTGCAGCATTGGACTCGCACAAGGAGTTCACCACCCAGGGCAAGACCGACAACGGCATGCGCGTAACGGGCGGCTGGAACTTCGGCTTCATGGACATCGGCGTGGCGTGGGAGCAGATGACCTACAAGAGCGTGGCGGGCGACTGCGACGCCGAGCAGATGGGCATCGCCTTCGCGATCCCGGTCGGTAATGGCGCCATCCGCGGTGCGTACTCGATCGCGAAGGACATCGAGGGCACCTACACCGGCGCGGCCGCACCCGCGGGCACGTTCGGCGCGGGTTCCTGCGGTTTGGCGTCCACTGTGACGCTGGACTCGTCCGACAACGGCGCGAAGCAGTGGAACCTGGGCTACGAGTACCGCTTCTCGAAGCGCACCACGGTGGGCTTCGGCTACGCGGTGATCGACAACGACCAGGCCGCGGTGTTCACGTGGACCGGCATGCCGCCGACGCAGACCGGCGGTGGCACCGCGCTATCGGTAGCGAATACCCCGCTCCAGGGCTCGGATCCGAGCATGTTCTTCGTCAACATGGTTCACCGCTTCTAGCAGCAACGCATCAAGCAGCAATGCGACGGGCGCCTTCGGGCGCCCGTTTCATTTCGCGCCAGCCGCCCGGAGGCCCTTGCCCCAGTCCCAACATGGGACTATAGTGTGTCGTGCGCGTTATTGCCCTGTCCGCGTTGCGCGGGTTCTGGACGGGGAAGGCGGCCTACGCCGACGCGCGGGAGCCGACCCTGGCGTGGTACCGGCATGTGGCGCGAGCGGACTGGCGCTCGCCCGCCGAGGTCAAGCGGGAGTTCGGCAGCGCGAGCATCCTGCGCGACGGGCGGGTGGTGTTCAACATCGCCGGCAACAAGTACCGCATCGTGGTCTGGCTCAACTATCCGTACCGCGTCGTGTCGCTCCGGCTCCTCGCCAGCCACCCGCCATTGGACAGGATCGA
>CAZNVH010000023.1:0-23474 GCA_964576525.1 uncultured Enterobacteriaceae bacterium
AGCCTCAAGCTCGGACCGAGCTTCCATTTTGGGAAACTCCGTGAAGCCCACACCATGATGGACGAGAACAGAGCGAACGGCAAAATTGTGATCAAGGTGGACTGACTGCGATGTCCAAGGTGAATCGTGCTGGCTGGCCGCCTAACCAGTCGTTCCAGCGGACCGCCTTCGGCGACCTCTGAACTCCAACGTTAGGTGGCACGTGCCAACACCGTCAGTGGCAATGTCCTGATGGCGCTTGCTTCTGGTAACTCGCCGGAAGACCATCGCCGATGGGAGCCTCCCACCTAAAGGGGACGTTCGAGGCTAGACTTTCCGGCACGTTTGTTCGACAGGGGTAATGAGCCAAGTCCGACGCGGACCGTTCCTGATCGCTGCCGCCAAGGCGCGCGACCTCAGCGTCTGGCCGTCGGTGCTGATGTGCGCGGATCGGGGTATCGAATGATAGACCGCCGTACTTTTCTCGCGGGTCTTGTCATTCTCGCCACGCCGCCCGTTTCCGAGGCGCAGCAGCCGGGCAAAATTCGCCGGATAGGACTTCTATCGGCATTCTCTCCTTCTGATACCGCGCTCTGGTACCAGGCATTTCGGCAAGGTCTCCGCGACCTCGGATGGATTGAGGGCCAGAACATCAGCATTGAGTACCGATACTCGGAGGGTAGAGACGATCGGCTCCCTGAACTCGCGGCCGATCTCGTCCGCCTCAAGGTTGACATCATCGTCGCTGCCGGTACCGCCGATTCTCTGGCTGCCAAAAGCGCGACCAGGGCCATCCCTATCGTTGTGGCGACCGTCGGTGACCCAGTCGCAATTGGGCTTGTCATGAGTTTGGCGCGACCCGGCGGCAACATCACGGGGCTGACCAACTTGTCCGCGGAGATAGCTGGCAAACGGCTGGAGCTGCTCAAGGAAGTCCTTCCGAAGCTCTCCCGCATGGCTGTGCTCTGGAGTCCACTGATCCGAACGTCGACGCTCAGTTGGAAGGAAATTCAACTACCAGCACAGCAATTGGGAATTCAGCTTCATTCGCTGGAGGTACGGAGTACCAACGAACTTGACAAAGCGTTCGAAATCGCGACCACGGTTCGCGCTGGTGCTCTTGCCATCATGCCAGGCCCGGTGTTCGTGACGAATCTGAAACGAATTGCGGACCTTGCAACAAGAAGGCGCCTGCCGTCGATGTTTCACCTAAGGGAATTCGCGGATGCTGGCGGTCTTATGGCATATGGGCCAGACCGCTCCGACTTATTCCGGCGCGCCGCCACCTACGTGGATAAGATCTTAAAGGGCGCCATGCCGGCTGACCTGCCCATCGAACGGCCAATCAAATTCGAGCTGGTGATCAACAGGAAGACCGCCAAGGCGCTGGGAATCGAGATCCCGCGGTCCGTCCTGTTGCGCGCCGACGAAGTGATCGAGTGACTACGTCCCGTGATTTGCGAAAGATGAGCTAGTCGTCGAATGACCGCTCTTGGCCGAGAGCAGCCTCTCGAGATAGTGCACTTCAAGCGCGCGTGCCACCGAACAGCGGCTTGCAGGACGACGCGCCGCGCGCGGCGCGCGCCTGAAGCCGGACGTTAGACTGCACGCACGCGATTGCGGCGCCATTTATCGTAGCCATGACGGAATTCAAGCGCGGCGCATTCAAAGGCAAAAGGGTGACGTACGCCTCGACGGATCGCATGGAGGAGTACCGCCAGGTTGCCGACGATTTCATGATGGAAGTGTTTGACTTTCTTCCGGGCGACTACTTGATTACCGACGAGTCCAGCCTGCGGGACTTTACCGATTTCGCCTCGTCCGACACTTCGCCCATCTGGTGCCGCATCACCGAAATCTACGGAATCGAAAAGGCCGATACCCCATCAGAGCGACTGGTGGACATCTTTGCTCAGATCCAGAAACGCAGGATTATCCAGTAGAAGGCGGTGCCGCGGACGCGATGGGTACAATGCGTCCTGGTGAGCCCGACTATCTTCCGCGAAGGCCCGTTTCGCTTCTACTTCTTCTCTCGTGAAGAAACCCGTATGCATGTGCACGTGCATGCAACGAGCGGTGAAGCTAAGTTCTGGCTCGAGCCGCGGATAGAATTGGCTCAGAACCATGGACTAACCATGCGGCAGGTTAATGCCGCGCTTCGTTTGATCCAGGAGCACGAGGATGAAATCCGCAAAGCTTGGAAAACGCACTTCGGCCGTTGAGGTCACGAACGTTTCGAAGCACGGGTTTTGGCTCCTCATCGGAACCCAGGAGCGCTTTCTGCCCTTTGACCAGTTCCCATGGTTCCGTGACGCTCCGGTTGGTCACCTGCTGAATGTACAGCTGCCCAGCGCGTATCACCTATATTGGCCAGACCTCGACGTCGATATCGCCGTTGAATCCATTGACCATCCAGAGCGCTTTCCCCTCGTAAGCAAAGGGCGGTCTAACCCGCCATTGCAGCGGACGCGCCAAAGGCAGGCGCGCCGCTGAATGGCAGCACGTTAGAAGGCGCTGTCAACGCAAGGCGCGGATCGACGTTAGGCCATGAAGCCCCATGTCCGAACTCGATCGCGCCAGGGAACAGCTCGTCTACCTCAGGTTCTGGCTGGGGATCATGGTCGCGACGGAGATCGCCCTGGTCGGCTGGCTGATCTCAACACCCATCAGCGCAAACTCAACTCTTTGGTTTACCGGCGCATTCGGTGCCGTCTTGCTCGGCACTGGTACTTTTCTCGTGCACCGGCAGATCGAGCGCCGCATCGATCAAATAGGTAAACTGTAGTCATGGAGCTTCTCCCCGGCATCCTCCTCCTCGCCGTCGTGGTGCTCTTTGTCGGCATCGCGCTTGACGCTGCGTACCGCAAATAACGCCTTCTAACATGGCGGTGTTGCCGGACACGGCGACAACTGCATCGCTTCATTCGGCGTCGGGCTCGCCGCTGGCGGTTCAGGCCGCGATCCGCCTCTACCGCATGACCGCGGCTTTCCCGGCTTCGCTTTCGGCCTTCGCGCGGCACCTCGACCAGGAAATCGCCGAGACCGAAGACGGCGCGGAAGGCTCCCGCGCTTTCACCGAGAAGCGCAAGCCGGTTTGGAAGCTTCGATAATCAGCAGGCCATCCACAGCGACAGCGGCGTCACGGTTGCACAGCACCGGGTTGATCTCGAGGACGAACTTGCTCCACGGCGCGCTCGCCGCGAGCTCCGAGAAGCGCGCGACGAATGCAGCCGCAGGGCCGGCGGAAAGCGCTTTCCCGATGCGCAGACGGCCGAGCATGTGAGTCGCGAGCGCCTCGCTGACCGGCGCGCGCTCGGTCATCACGTCGTCGATCAGCTCGGTGAGCACGCCGCCGCAGCCGCAGCTCACCATCATGCCGAAGCTCGGATCGCGGAAGGCGCTGACCAGGAGCTCGGCCGTGCCCTTGTGCATCTTCTGCACGTAGAGGCCGTCGAGGCGCACCACCAGCTCGGCGGCGCGCGCGCGCAGCCGGCGGAACGCCTCACGCACTTCGCCCTCCGAGCGCAGGTCCGCCGCGAGCAGGCCGGCCTTGGCGCGGTGCGTGACCTGCGCGCTGACGCCCTTCAGCACCACGGGCAGCCCGAGCGAGACGGCGGCGCGGACTGCCTGGTCCTCATCCTGCGCCAGCTCGCCGGCGGCCACCGCCAGGCCGGCCGCTTTCAGGATGCGATGGCATTGCGGCTCTGAAACGATCGTTGCGCCGTCGGCCACGAACCCCGGCCAGTCGAACGCGGGAATGGCGCGCTTCGGGTCGCGCGCCGGCCGCCGGGCCGCGGCGCCCTGCGCCGTCATTCGCGCGAGGGCGACGACAGCGCGTGCGGGCTCGGCGAAGGAATAGATGCCGTGCTCGGCGAGGCGCGCCGGCACCCCGCGCGGCGGCGAGGGCCAGCACACGCCGACCGGCTTGGTGGAGCGTTGCGCGAGCCCGCGGATGACCTCCGAGATCTCCGCGGCTTTCGAGGCGAGCGAGCCGGCGATGAACAGCAGCGAGTGGATTCCCGGCTCCTCGCTGAAGACGTCGAGCGCGCGCGGCAGCTGCGCCAGCGCCTCGGGGCGGAACGCGGTGGTCGGGGTGAGGTCGAGCGGATTGGCCGCGGTCGCCACCGAGACGAGGAGCGGCCGCAGCCGCGCCGTACCCTCGGCGCTGAGCGCCGGCGTCGTGAGATCGTTCAGCGCGCATTGGTCGGCCGCGAGCACGCCGCTGCCGCCGCCGAAGGTGATCACGCCGACGCCGGGACCGGCGCAGGGCTTGCCCGGGTTTCCGGCGAGCATGAGCAGGACGTCGACCAGCTCTTCGACCGAATAGACGCGGATCACGCCCATCTCGTTCATGACCGCGTCGAGCACGCGGTCCTCGCCGACCAGCGCGCCGGTATGGGCCTGCGCGGCGCGGGCGCTGGCGGGGGTCATGCCGGCCTTGATCAGCACGACCGGCTTGCCCTGGCTGCGCGCCTCTTCGAGCGCACGCAGCAGCTTCGGGCCGTCGCTGATGCCTTCGAGATAGCCGCCGATGATGCGCGTGCCGGGATCGCGCGCCAACGCATGGAGATAGTCGGCGAAGCCCACCACCGCCTCGTTGCCGCTGCTCACCATGTGGCGGAAGCCGAAACCGGCCTGCTGCACCATGGAAAAGACCGTGGTGGCGATGCCGCCGCTCTGGCCGACCAGCGAGATGACGCCCGGACGCAGCGACTCCATCTCGTAAAGCGCGGTGGAGAAGGTGGCCGCGACCGGAGTGGTCGCGTTGATGACGCCGACGCAGTTGGGGCCGCACAGGGCGAAGCCGCGTTCGCGGCACAGCGCGACGAGCGCGCGCTGCAGCTCGGCGCCTTCGCCGCCGGCGTCGGCCAGCCCGCCGGCGTAGGCGATGCCGTGGCGCACGCCGGCGTCGGCGCACTCCCGGATTGCATCGATCAGTCCATTTGCCGGAATCGCCAGGATCGCAAGCTCCGGGGCCTGGGGTAGTTGCGAAAGATTCTTGTAAGCCGTGAGACCGGCCACCGTGGCGGCGGAGCGGCTGACCGGCCAGACGCTTCCCGGGAACTTGAACTTGAGCAGCCGCCGGACGGTGTCGCCGCCGAGGTTGCCGGGCTGGTCGGAAGCCCCGATCACCGCGATCGAGCGCGGCTCGAGGATCGGCCCGACGTCGAGAAAGTCTTCTATTGGGGCTTTACTTCGACTTTGGCGTCGCCCACCGTCAGCTTGAGGCCGGTCTGGTCCTCGCACCACACGTCGAGCTTGTAGACGATGGCGCCGCCGGGCTGCGGCTCGGCCGAGGTCACGCGGCCGCGCACGCTCACCGTGACGCCGAGGAACGTCGGCTTGATGAACCTCGTGCGCAGCTCGCCGCGCTCGACGTAGTCCATGCCGAAATGCTCGATCAGCATCTCGGAGCACCAGTTGGTCGAGATCATGCCGTCGGCGATGATCGCCGGCAGCCCCTCCGACTTGGCGTAGGCCTCGTCGGTATGGATGTTGACTGTGACCTGGGTGAGCTCGCCCTTCGCCGCCGACAGCATCGCGCTGTCGTACCACTCGATGCGCTCGGGCGTCATCAGCCGGACCGGGCCGCGGATTTCGCTGCCGACCGAGAGCTTCATTTGACGTCCACCTTCTTGTAGCGGAGCAGCGTCTTGTCCGTGTAGGTGGTCACCAGCCTGCCCTCCGCGGTGCGCACTTCGAGGGCATAGTCGATATACGTCCGGCCGCGTTTGACGTACTTGTCGGTGATTTTTCCGCTGACGACCAGGCGCTCGCCGACGTAGGCCGGGCTGTGCTGGCGCGGGTAATACTCGTAGTGGATGCGCGCGTCCGGACCCGCGGCATCGGTGGTGATGCGCCCGCCCATGCTCACGCGCTGCTCCTTCAGGCAGTTCGCCTCGAGGATGCGCATCTTGTCGACGTGGATCATGGTCGGCGGGCGCATCTGCCGCGCCCCCGGCGCGCGCGCCGAATGGAACCATTCCTTGGCTGTCTCGACGCCGTGCGCGTACTCGCTGCACATGAACGGCGTCAGCTGGTGCTCGACCGGCTTGAAGACGTCGCCGGCCTCCAGGTCACTGATGGTGCCACCCAGCATCGAGGCCTCCTCGCGCCAATCGTACTACCGAGCTAGCGCCGCAGTGCCAGGGGAGGAGTCGAAACCGTGAGCGGCCCGTTCGGCCGCGGCGGGTGCTTGGCGATGTACTCGCGGATGCCGTCGAGGAGGGCGCGAGCGAGCTTGTCCTGGTAGGACTGGTCGTTCAGCTTCTTCTCTTCCTCCGGGTTCGAGATGAACGCGGTCTCGACCAGGATCGAGGGCACGTCGTGGGCCGTCAGCACGGCGAAGCCCGCCTGCTCGACGTTCGGCTTGTGCAGCTCGTTCACGCCGGCGAGCCGGCGCAGCACCGAGTTGCCCAGGCGCAGGCTGTAGTCGATGTTGGCGCTCTGCGACAGATCGAGGATGGTGCGCTTGACGTGGTCGTCCTTGCCCTGGAGGCCGACGCCGCCGATCAGGTCGGATTCATTCTCTTTCTTGGCGAGCGCGCGCGCCAGCTCGGAAGTGGCGCGCTTGTCGGAGAGCGCGAATACCGAGGAACCGCGCACGTTGGGCCGGATGAAGGCGTCGGCGTGGATCGAGACGAAGAGGTCGGCGCGCACCGCGCGCGCTTTCTCGACGCGCGCCTGCAGCGACAGAAAGTAGTCGCCGTCGCGGGTGAGCAGGGCGCGCATGTTCGGCTCGGCGTCCACCAGCGCCTTCAGGCGCTTCGCCATGGCGAGGTTGATGTCCTTCTCGCGCGAGCCGCGCCGGCCGATGGCGCCCGGGTCCTCGCCGCCGTGCCCGGCGTCGATGACGATGGTGGCGAGCCGCGCGACGCCGGGCTTGCTCGGCGGCGCGGGGCGCTGCTGCGCCTCCTCGAGGAGCTGGGCCAGGAGGTCGACCGGCACCAGCGGGTGGATGTCGAGCACCAGGCGATGGCCGTAGTCGGCGATCGGCGGCAAGGTAAAGATCTGCGGCTTCACCTCGGACTTGAGGTGGAGCACGATGCGGATCACGCCCGGCCGGTTGCGCGCGACGCGCAGGCCGGAGACGTACGGATCGTTGGCGTTGACCTTGTCCGCGAGATCGGCAAGCGCCGGCGACAGATCGCCGGTTTCCAGGTCGAGGACTACGCGCTCCGGATCCTTGACGCTGAAGATGGTGTACTGGATCGCTTCCTTCGACTCCAGGGTGAGGCGGGTGTAGTCCTTCGCCGGCCAGAGGCGCGTCGAGAGGACCTGGGCTTCTGCCGTGCCTAGAAAGAGGAAGGCAGCGAGGACAGCCAGGACTTGCCAGCGTCGGACATCGGATCGAGGCGCGCGCGGCGCGCTTCCCCCTCGAATTCCAGCCGGATCTGCAGGTCCGGGGGCGACAGCAGGTCCGCCGCCCGCTCGGGCCATTCGACGACGCAGACCGACTCCGGGTTGAAGCAGTCGCGGAAGCCTGAATTCAGCCATTCAGACCGGTCCTTGAATCGAAAGAAATCAAAGTGATATAAGTGTAATCTCGAAAGCTCGTAAGGTTCAAGTAAGGCATAGGTCGGGCTCTTGACCCCGCCATGGTGCCCCAACCCCCGCAATAGCCCCCTGACGAGGGTAGTCTTGCCCGCGCCTAGGTCCCCCGAGATGAAAAGCACCCGTCCAGGCGCCGCCCCGGGCGCCAGCGCCTCTCCTAGCCGCAGCGTCGCTGCGGAGTTGGCCAACTTAAGTTCGAGCATCAAGCGTTGGGGGCGCGAGCTGGGATTCCAGGCGGTGGGGATCGCCGACGCCGACCTGTCGGCGGCCGAGCCGCGGCTGATCGAATGGCTGGCGCAGGGCTGGCATGGCGAGATGGAGTATATGGCGCGCCACGGCGCGCTCCGCGCGCGCCCGGCCGAGCTCAAGCCCGGCACGCTGCGCGTCATCTCCTGCCGCATGGACTACCTGAACGACTCCGCGCAGGGCCTGGAGAGCGATCCCGAAAAAGCGAACATTGCCCGCTATGCGCGCGGCCGCGACTATCACAAGGTCCTGCGCGGCCGGCTGCAGGACTTGTGCGACCGCATCGCGGGCGAGATCGGCGCCTTCGGCTACCGCGTGTTCGTCGACTCGGCGCCGGTGATGGAGGTCGAGCTCGCGGCGCGCGCCGGCCTCGGCTGGCGCGGCAAGCACACGCTGCTGCTCAGCCGCGAGGCCGGGTCCTGGTTTTTTCTGGGTGAAGTCTATTGCGACCTGCCCTTGCCCGTTGACCAGGAAGTTCCCAATTCCTGTGGAACCTGCCAGAGTTGCATCGACGTCTGCCCGACGCAGGCGATCCGCGGTCCCTACCAGCTCGACGCGCGGCGCTGCATCTCCTACCTCACGATCGAGCACCGCAGCGCGATCCCGGAGGAGCTGCGGCCGCTGATCGGCAACCGGGTCTACGGCTGCGACGATTGCCAGGCCGTGTGTCCCTGGAACCGGTTTGCAAAAATGAGTTCTGAAAAAGATTTTCAGGTGCGTAACGGCCTGGACCGGGCTTCCCTGGTCGAGCTGTTCGCCTGGACCGAGGCCGAGTTCGGCGAGCGGCTGCGCGGCTCGCCGATCCGCCGCATCGGCTACGAGCGCTGGCTGCGCAACCTTGCCGTCGGGCTAGGCAATGCGCCGACCTCGCCCGAGGTCGTTTCTGCCCTCCGGAAAAGAAAAGATCATCCATCCGCGCTGGTGCGCGAGCACGTGGAATGGGCCTTGGCCCGGCATGAGCGCCTGGCAGCCTGATTCGCTCCTGCCGGGGTTCGAGGCGCTCGAGCTCGAGTTCCCGGACGACTACGACGGCCGCGTGGTGGCGACGCTGGTCCGCCTGCCCGGCGGCGCGGGGACGCGCGGCGCGCTGCTCCATGTTCACGGCTTCTGCGATTACTTTTTCCAGCGCCACCTCGCCGAGCGCGCCGCGATGGAGGGCTACGCGTTCTACGCGCTCGACCTGCGCAAGCACGGCCGCTCGCTGCGGGCGCACCAGCATCCGAACTTCTGCAAGCACATCGCCGAGTACTACCCCGAGATCACCCGATCGCTCGAGCTGATCGGCGCCCCGGTGCTGCTCGCGGGGCACTCGACCGGCGGGCTGCTGTGCTCGCTCTACGCGCACGAGGGGCCGCAGCGCGAGCGGGTGCAGGCGCTGTGGCTGAACAGCCCGTTCTTCGACTGGAACGTTGCCGATTGGCGCCGCCCGCAGCTGCACCTGGCGGCCGCGTTGGGGCGCCTGTTCCCGTTCCTGAGCGATCCGAAAGGGCTGCCGCCCGACTATGGGCGCGCGCTGCTGGAGCTCGGCTGGGAGTTCGACACCGCGTTGAAGCCGGTGTCCGGCTTTCCGGTGTGCTACGGCTGGATCGGGGCGATCGCCGACGCCCAGGAGAAGGCGCGCCGCGGCCTGGACCTGCGCCTGCCGGTGCTGGCGATGCATTCGGACGAGGCCGACATCGTGCTCGACTGGCGCAGCATCGCGCGCGGCTCGCGCGCGCTCGGCCCCGAGGTCTCGGTGCTCGCCTTCCCCGGCGCCATGCACGACGTCACGCTGTCGCGCCCGGAGATCCGCGAGGAGGTTTTCAGGCAGCTCTTTTCCTGGGCGGAACGAGTCGCAATGTCGCTAGCGTAGCGGCGGTCCAGGCGATGTAGGCGGCGGTGAACACCCATTCCGGCGCCCGGTAGTAGAGGAGGGTGTGCACCCAGCGGCCGACGAAGGAATCCGGGCGCGGTGCGCCGCGCAGCATGTCCTCCCACACCGTGAGCGGGCACATCACGCCGGCGAGCGCTTCCGCGGCGACGAAGGCGATGGCGCCGAGGTGCGCGTAGCGGAACCAGGGATTCCTTACCCAGCCCCAGCCGCGCGCGGCGCCGAGCCACACCAGCGGCAGGGCGCCGACGATGAACGCCGCGATCAGGAAGTGGACGACCAGCAGCGCGTCCGCCATCATGGGTCAAGCATGGCACAACGCTTCCCGAAGCTCACTCCCGACGGGATGACCGCGGCGCAGCGCGAGGTCGCGGCCGAGATCACCGCCGGCCCGCGCGGCGAGGTGCGCGGGCCGTTCATCGCCCTGATCCACAACCCGGAGCTCGCGCGGCGCATCCAGAAGCTCGGTGAGCACCTGCGCTGGGAGGGCAAGCTGCCGCCGCGCCTCAAGGAGCTCGCGGTGCTGGTGACGGCGCGGCGCTGGAACTGCCAGCACGAATGGGTGATGCATTCCAAGCTTGCGCTGGAGGCGGGCCTGGCGAAGGAAGCCGTCGAGGCCATCTCACAGAACCGCGAGCCGAAGCTTTCCGAGGAAGAAAAGGCGGTCTACACCTTCTGCCGCGAGGTCCACACGACCGGCCGGGCAGGCGACGCGGCGTTCGCCGCGATCGAGAAGCGCTTCGGCCTCGACGGCGCGCTTGAGTTGATTGCCCTCAACGGCTACTACACGTTGATGGCAATGGTGCTCAACAACGCAGGGCTGCCACTACCGGGGAATGCAGAGCCGCCGCTGAAGTAGAAGAGTCAAAGCAGCTCTTGCTCTGACCCCATATAGCGACCCGGTTGAGGCGCGCGCGGCTGGAACGCTTGCAAAGCACTCGCCCGCTTCACGTGCGTCGCCTCGAACCCGCTGTTAGGCAGCGGCCGAAGCTTGTCGATCACATGTCCCGCAAAGATGGAAGCCACTCTACCGTTGCTGACCTCGACCACCAACAGAGGCTTGTTTGGGGCGGCGATATGCCACCGCAACTCTGTTCTGGTGCGACTATCGGGGGCTCCATACAGGTCTAGAGCACGTTCGACGGGATCGCCAACAGAAAGGCCTCGCCGAGTGGATACCCCTTGCGCGACAAGCATCACTCCAAGCTTTAGGCCGTCTGGACCCATGAACACTACCGCATTGCGGTAATAGAGTCTCTGGTAGCGGGCACCAACGTCATTCGGATGCTCATACCAACGAACGGATTCTGGACGCCCAAGAGCGCGCTCAACTTCCGCGGAGTCGGCCTCGCGGTCCAAACCAAGCAAGGTCAGTTCTGTGGTGTCCGGGCGCGTGCCGGTCTGCGCGTACAACGACTGGGCGCAGAACAAGAGCACCCAGAGCGCGGACGTGTTGTTAGGGGTCATTTACCCATAGCCATTTGAGCCATTCGCGCCTCACGAGCGTTCCGACGAGAATAAACGCAAGACCGAGTCCTCCGACAAAAGCGGCGTCCGCGATCGCCTCTGCGTCGAAAAGAAGCCACCCCTCGAACAGCGCGAGCACGCCGACTGCACAGATCGAGAATCGTGCCATTCTCTCAGCTGCGGCATGGTCTTCTCGCTTGGGCAAATGACACCTAGCGTGACTTTGATATTCTCAGCCCCGTTCCTGCGGCCGCTTGGGGTCGGCGCTCCACTCGCTCCACGAGCCGGCGTAGAGCCTGCCGCCGGCCAGGCCGGCGATTTCCAGCGCGAGCAGGTTGTGGCAGGCGGACACACCCGAGCCGCAGTAGTGGACGACCTCCGACGGCGGGCGTCCCTGGAGGACTTGCTCGAACTCCTGCTTCAGGACCGACGAGGCCTTGAAGGTCCCTGCCGCGGTCACGTTGTCCATGTTGAAGCGGTTCTTCGCGCCGGGGATGCGGCCGGCGACGGGGTCGATCGGCTCCTGCTCGCCGCGGTAGCGCGCGGGGGCTCGGGCGTCCAGGAGAGACAGCTTTTGCAAATCCTTCGCCACCCTGGAAACGTCGACGGCAAGGTCCTTGCGCAACCGGACCGGATAGCGGGCAGGCGAAAAGCGCGGTACGTCGACCGTGACCGGCCGGCCTTCGTTGGTCCACTTGGCAAGGCCGCCATCGAGCACCGCGACGTGCTCGTGGCCGATCCAGCGCAGCATCCACCACAGCCGCGCGGCCATCGCGCCGTTGCCCGCGTCGTAGCAGACGACCTGATCCCCGGGAGCGAGGCCCTGCTTTCCCAGCCACTCGCCGAACTTCACCGGGTTGGGCAGGGGATGGCGGCCGTTCTTGCCGGTCTTCGGCGCGGACAGGTCGCGCTCCAGGTGCGCAAGCAGCGCGCCCGGGATGTGGCCTGCGCGGTATTGGGTCTCGCCTAGGTCGGGCTTGGCGAGGTCGTGGCGGCAATCGAACACGCGCCACTTGGCGAGGTTCGACGCCAGCTCACCGGTCGAGACGAGCGTGGAGCCAGTCATGGAAATGAACCTCGGCGTCCTCCATCGGCGACTGGTACGGCCCGGCATCGTCCTGGCCGGCCTCGTAGAGCGAGCGGCGGCCGCGGTCCAGGCGCTTGCAGATCTCGTAGTCCTCGAGCGCGGTCTCGGCGTACGCCGCCTGCTGCGCCTCGATGAACTCGCGCTCGAACAGCACGATCTCCTCGGGGTAGTAGAACTCGACCACGTTGGTGGTGCGCGTCGGCGAGCGCGGGATGAGGTGCGAGACGATCAGCACGTTCGGATACCACTCGAAGGTGAGGCCGGGGTAGTAGCTCGCCCAGAGCGCGCCGTACTTTGGCGTGCGCCCGTTGAGCTGCTTGAGGCAGGCCTCGTGCCATTTCCGGTAAGTCGGCGTGCCGGGACGCTCCAGGCCGGCCTTGGCGGCGACGAGCTGGATCGAGTACTCGTCGCCGTAGTCGACGGTGAAGTTCTCGCAATCGGTGAAGTTGCCCAGGCCGGGGTGGTACGGGTTGACATGGTAGACCTCGAGGTAGGTCTCGACGAAGGTCTTCCAGTTCATGTCGTACTCCTCGACGCGCACCGAGTCGAGCACGTAGCCGCTGAAATCCCAGTCGGCCTGGGTGCTGATGTGCGCGAGGTCCTTGCGCGGGTCGCGCGGCCCGGCGAACAGCAGGCCGTTCCAGTTGACGAGCGGCGTGGAGTGCAGCTTGACGCAAGGGGTTTCGGGGAAGAACGGCGCCCCGAGCAGCTCGCCCTTGAGATCGTAGGTCCAGCGGTGCAGGGGGCAGACGATGCTCTGGGCATTGCCGCGGCCCTCGAGCATGATCGACTGCCGGTGGCGGCAGACGTTGGAGAGCAGCGCGACGCCTTCTTCGTTACGGACCAGCAGCTTGGCGTGGTCCATCCAGGCCAGGCTGTGCCAGTCGCCGGTGTTCGGCACCATCAGCTCGTGCCCGACGTAGTTCGACCCGGCCTGGAACAGCAGCTTCTTCTCCCGCTCGAAGATCTCCGGGTCGAAATACCAGGAAACCGGCAGCTGGGGCCGGCTCGGCCGCAACTGCCTGAGCTGTGCTACATCCGCCATGCGTTGTAAAGCTCCTAGAAAAACAGTATTTTAACAAACGATGAGCAAGCCTTCAGGCGAGCTCGATTTCGAGCGCGCGCTCGCCGAGCTGGAGAAAATCGTTTCGCGCATGGAAAGCGGCGAGCTGTCGCTGGAGCAGGCGCTCGCTACCCACAAGCGCGGGCTCGAGCTCGCGCGTTTTTGCCAGCAGAAGCTGGAGGCGGCGCAGCAGCAAGTCAAGGTCCTCGAGGGCGAAGTGCTCAAGCCCCTGGAGAAGCTGGCCGCAGACCGTGAAGATCGCTGAAACAGACTTTCTGGCCTGGATGGGGACGATCCAGGGCCGCATGGAGGCCGTGCTCGCGCGGCTGCTGCCGCCGGCGGGCGCGGCGCCGGGGCGGCTGCACGAGGCGATGCGCTACGCCAGCCTGGAGGGCGGCAAGCGCGTGCGCCCGCTGCTCGCGTTCGCCGCGGGCGAGGTCGCGGGCGCGGCCGCCGAGCGGCTCGAGGTGGTCGCCGCGGCGGTCGAGCTGATCCATGCCTATTCGCTGGTGCACGACGACCTGCCGTGCATGGACGACGATGTCCTCAGGCGCGGCAAGCCGACCGTGCACGTCGAGTTCGGCGTGGCGACCGCGCTGCTCGCGGGCGACGCGCTTCAGTCTTTGGCTTTTCAGATCATTTCTGAAAACAAACTCGCGGATGACCCGCACGCGCAGCTCGGCATGGTGAAGACGCTGGCGGCGGCAGCCGGCTCGCGCGGCATGGCGGGCGGGCAGCAGATCGACCTCGACTCGACCGGCAAGACCCTGGCCCTGCCCGAGCTCGAATACATGCATATCCACAAGACCGGTGCGCTGATCCGGGCCGCGGTGCTCCTGGGTTTTTCATGCGGGAAGTCCTCCGAGGCGGACCGGCAGAAGCTGGACAAGTACGCCAAGGCCATCGGCCTGGCTTTCCAGGTGGTGGACGACGTGCTCGACTGCGATGCCAGCACGGCGACGCTCGGCAAGACCGCGGGCAAGGATTCGAAGCAGCGCAAGCCGACTTACGTTTCGGCGATGGGGCTCGCCCGGGCACGCAGCTTCGCCGAGGAGCTGCGCGCCGAGGCGCACGCCGCGCTCGCCGGCTTCGGCAAACAGGCAAAACGACTTGATGAGCTCGCTGACTTCATCGTTCTCCGGCGATTTTGACCCGTCGATGTACGAGCTGCTGAGCTCGATCGACGATCCTTCCAAGCTGCGGGCGCTCGAGCGCCCGCAACTTGGCCAGCTCGCCGACGAGCTGCGCGCCTACGTGCTCGAGTCGGTGTCGAAGACCGGCGGCCACCTGTCGTCCAACCTCGGCACCGTCGAGCTGACGATCGCGCTGCATTACGTGTTCAACACGCCCGAGGACCGCATCGTCTGGGACGTCGGCCACCAGACCTACGCGCACAAGATCCTCACCGGGCGGCGCGAGGCGATGGCGCGGCTGCGCATGCTGGACGGCATCTCGGGCTTTCCGCGGCGCGCGGAGTCGAGGTACGACAGCTTCGGCACGGCGCATTCGTCGACGTCCATCTCGGCGGCCCTGGGAATGGCAGTCTCATCAAAAATAAAAAATGACAAACGGCGGTGTATCGCCGTGATCGGCGACGGCGCCATGTCGGCCGGCATGGCCTTCGAGGCGATGAACAACGCCGGCGCGATGGACGTCGACCTGCTGGTGATCCTGAACGACAACGAGATGTCGATCTCGCCCCCGGTGGGCGCGCTGACCAACTACCTGGCCAAGCTGCTCTCCGGCCGCCTCTACTCGAGCGCGCGGCGCGTGAGCGAGCACCTGCTCAAGCGCGTCGGCGTGTGGGAGCTGGCGCGGCGCGCCGAGGAGCACGTCAAGGGCATGGTCACGCCTTCCACGCTGTTCGAGGAGTTCGGCTTCAACTACATCGGGCCGATCGACGGCCACGACCTCGATGCGCTGATCCCGACGCTGCAGAACATCCGCAAGCTGAAAGGGCCGCAGTTCCTGCACGTCGTCACGCGCAAGGGGAAGGGCTACAAGCTCGCCGAGGAAGACCCGATCGCCTACCACGGCCCGGGCAAGTTCAACCCGGCCGAGGGATTGAAGAAGAGCGCCGGCGGCAGTCCGACCTATTCGCAGCTGTTCGGCGACTGGCTGTGCGACACGGCGGCGCGCGATCCGCGCCTGGTCGCGATCACGCCGGCGATGCGCGAAGGCTCGGGCATGGTGGCGTTCTCCGAGCGCTTCCCCGAGCGCTACTTCGACGTCGGCATCGCCGAGCAGCACGCGGTCACCTTCGCCGCCGGCCTCGCCTGCGAGGGCATGAAGCCGGTGCTGGCGCTCTACTCGACCTTCCTGCAGCGCGGCTACGACCAGCTGATCCACGACGTCGCTATCCAGAACCTGCCGGTGCTGTTCGCCCTCGACCGCGGCGGCCTGGTCGGCGGCGACGGCGCCACCCACAACGGCGCCTTCGACTACGCGTACCTGCGCACCGTGCCGAACCTCACGGTGATGGCGCCGTCGGACGCGGCCGAGTGCCGCAACATGCTGTTCACCGGATTCGGCCTCGACGGGCCGGCCGCGGTGCGCTATCCGCGGGGCGCGGCCCTGGGCGAGGTGGAGAAGGAGATGCGCGCGCTTCCCCTCGGCAAAGGGGTCATCGCCCGGCAGGGCAGTCGAATTGCGATCCTCGCCTTCGGCTCGATGCTCAAGCCGGCGCTGGAGGCGGCGGAAGCGCTCGACGCGACCGTAGCCAACATGCGCTTCGTGAAGCCCCTGGACGCGGCCCTGGTCGAAGAGCTTTCCCGGGGTCACGAGCTCCTGGTGACCGTGGAGGAGCACCAGGTGATGGGTGGGGCGGGCTCGGCGGTGGCCGAGGCGCTAGCCCGGTCGGGGGCGAAACCCCGTATTCTTATCTTGGGGTTGCCAGACCACTTCATCGACCATGGCGACCCCGGCAGGCTGCTCGCATCGGTGGGCCTGGACGCCGAGGGCATCCAAAAATCGATCCGGAACGTAATGTCCGAGTAATTTACTCGGATGTTAAAATGACCCCATGAACGTACGCGACCCGCAAAGCATCCCCGACGTCCAGGCGACCCCGGACTCGCGCAAGCTCGCCATCGACAAAGTCGGCATCAAGGCGATCCGCCACCCGATCCAGATCAAGGAACGCTCGGGCGGAGTGCAGCACACCATCGCCACCTTCAACATGTACGTCGGCCTGCCGCACCAGTTCAAGGGCACGCACATGTCGCGCTTCGTCGAGATCCTGAACGCGCACGAGCGCGACATCACGGTGGAGACCTTCCAGGTGATGCTGCAGGAGATGGTCGACAAGCTCGAGGCCAAGGAAGGGCGCATCGAGATGACCTTCCCGTACTTCGTCGACAAGGCGGCGCCGGTGTCCGGCGTGCGCAGCCTGATGGACTACGAGGTGACCTTCGTCGGCCAGATCCTCAAGGGCGAAAAGTGCTTCGCCATGAAGGTGCTGGTGCCGGTGACCAGCCTGTGCCCCTGCTCGAAGAGGATCTCCGACTACGGCGCGCACAACCAGCGCTCGCACGTCACCGTGACCGCGCACACCGACGATTTCGTCTGGATCGAGGAGCTCATCGACCTGGTGGAGAAGCAGGCTTCCAGCGAGCTGTACGGCCTGCTCAAGCGCCCGGACGAGAAATACGTCACCGAGCGCGCCTACGACAACCCGAAGTTCGTCGAGGACATGGTGCGCGACGTCGCGGCGTCGCTCAACCGCGACAAGCGCATCAACCGCTACGTCGTCGAGTCCGAGAACTTCGAGTCGATCCACAACCACAGCGCCTACGCCCTCATCGAGAGGGACAAACGAAAGCAGTAGTAGCGCTGCTCTCAGGCCTGCTCCTGGTCGAAGAACCCCAAGCCCAGGATTTCGCAGCCCAGCGTGCGCGCATGGTCGCCGAAGTGGACGCCATGTACGCCGATACCCGCGCCGAAACCGGCCTCGCCGGGATGTCCGCCGCGGTGCGCGCCGCCATGGGCAAGGTCGAGCGCCACCGCCTGGTGCCGGCGGCCGAGCAGGGCCGCGCCTACCGCAACCATCCGCTGCCCATCGGCCAGGGCCAGACCATCTCGCAGCCGTACATCGTCGCGATCTCGACCGACCTTCTGCAGCCGGGCAAGGACAGCGTGATGCTGGAGGTCGGCACCGGCTCGGGCTACCAGGCGGCGGTGCTCGCCGAGATCGTAGGAAAGGTCTACTCGATCGAAATCATTGAATCGTTGGGACGCGAGGCGAGGAAGCGTCTGGAAGAACTTGGTTACCGCAATATCGAAGTCAGGATCGGCGATGGCTACCAAGGCTGGCCGGAGAAAGCGCCGTTCGACGGCATCGTGGTGACCGCGGCGGCGCCGTTCCTGCCGCGCGCGCTGCTCGAGCAGCTGAAGCCCGGCGGCCGCCTGGTGATCCCGGTCGGCGGCGAGGGCGAGGTGCAGTACCTGAAGCTGCTGACGAAACGCGCCGACGGCGGCTTCGACGAGAAGCGCGTGCTGCCGGTGCGGTTCGTGCCGCTGGTGCCGGGGAGGTGAATTCGGGGTCAGGGTCGCAATTCGTTCTCACGTACGTAGAAACGAATTGCGACCCTGACCCCGAATTCAGAAGCGCCGGATCAGCATCATCTGCTCGCCCTCGCGGCGCATCTCGACCCGGTTGAGGAAGCTCATGCCGAGGAGCGCGATGTCGAGGCCGCCCTCGAGCACCACGCTCTCGACCCCGGCGAGCTCGATCCCGCCGAGCTTCACCCTGTCGAGCCGGACGCGGTAGGCAGTGGCCGGACCGCTCGCGGTCTGAACGATGCCGCGCTGGCCCTTCTGGTAGTCGATTCCCATGCGCAGGGCGTCGGCCGCCGGCAGCGCGATCACCGTCGCGCCGGTATCGACCATGAAGCGTACCGGCACGCCGTTCACCGACCCCTCGGCGATGAAGTGGCCGCGCGCGTCCGCCGCCAGCGTGATGCTGGCGCGATCGGCCGCGACGGCCGTACCGCGGTAGTGCTGCCCGATGTTCAGCACGCGGTTCTTGCCGTCGATCTCGACCGTGGCGCGGCCGGGCTCCACCGAGATCACGGTGACGCCGCGCCAGGTCTGGCCGAGCTTCACCGTCTTGGGCTCGCCGCCGCCGATCGCGAGCACCGCGGCCTTGTCGCCGATCAGCCCGATGAGCGCAACGTCAGCCGCCGAGGCGGCGCCGCAGGTGAGAAATAGCAAAAGCGCAATAATATGAGGCATGAAGGCGGTCGCCATTCTTAGAACCAGCCGCACCGAGGGGCCGGGTTATTTTGCCACCTATCTCGAGCGCCGCTCAATCAAATGGAAGCTCGTGGCCCTCGACCAGGGCAAGCCGGTGCCGCGCGATGCGCGGCGCTTCGCCGGCCTGGTGTTGATGGGTGGTCCGATGAGCGCGAACGACGGGCTGGCCTGGGTCGACCCGGTGCTCGAGCTGATCCGCGACGCGGCGCGCAAGGATGTCCCGGTGCTCGGCCACTGCCTGGGCGCGCAGCTGATGTCGCGCGCCCTCGGCGGCACGGTGCGCGTCAACGACCGCCGCGAGATCGGCTGGGGGCCGGTCGCGGTGGCCGACAACGGCGTGGCGCGGGAGTGGCTCGGCGAGCTGCAGTCCTTCGAGACCTTCCAGTGGCACGGCGATACCTTCAGCATTCCCCCGGGCGCCACCCGGGTGCTGGGGAACCCGCACTGCGCCAACCAGGGGTTCGCGCTCGGCAAGCATTTCGGCATGCAGTGTCACGTCGAGATGACTGCGGAGCTGGTGCAGACCTGGCTGGACAGCGGCGCCGAGGAGATGGCCGAGCACCGCGCGAGCCCCGCGGTGCAGCCGCGCGAGGAGATCGAGAAGGACCTCGGGCCGCGCCTGGAGCGCCTGCACCAGGTGGCCGACCGGATCTACGACCGCTGGATTGAAGGCCTTAGTCGCGGAAATTAGTGAACTGGAGAGGGAGGTCGGTCACCGACGTCCTCACCAGCTGGATCGCGGCCTGCAGCTCGTCCTTCTTCCCGCCCGACACCCGCAGCGCGTCGCCCTGGATCGAGGCCGCGACCTTGAGCTTCGCGTCCTTGATCAGCTTCTGCATCGCTTTCGCCTTGTCCTGCGGGATGCCGACCTTCACGGTCACCGGCCGCTTCACCTTGTCGCCCGACATCTTCTCCACCGCGCCCGTTTCGAGCGAGCGCACGTCGACGTTGCGCTTCGACAGCCGCGCGCGCAGCACGTCGAGCACCTGGCCGAGCTTGAACTCGTCGTCGGCGAACACGCTGAGCACGAGATCGTTCAGCTCCACCCGGGCGTCGGAGCCCTTGAAGTCGAAGCGGTTGGCGACCTCCTTGTTGGCCTGCTCGACCGCGTTCTTCACTTCCTGGCGGTCAACCTGCGAGACGATGTCGAAGGACGGCATCGCGCCTAGCGCGAGTTGAGCCGCTTCAGGTCGTCGATCCAGCGCGCGGTGACGAGGCGGATCCACTCCACGTCGGCCGGGTCCTCGTACAGCGAGTAGACCGAGAGGCTGAGCGCCTTGCCGCGCAGCAGCATGAGCGTCGTGGTGGTCAGCGCGTACGTCGGCTTCTCGAACCAGCCGCCGGCCTTGGCGCGCACGCCGTACAGCATCGAGACCACGTCCGTGTCCTTGCGCAACTCGGCCAGCACGCTTATCGCGCCGACCGGCTTGGCGTCCAGATACTTGGGATAGTCCTTGTCGGCAGGCGGCTGGCCGGCGGCCTGCAGGGCGTCTCCGACCAGCGCCCTGAACGCGGCGTCGCTGACGCGCTCGCGCTCCAACGCGCGCGGTGTCACCACCGCCATGTAGCGGCGCAAGTCGAGCTGGTCGCCCACCGCGAAGCGGCGCAGGTCGGCGTCCGAGACCGCGAACAGCAGGACGCGATTCGACGCCGAGGTGAGGCTTTCGCCGAGCTCGAGCAGGCGCGGCGAGCCGGTCGGGGTGGTGTCGGCGAACCCCGGGGGGGCATCGAGGCCCATGCGCGTTTCGCCGAGCATGACCGCAAAGGGGGCGGCGCCGAGCGGCGTCGCGACGAGCAGCAGCAGGCTCAGGAGCTTTCTTATTCTCCGACTCCTATTTCCGACCCCGCCGCGCGGCGATCCTCAGGCGCAGGGCATTCAGCCGGATAAAGCCCGCGGCGTCGGCCTGATTGTAAGCCCCTTTGTCGTCCTCGAAGCTGGCGATGGAGGAGTCGAACAGGGAGTCCTTCGACGCGCGGCCGGTCACCAGCACGGTCCCCTTGTACAGCTTGACCCGCACCCTGCCGTTGACCGGCGCCTGCGAGCTGTCGATCAGGGCCTGCAGCAGCCGGCGCTCCGGGCTGAACCAGTAGCCGTTGTAGACCAGGCGCGCGTAGCGCGGCATCAGGTCGTCCTTCAGCGCCAGGACCTCGCGGTCGAGCGTGATCGACTCGATCGCCCGGTGCGCTTTCAGCATGATCGTCCCGCCCGGGGTTTCGTAGCAGCCGCGGCTTTTCATGCCGATGTAGCGGTTCTCGACCATGTCGAGCCGGCCGACGCCGTGGCGGCCCCCCAGGCGGTTCAGTTCCGCCAGGACTTTCGCGGGAGAAAGCTTTTTCCTGTTGATGGAAACAATATCGCCGTTGCGATACCCGAGTTCGACGTACTCGGGCTTGGCCGGCGCCTTTTCCGGCGACACGGTGATGCGCCACATCGACTCCTCGGGCTCGTACTGCGGGTCCTCGAGCACCCCGCCCTCGTAGGAGATGTGCAGCAGGTTGGCGTCCATGGAGTAGGGCGCCCCGCGTCCCTTCTTCTTCTTGAAGTCGACCGGGATGCCGTGCTTCTCGGCGTAGGCGAGCAGCTTCTCGCGCGACAGCAGGTCCCACTCGCGCCACGGCGCGATGATGCGCACCTCGGGCATCAGCGCGTAGGCGCCGAGCTCGAAGCGCACCTGGTCGTTGCCCTTGCCGGTGGCGCCGTGGGAAATCGCATCCGCTTTTGTTTGTTGGGCTATTTTTACGAGATGCTGCGCAATGAGCGGCCGCGCGATCGAGGTTCCCAGCAGGTACTCGCCCTCGTACACCGCGTTGGCGCGGAACATCGGGAACACGAAGTCGCGCACGAACTCTTCGCGCAGGTCGACGATGAAGATGTTGCGCGGCTTGATGCCGAGCCGCAGCGCCTTGCGCCGGGCCGGCGCCAGCTCCTCGCCCTGGCCGATGTCGGCGGTGAAGGTGACGACCTCGCAGCCGTACTGGTCCTGCAGCCACTTGAGGATCACCGAGGTATCGAGCCCCCCGGAGTAGGCGAGAACCACCTTGCGGATCTGGTTTTTCATTTCTTCCCGAGCAGCAGAAATTCGAGCAGCGCCTTCTGCGTGTGCAGCCGGTTCTCGGCTTCGTCCCAGACCACCGACTGCGGGCCGTCGATCACCGCGGCGGCGACTTCCTCGCCGCGGTGCGCCGGCAGGCAGTGCATGAACAGCGCGTCCTTCTGCGCCGCGCGCATCATGTCGGCGTCGACCTGCCAGTCCTGGAAGTCGCGCTTGCGCTCCTCGTTCTCGGCCTCGAAGCCCATCGAGGTCCAGACGTCGGTGGTGACGAGATCGGCACCGCGCACGGCGAGCATGGGGTCCTTGAACGCTTCGCTGTTTCGATTCATTCTCTCCTTCTCGACCTCGTAGCCCGGCGGGGTCGACACCTGCAGCTTGAAGTCGAACAGCGCCGCCGCCTGCAGCCAGGAGTTGCAGACGTTGTTCGAGTCGCCGATCCAGGCCACGGTGCGGCCGCGGATCGCGCCGCGGTGCTCGATATACGTGAACACGTCGGCCAGGATCTGGCAGGGGTGGTGCTCGTTGGTCAGGCCGTTGATCACCGGCACGCGCGAGCTTCCTGCAAACCTCGAGAGGAGCTCCTGCTCGAAGGTGCGCAGCATGATCACGTCGCACATGCGCGAGATCACCTGCGCCGCGTCCTCCACCGGCTCGCCGCGCCCGAGCTGCGAGTCGCGCGTGTACAGGTAGATCGCCGCGCCGCCGAGCTGGTGCATGCCCGACTCGAACGACATGCGGGTGCGCGTCGAGGGCTTCTCGAAGATCATCGCCAGCGTACGGTCCTCGAGCGGCCAGTAGCGCTCGTAGCGCTTGAAGCGCTCCTTGATCCAGCGCGTGCGCGCGAACAGGTGCTCGTGCTCGTCGAGCGATAGATCGCGGAACTCCAGGAAGTGGCGCAGCCCCATGCCACCCCCTAGTGCGCCGCGGCCTTGGATTCGGGGCTGCGGGCGAGGAAGGCGCGCAGGAGCGGCGCGAGGCGCTCGACCACCATGCGCCCCTCGGCCTCGCTCATGACGAGCGGCGGCAGCAGGCGGACCACGTTGTCGGCGGTGACGTTGGTGACCAGCCCGGCATCGAGCGCCTGCCGCACCAGCTCGCCGCAGGCTCGCGGCATCTCGACGCCGATCATCATGCCCATGCCGCGAACCTCGGAAACGCCTTCGATCGCCGACAGGCCGGAGCGGATGACTTCGCCGACGCGCGCGGCATTGGCGAGCAGGCCTTCCTCCTTGATGGTGTCGATGGTCGTCACCACGGCGGTCATGGCGAGCGGGTTGCCGCCGAAGGTCGAGCCGTGGTTGCCCGGCTTGAACACGCCCCGGGCGCGGCCGCCGGTGACGCAGGCGCCCACCGGCACGCCGGAGGCGAGGCCCTTGGCGAGCGCCACCACGTCGGGCTGCAAGCCGGCGTGCTGGTAGACAAACCATTTCCCGGTGCGCCCGAGGCCGCACTGCACTTCGTCGGAGATGAACAGCCACTCCTTGCGCTCGCAGATCTCCTTCAGGCCGCGCAGGTAGTCCAGGCGCGAGACGTTGATGCCGCCTTCGCCCTGGATCGGCTCGATCAGCACCGCGACCACGTTGCGGTTGTTCTCGGCGACCTGGCGCACCGCCTCCAGGTCGTTGAGCGGCACGCGCACGAAGCCCTGCACCAGCGGTTCGAACCCGGCCTGCACCTTGCGGCTGTGGGTGGCGGACAGCGTCGCCAGCGAGCGGCCGTGGAAGGCCTTCTCCATGACGATGATGGCCGGCTCGGCGACGCCGCGGTCATGGCCGTACTTGCGCGCCACCTTGATCGACGCCTCGGTCGCCTCGAGGCCCGAATTGCAGAAGAACACCTCGTCCAGGCCGGTGATCGCGGCGACGCGGTCCGCCGCCGCCTCCTGGTCGGGAATGCGCCAGA
>CAZNVH010000024.1:0-17608 GCA_964576525.1 uncultured Enterobacteriaceae bacterium
AAGATGCTCGGCTTGAAGATCGCACCTTCGGTGCTATTGCGCGCGGACCGCGTCGTCGAATGACATCGCCATCGGGGCATGCGCCACCGAACAACGGCTCGCAGAGCGACGCGCCGCCAGCGGGCGCGCCTGAAGCCCGACGTTAGGACTTCAACATGAGAGTCAGGGTGCTCTTTCTGCTGGCGCTGCTCGCGCCCGCGCTATGCGCGGCGCAGAGCGCGTCGCAGCGCCTGGAGAGCCTGGCGAAGGAAGCGACCGAGCGCTCGCTCGATCTGTTCCCGCTCGGCGAGACCTTCGGGCGCGGCGCCGGCCCGCGCCAGGACCGGCTCGAGCTCACGTTTACCGCGGAGCACCGCGAGCGCCAGCGCGCGCACCACCGCTGGATCCTGAAGACGCTGGAGGGGATTCCGGCCGGCGAGCTCGGGGCGAGCGAGAAGCTGACGCACGAGCTGATCGCCTACCGCGCGCACGACGCGCTTGATTGGCTGGCGTACCCGTTCCACCAGCACTATCTCTTCATCCAGCTGAACGGCGGCGTGGCGTTCAACCTGGTGCAACTCGTAAACCGCCAGCCGTTCCGCAACGAAGCCGACTACCGCGCCTGGTTCAGGCGCCTGCAGCGCTACCCGGCCTACCTGCAGGGCATCGCCGCCGAGATGCGCGCGGGCATGCTGAGCGGCGTGACCACGCCGCGCGCGGTGGTGCAGCGCGCGCTGCCGCAGCTCGAGGCGCTCGCGCCCGAGCAGATGGAGAAGAGCACGCTGTGGCGGCCGACGACGCGCTTCCCGGAGTCGATCAGCGAGGCCGCGCGCTGGCGGCTCGAGGCCGACTATCGCAAGCTGCTCGCCGAGGAGCTGTTCCCGGCGATCCGCGACCTGGCGGCGTTCGTGCGCGAGGAATACCTGCCGCGCGCGCGCACCACGGACGGGTTCGGCGCCCTGCCCGACGGCGCGGCCATGTACCGCGTGGCGGTGAAGAGCTCGATCACCGCCGACCGGACGCCCGAAGAGATCCACGAACTCGGGCTGCGCGAGGTGAAGCGCATCCAGGCGGGCTTTCTCGCGGCGGCGGCAAAAGCCGGGTACCCGGGCTCGATCGGCGATGTCCGCCGCGCGCTGCGCGACGACCAGCGACGGCACGCGCCCGGGGGTCTTCGCCATGCCGGTGGTCAACCCGCGCCGCACTTCGACCTTCGGCCTCGAGGCGCTGCTCGCGCACGAGGGCATGCCCGGCCACCACCTCGAGACCGGCTTCAAGATGGAGAACAAGGTTCCGGAGTTCCGCCGCGGGCTGTGGCTGAACGCCTTCGGCGAAGGCTGGGCGCTGTACGCCGAGTCGCTCGGCCAGGAGATCGGCCTGTACCGCGAGCCACTCGCGCTGATGGGCCGCTACTCCTACGAGCTGTTCCGCGCCGGGCGCCTGGTGGTCGACACCGGCCTGCACGCGAAGGGCTGGACGCGCGAGCAGGCGATCCGCTACCTGGTCGAGGAATGCGGCAGCGAAGAGGGCGGCGCCACCTCCGAAGTGCTGCGCTACATGGCCTGGCCCGGGCAGGCGCTCGGCTACAAGATCGGCGAGCTCACCCTTCTCGAGCTGCGCGCCAGGGCCGAAAAGCGCCTCGCAGCGCGCTTCGACGTGCGCGCCTTCCACGAAGTGGTGCTCGGCGAAGGCCACCTGCCGCTGAGCACGCTCGAGAAACGCGTCGACGCCTGGATTCTCAGCTCAAGCCGGCCATCACCTTGATGTGCTGGATGGCGCTGCGGCCGAGCGCGGAGAGCGCGTAGCCGCCTTCGAGCATCGACACCATGCGCCCCGCGGCGTGGCGATCGGCGACCGCCTTCACCTGCTCGGTGACCCAGCGGTAGTCGGTGTCGGCGAAGCGCAGCATCGCCATCTCGTCCTCGGCGTGGGCATCAAAGCCGGCCGAGAACAGAATCAGCTCGGGCCTGAACTCCTCGAGCGCGGGCAGCCACTCGTCGCGGACCGCTTTCTGCAATTCCCTTGAACCCGAACCCGCCGCCAGCGGGACGTTGAACATGTTGGGCGCCGGGTCGTCGGTGCCGCTGTACGGGTAGAACGGGTGCTGGAAGATCGAGGCCATCAGCACCGCCTCGTCGTTCTCGAAGATGTCCTCGGTGCCGTTGCCGTGGTGCACGTCGAAGTCGATGATCGCGACGCGCTCCAGGCCGTGCGCCGCGAGCGCGTGGCGCGCGGCGACCGCGACGTTGTTGAAGATGCAGAAGCCCATCGACCGCGCGCGGCAGGCGTGGTGGCCGGGAGGGCGGACGGCGCAGAACGCCGAGTTCACTTTCTTTTGCAGAACGAGATCGACGGCCAGCACGCCCGCCCCCGCCGCACGCAGCGCAGCCTGCAGCGTGTGCGGGTTCATCGCCGTGTCCGGATCAAGGTGCACCGTGCCCTGCGCCGGTGCGACTTCCCGGATCGCGCGCAGGTATTCGGGCGGATGCACGCGCGCCAGCTGCTCGTCGCTCGCGAGCGGCGCCTCGTAGCGCGCGAGGTGCTGGGCGAGGCCGGAAGCGATGAGCTGGTCTGCGATGGCGCTCAGGCGCGCCGGGCGTTCCGGGTGCTGCGCGCCCATGTCGTGTTTGAGGCAGTCGGCATGGGTGATGAACGCCGTGCTCATGCAGTTTCATCATAGCGCATCGGGTAGAATCGCCGCATGCTCCTGAAGGCCGATTTCCCGCAGGCAGGCGCGGCTTCCTCGCCGATCGCGCGCGTGATCCGCGCCGCGGGCGGCATCATCCTCGGCAAGGAACCCCAGGTGCGCCTCGCTCTCGCCTGCCTGCTGGCGCGCGGCCACCTGCTGATCGAGGACCTGCCGGGCGTGGGCAAGACCACGCTCGCGCACGTGCTGGCGAAATCGCTCGGCCTGCACTTCCAGCGCATCCAGTTCACCAGCGACATGCTGCCGGCCGACATCCTCGGCGTGTCGATCTACGAGCGCGACAGCGGCAGCTTCAAGTTCCATCCCGGGCCGATCTTCGCCCACGTGATCCTCGCCGACGAGGTGAACCGCGCCACGCCCAAGACCCAGTCGGCGCTGCTCGAGGCGATGGAGGAGCACCAGGTCACCGCCGAGGGCGAGACGCGCAAGCTGCCCTCGCCGTTCTTCGTCATCGCCACGCAGAACCCGTCCGAGCAGGTCGGCACCTTCCCGTTGCCCGAGTCGCAGCTCGACCGCTTCATGATGCGCATCGAGCTCGGCTACCCGGACCGCGATGCCGAGCGCGCGCTGCTCTCGGGCACCGATCGGCGCGACCTCTTGGCGACGCTCGACCCCTGCATGTCGCCGGCCGAGCTGATGGAGCTGCAGGCCGGAGTGCAGCGCGTCCACGTCGCGCCGGCGCTGCTCGACTACGTGCAGGCGATCGTCGAGCACACGCGGCGCTCGCCGGAGTACATCGCCGGCCTGTCGCCGCGCGCCGCGCTCGCGCTGGTGCACTCGGCGAGGGCCTGGGCGCTGCTCGAGGGGCGCGACAAGGTGATCCCCGAGGACGTGCAGGCGATCCTCCCGGGCGTCGCGGTGCACCGGCTGCGCCCGGTGCACGACACGGCGCGGCGCGTCGACGTCGGCGCGCAGCTGCTCGCCGCCGTCCCGATCCCCTAAGGCCGACCATGAGCGGAGGCCTGCTGCGCGCGCTTCCCGCGTTGCTGTTGCTCGCCGCCGGGCCCGCCGCGGCGCAGGAGCCGGTGGCGTGGCTCGAGGGCACCGGGGCCACCGCCGAGTTGGTCCCGGAATCGGTCTTCGGCGGCCGCGTCATGCTCTACCGCGCCGGGCCGCGCGGCGCGTCCCCCCGGACCGTGCCGGTGGTGCTGGTCCACGGCCTGGGCCAGAACGGGGCGCGCGACTGGTCGCAGCTGATCCCGGCCCTTGCCGAGCGCTACCCGGTATACGCCCTCGACCTGCCCGGCTTCGGCCAGTCGGACAAGGGCAACCACCTGTACTCGCCGGAGAACTTCGCGCGCGTGATCGAGCAGGTGCTCGCGCCGCGCGTCGCCGCGCCGTTCACCCTGGTCGGGCATTCGATGGGCGGTGCGGTGTCGCTCGCCTACGCCGCGCGCTACCCGCATCGCGTCGCGCGGCTGGTGCTGGTGGACGCCGCCGGCGTGCTGCACCGCTCGGTGTACGCCGAGTTCCTCGCCCGCGCCAACGCGCAGCGCACCCTCGGCGACTCGCCCTGGTTCGACCAGGTGCTGCGCGCCATCCAGCTGCGCACCGAGAACTGGCCGCTGCGCGCCGACCTCGCCCTCGAGATCCCCGCGGTGCGCCAGCGCGTGCTGCGCGGCGAGCCGAACGCGATTGCCGCGCTCGCGCTGGTCGAGGCGGACTTCAGCCGCGCGCTGCGCGAGATCCGGGCGCCGACCCTGGTGATCTGGGGCGCGGACGACGCGGTCGCGCCGTTGCGCACCGGGCAGGCGCTCGCCGGCACGATCCCGGGGGCGCGGCTCACGGTGCTCGAGGGCGCCGGGCACACGCCGCAGATGCAGTTGCCGAAGCGCTTCAATCCGATCCTGCTCGACGAGCTCGACGGCCGGCAGGTCGCGGCGCCGCCTTACGCGCTGCGCAAGGCGCCGCCGCAGGGTGAGCGCGTCGGGCGCTGCGACAAACCGGGCCTGCGGGAGTTCAGCGGCGACTACGCCCGCATCGAGCTCGACAACTGCCCCGAGGCGCTGATCAGCAATGCGCGCATCGGCAGCCTGCGCGCCGCCCATTCCATGGTGCGCGTGGTGAACTCGCACATCCTCGACGGCGTGGAAGCGTCGAGCTCGCGCCTCGAGCTGACCGGCGGCAGCGTGGGCGGCGACCTGCTGCTCGACGCGAGCAGCCTCGACGCCGCCGGCGTGCGCTTCGAGCCGCGCAGCCCAACCCTAGCCGGCAACGGCGGCATGCTGCCGACCGTGCTGCGTCTCTCGGTGTGCGAGCTGTCGCGCCCCGGCGCCGCGCCGCGCTACCTGCACGACATCTTCAGGCTCGCCCCGGGCGAGGCGCTGACCCGCTAGACGATCAGCGCCACCGTGGCCGCGGTCAGGCAGGTGGCGAGCGTGCCAGCGGCGATCGACTTCATCCCCAGCGCCACGATCTCGCCGCGCCGCTCCGGCGACATCGTGCCCAGGCCGCCGATCATGATGCCGAGGCTGCCGAAGTTGGCGAAGCCGCACAGCGCGTAGGTCATCAGCAGGCGGCTTCTTTCGGACAGCTCCTTCATGTTCGTGAGATCGACATACGCCACCAGCTCGTTGATCACGGTCTTGGTGCCGAGCAGCTCGCCGGCGAGGCGCGCCTCGCTCCACGAAATGCCGGCGAGCCAGGCGAGCGGCGCCAGCGCCCAGCCGAGCGCGCCCTGCAGCGTGTACGGCGCGATGACCAGGTTGACCAGCGCCACCAGCGCGACGAACACCACCAGCATGGCGACGATGTTGAGCAGGAGCTGCGCGCCTTCCAGCGTGCCGCGCGTCAGCGCGTCGATGCTGCCCGTGGCCTCCGAGCGGAACTCGAGCTGCGCGCCGCTCGCCGCCTGCGGCGGCACCATGACGAAGGCGATCACCAGCGCCGCCGGCGCCGACAGGATCGAGGCGATCAGCAGGTGCGCCACCGCGTCGGGCTGGCTCTTCGACAGGATGCTGCCGTACAGGAACAGCACCGTGCCGGCGATCGACGCCATGCCGCCCGCCATGATCGCGAACAGCTCGCCGCGCGAGACGCGCCCGAGGTAGGGCCGCACGAACAGCGGCGCCTCGACCATGCCGACGAATACGTTGGCCGCGGTCGACAGTCCGACCACGCCGCCGACCCGCATGGTCCGCTCCAGCAGGAAAGAAATCGCGCGCACCATCGCTGGCAGCACGCGCCAGTAGAACAGCAGCGCGCTCAGCGCGCTGATCACCAGCACCAGCGGCAGCGCGCGGAACGCGAGCACGAAGTTCGATGCCGGGTCCGACACGGCGAAAGGGGTTGACCCGCCTCCGAGGTAGCCAAAAACCATGCTGGTGCCGGCCTGCGTCGCGCGCTCCAGCACCGCCAGGACGTCGTTCAGCTTCATGAACGCATCCTTGACCAGCGGAATCTTGAGAAAAACAAGACTGAGAACAACGAGCAGCGCCATCCCCGCCCCCACGGCGCGCCACGGGATGGCGCGGCGGTTCTCGCTCGCCAGCCAGGCGAGCGCCAGCAACCCTGCCATTCCGGCCAGCGCGTGAATGGAATCGGCCACGCTTATTCCTTGAAGATGCCGGCGATCGTTTTCTGGATCGCCTGCGCTGCCGCCCTTGGATCGGCGGCCTCGCGGATCGGCCGGCCAACCACGATGTAATCCGCACCGCTGGTAAATGCTTGCGCCGCGTCGACCGTGCGTTTTTGATCATCACTACGATTTTCGACAGGTCGAATGCCCGGCGTAACCACGAGCAGCCGTTCCTTGAACTCGGCCTTCAGCGCCCGCGCCTCGAGGCCCGAAGCGATCACGCCGTCGCAGCCGCTCTCGGCCGCGCCGCGAGCCCTGGCGAGCACCAGCTGCTCGACAGTGCGGCTGCTGCCCATCTCTTCGAGATCGCGCTGATCGAAGCTCGTCAGCACGGTTACCGCCAGGATCTTCATGGCGCCCTTCTCGCGCGCCGCCGCCTCCATCACCGAGCGGTGGCCGTGCACGGTGAGGAAGGTGGCGCCCCGGCCGCGCAGGTTGACCACCGCACGTCGCACGGTCTCCGGGATGTCGTACAGCTTCAGGTCGGCGAATACCTTGTTGCCGCGCGCCGTGAGCCAGGCGAGCAGCTCGAAATGACCCTCGGCCGTAAAGAGTTCCAGCCCGATCTTGTAGAAGCGCGCCGCGTCGCCCAGCTTCTCGACCAGCGCTCGCGCCTCCTTGGCGCTCGGAACGTCGAGCGCGACGATCAGGCGCTCGGCGCGCGGGATGGCGTTCATGACTGTTTCTCCTTGGGCAGCACGGCGGTCAGCGCGGCGCCCGCCAGCACCACCACCCAGGACAGGTACAGCCACAGCAGGAAGATCGGGATGGCGGCGAAGGCGCCGTAGATCAGCGAGTAGGTCGGGAACTGCCTCAGGTACACGGCGAAGCCGCGCTGGGCGATCTCGAAGGCGATCCCGGCCAGCACGCCACCGAGCAGCGCATCGCGCAACGGCACGCCGCGATAGGGCACCACCGCGTAGAGCAGGGTCAGCGCGGCGCAGGTAAACACGAACGGCAGCACCGCGAGCGCCGTGTCGGCGGCGCCGCCGAGGTCGAGCCAGCCGAACGAGGCGCCGAGCGCGAACGAGGTCATCGACAGGCTGGCGCCGATCAGCGCCGGGCCGAGCGCCAGGACCGCGCAGTACACCAGTACCTGGCGCAGCAGCGGCCGCCGGCGCTGCACGCGGAACAGGCGGTTGAGCGACACGTCGATGGTCAGCATCAGCATCAGCGCGGTGACGAAGATGAAGGCGAGGCCGATCGCGGTCAGCCGCCCGGCGTTGTACGTGAACGAAGCGATCTGGTCGGCGATGGCTTCGGTGCCGGCGTCGTCGGGCAGGAAATTCTCGAGCAGGAACAATTGCAGCGCGTCGATCGCCTGGTCGAACACCGGGAACGCGGTCGACACGGCCAGCGCGACGGTCAGGAGCGGGACCAGCGACAGCAGCGTGGTGAAGGTGAGCGCGCTGGCGGTCTGCAGCCCGCGCTCCTCCTGGAAGCGGCGCGTGGCGGCGATACACAGCTCGGCGAAACCGCGCCAGGGGTTCGGCTGCATGATTGCCCCTATGATACCGCCGTGACGGAAATCCTCGTCCTGTACTACAGCGTTGGCGGCTCGGTGCGCCGCATGGCGGAACTCCTGTCCTCGGGCATCGAGCGCGTTCCCGGCGCGCAGGCCCGGGTACGCACCGTGCCGCGCATTTCCCAGGAAAGTTCGCTTCCAGGCGACGGGCCGCCTTACTGCGAGCTGAAGGACCTCGAGCAATGCGCCGGGCTGGCGCTCGGCAGCCCGACGCGCTTCGGCAACATGGCGGCGCCGCTCAAGCACTTCCTCGACGGCACCTCGCTGCTGTGGCAGCGCGGCGCGCTCGCCGGCAAGCCCGCCTGCGTGTTCACTTCCACCGGCAGCCTGCACGGCGGGCAGGAGACCACCCTCCTGACGATGATGCTGCCGCTCCTGCATCACGGCATGCTGGTGGTGGGCCTGCCCTACACCCTGCCCGAGGTCAACGCCACGCGCAGCGGCGGCACGCCCTACGGCCCGAGCCACCTCGCCGGCATCGCCGACGACCAGTCCATCACCGAAGCCGAGCGCAACCTGTGCATCGCGCAAGGCAAGCGCCTCGCCGAGATCGCGCTTCGACTCGTCAGATGATTTTCTGAATCGCGCAGCGCGCCAGCATATATGCCGGCATATGGTGATATCTACCCATGGATGTTTGCATCCATGGGTAGATGGTTCTAGCATCGTTCGGATGCCGTTCATTCACTGGTTAGCGCGCAGGAAACTGGAGTGGTAGGCTAGCCACATGAGTGATGCTGACGTTGCCGAGATACTCAAGCTTCCCCCATCAGAGCGCCTCCGCTTGGCGGAGATCATCTGGGCAAGTCTAGCCGCCGACCCTTCCTCGGTTCCGTTGGGCGACGCCCACCGTCAGGTGCTTGACGAGCGCTTGGCTGATCACGAGAAGAACCCTAACGACGTAATTTCTAAAGACCAGGTGCTCGCCGACGCTCGCCGACGCTGATGTCTTTGCCGGTTGTTTACCGTCGGCAGGTCGGGCGGGATCTGGCTGCAGGGTTTTGGCACTACGAAGGGCAAACGCAGGGGCTAGGCGATCGCTTTCTTGCTGCTGTCGATTCCGTCTTCGATGCCATCGAGCGCTATCCGCAGATGTTTGCGCAAGTCCACGGTGAGGTACGTCGCGCGCTCGTTTCTCGCTTCCCGTATGCCGTCTTCTATCGAGCCGAATCCAAGCGCGTGGTCGTCCTCGCGGTGTTGCACACGGCGCGTGATCCTAGAATCTGGCCGCAGCCGCGAAAGTCTGCGCGCTAACAGCACGCCGCAGGCCCACTGCTCGCAGCAGCCCTGGTAGCGTGTACTTTCTTCGAGCCGCTAGCGCGCTTTCGCTGGTCGCGCTGATCCTGTTGTGCCTCGCCTGGGAGCTGTGGCTCGCGCCGCTGCGCCCCGGCGGCTCGCTGGTGGCGCTCAAGGCGTTGCCGCTCGCCCTGCCCCTCACCGGGATCTTCAAGGGGAAGCGCTACACCTACCAGTGGTCGAGCATGCTGATCCTCGCCTACTTCGCCGAGGGCGTGACGCGCGCCTGGGCGGAGACGGGGATGTCGCGGACGCTGGCGATCGCGGAGATCGCGTTGAGCCTCGTCTTCTTCGCGGCTACGGTAAGCTACGCGCGTGCAACGCAAGCTCGCGGCAATTCTTAGCGCCGACGTCGCCGGCTTCAGCCGCCTGATGGGCGAAGACGAGGCGGCGACGGTGCGCGCGCTCGGCACCTGCCGCAGCCTGGTCGCCGAGGTTATCGCACAGCACCGCGGCCGCGTGGTCGACATGCCGGGCGACAACGTGCTCGCCGAATTCGCCAGCGCGGTCGATGCGGTCCAGGCCGCCGCCGCGATGCAGGCCCAGCTTACCGAGTGCAATGCCGGGCTTGCCGACGGCCGGCGCATGAGCTTTCGCATCGGGGTGAATCTCGGCGACGTGATCGAGGAGGAAGGCCGGATATACGGCGACGGCGTGAATATCGCGGCGCGCATCGAGGCGCTCGCCGAGCCCGGCGGCATCTGCGTTTCCGGGAAGGTGCACGAGGAGGTGCGGCGCAAGCTGGACCTCGCCTTCGAGGACCTGGGCGAGCAGGAATTGAAAAACATCCCCGGCCCGGTGCGGGTATTCCGGATCGGGGGACGCGCCGGCCGGCAGGTTGCGGCCGCGTCCGCGCAACGGGCGAAGCCGTCGATCTTCGTCCATCCGTTCGCCAACATGAGCGGGGACGCGGAGCAGGAATTCTTCGCCGACGGCCTGACCGAGGACATCATCACCGAGCTTTCACGCTTCCACGGCCTGCTCGTCATTTCGCGCAACACCTCGTTCAAGTACAAGGGCAAGCCGCTCGAGGTGCAAAAGGTGGCGCGGGAGCTGAACGTCCACTACGTGGTGGAGGGCAGCGTGCGCAAGGCGGGTAACCGCGTGCGCATCACCGTGCAGCTCATCGACGCGGAGACCGACCGGCACCTCTGGGCCGAGCGCTACGACCGCGAGCTCGCCGACATCTTCGCCATCCAGGACGAAGTGACCGCAGCGATCGTCTCCGTCCTGCCCGGCCGCGTCGAGGCGGCGACGCGCGACCGCGCCGCGCGCAAGCCCACGGACAACATGGCCGCCTACGAGTGCGTGCTCGAAGCCAAGGTGCTGCACCACCGCTCGAACAGGCCGGACAACGCCCGCGCCCTCGAGCTGATCGAGCGCGCTCTCGCCCTCGATCCGAAATACGCGCACGCCCATGCCTGGAAGGGGTGCATCGTCGGCCAGGCGGTGACCCACGGCTGGTGCGAGCTCGAGCCGGGGTTGCGCACCATCGAGGACGAGGTATCGCGGGCGCTCGCCCTCGACGAGAGCGACAGCGATGTGCACCGCATCCTGGCCGCGCTCAAGCTCAGGCAGAACGACCACGACAAGGCGGCGTATCACCAGTCCCGCGCGCTCGCCCTCAACCCGAACGACGATCTGATCGTGGTCCAGCAAGGCGAGCTGCTGACCTGGCTCGGCCAGCCGGAAGAAGGCATCGAGTGGATCCGCAAGGCGATGCGCCTCAATCCGTTCCACCCGGCGCGCTTCTGGTACCACCTGGCGCGTGCGTTCTTCGCCGCGCGGCGTTACGCCGAGGCGATCGACGCGGTGCAGCACATCACCGCGCCCGATCAGGTTCATCACGCGCTGCTCGCAGCTTCGCACGCGCAGGCAGGAGACCCGGCGGCGGCCGGCGAGCACGCACGCGAAGTCCTGAAGCGCGTGCCCGACTGGCGCATCGGAAAAGACTACCTGCCGCTGCTGCACTACAAGCGCGCAAGCGACACCGCGCACCACCGCGAAGCCGCCCTGAAAGCCGGCCTGCCGGACTAGGAAGCGCCGAGCAGCCGCTTGGCCGCGGCGTAGATCGGGACTTCGATCAGCGCGCCATCGACCTTGGCGCGGTCTTTCCCTGCGGCTCTCGCCTTTTCGAACGCCGCTACGACCTTCCTGGCGTGAGCGAGTTCTTTTCCACTTGGAGAAAAAACGGCATTGATCGCCTTCGCGTGCGCGGGATCGACCAGGCTTTTCATGCGGTAGCCGAGCTTCTTCGCATAGCGGGCATCGGCGACCGCGCCCTTGACGTCGCTGAAGGTGTACGGGCAATCGATCGCCTCGACGCCGGCGGCGCGGCATTCGACCAGGAAACGCGCGCGCACGTAGGCGAGCTCCTCGCCGCCGCGGCTGCGCGCGGTGCCGAGGTCGGCGACCATGTCCTCGCTCGCCACCAGCAGCGCGCTCACCCGCTTGCTGGATTTTGCGATCGCGACCGTGTTCAGCAGGCCGGCGGCCGTCTCGACGTTCGGCACCAGCTCGACCGAGCCGCCGGTGGCTTTTTCGAGAGCCAGCACCTGCTCCGGGAAAGCGACCTTCGACATCATGATGATGTCGGGCCGCCCGGCGAGCACGCCGAGCAGGTCCTCCTTGCCGCAGGTCTCGAGGGGATTGATGCGCACCGCGGCCGCCGCGCCCGCCTTGCGCCAGGCGTCGAACACGTCGCGCGACAGCTCGCGCGCCTTGGGGCGCAGCTCGGGCGGCGTGAAATCCTCGAGCTCGAGGACGATGATATCGGCGCCGCTGCGCGCGGCGGCGGCGTGCGCGGCCGCGTCCGCACCCGGCACGAAAAGCCAGGTGCGGCGAGGCTTCACGGCCGTTCGCCGGACGGCGCCGAGGGGTATCTCGCCGAGCCGTAGCGCACCACCAGGTTGGCGAGCGCGAGCAGCAGGATCGCCCCCGACACCATGACGATGCCCCAGTCGAGCTTGTGGTGCGCCTGGATGTCGCCGATCAGCAGGCGCGTCAGCGCGGTGATCGCGACGTAGATCAGGAAGCGCACCGGCATGTGGTTGGTCTTGAAATAGATGCCGACCATCGCGCCGAGCTCGAGGTAGATGAACAGCAGCAGGATGTCCTCGATCGTCGCGTGGCCCTTGCCCGCCATGCCGACGAAGGCGAACGCCGCCGACCAGACGATCGCCCCGCCGATCGCGAACAGCGCGAGGTAGTGGAAGCCGTCGACCAGCAGGCTGCCGATCGTTTCGGAGACGCGGTGCAGGCGCTGGTGCAGCGCCCCTTCCTTATGCGAAGCCATGCTGCCTCCCTTGGTTTACTGCGGGCAGGTACGCAACCCTTCCTTGACCTGCATCAGTCGTGTGTCGCGGCTGGCGTCGTCGACGTAGACGCGCCCCTGGGGGGAGTTCTCCGAGATGCGCCCGCCGCTCGTCAGCCAGGCGTGCTCGTGGCGCAGGCGCGCGCAGCGCTCGCCGAGCGCCGCCTTGTCCACCGCCTGCGCGCGCTCGAGCTCGCTCTGCCGCCGCCGGAAGTCGGCGTCCTGCTGCGGCAGGTTGGCGCGGGGCGTGCTCACCTTGCCCGACGTCGGCGGGCTCGCCTGGATGTCGACCTTGCCGCCCTTGCAGCCGGGGCGCGGCTTGTCGGAGTAGTGGGTCACGCCGCCCTCGTCCACGCACTTGTACATCTGCGCGTAGGCGCTGGCCGGCAGAGATGCGGCGAGGAACAACGCGGCGAGCGCCAGGCTTCTCACGATGGGTGCTGGGGGTTGAGCCTTTCGATCTTACTCTCGAGCTTGTTGAGCGCGCTGATGTAGGCCTTGGCGGAGGCCACCACGATATCCGTATCGGCGCCGACGCCGTTGACGATGCGGCCGCCCTTCGCCAGGCGCACCGTCACCTCGCCCTGCGACTCGGTGCCGGTGGTCACCGCGTTCACCGAGTAGAGCAGCAGCTCGGCGCCGCTCTTGGCGAGGCTCTCGATCGCCTTGAAGGTGGCATCGACGGGGCCGTCGCCTTGCGATTCAGCCTTTCTTTCATGACCCGCTTCCGAAAGGGTGACCTTTGCAAAAGGCCTTTCGCCCATGCCGCTTGCCTGGTTCATGGTGACCAGCGCCCAGTGCTCGCTGGTCGAAGCGCCGGCCTGCTGCGACACCAGCGCCTGCAGGTCCTCGTCGAAGATCTCGGCCTTCTTGTCGGCGAGATCCTTGAAGCGCTGGAAAGCCTTGTTGTAGGCGTCCTCGCCGTCGAGCTCGATGCCGAGCTCCTTCAGGCGCTGGCGGAAGGCGCTGCGCCCGGAGAGCTTGCCGAGCACGATCTTGTTGGTGCTCCAGCCCACGTCCTCGGCGCGCATGATCTCGTAGGTATTGCGCGCCTTGAGCACGCCGTCCTGGTGGATGCCCGAGGCGTGCGCGAAGGCGTTGGCGCCGACCACCGCCTTGTTCGGCTGCACCACGAAGCCGGTGATCTGCGACACCAGGCGCGACGTCGGCACGATGTGGGTGGTGTCGATTCCCGTGGTCAATCCAAAAAAATCGCTCCGGGTCTTGATCGCCATCACCACCTCCTCGAGGGAGGTGTTGCCGGCGCGCTCGCCCAGGCCGTTGATGGTGCACTCGATCTGGCGCGCGCCGCCGATCATCACCGCGGCGAGCGAATTGGCCACCGCCATGCCGAGGTCGTTGTGGCAGTGCACGCTCCAGACGGCGTTGGCGGAGTTCGGGATTTTTTCTCTTAATCTTTTAATAAATTCTCCAAACTGCTGCGGCACTGCATACCCGACCGTGTCGGGAATGTTGATGGTGGTCGCGCCCTCCTTGATTGCCGCCTCCAGCACGCGACAGAGGAAATCCGGCTCCGAACGGCTCGCGTCTTCGGGCGAGAACTCGACGTCGGGGCAGGCATTCTTCGCGTAGCGCACCGAGAGCTTCGTCTGCTCGAACACCTGGTCCGGCGTCATGCGCAGCTTCATTTTCATGTGCAACGGGCTGGTGGCGAGGAAGGTGTGGATGCGCCAGGATTTCGCGCCCTTGAGGGCGTCGATGCCGCGCTGGATGTCCTTGTCGTTGGCCCGGCACAGGCCGGCCACCGTCGAATCCTTGATCACCTTGGCGACCGCGCTCACCGCTTCGAAGTCGCCGTTCGAGGAGGCGGGAAAGCCCGCTTCGATCACGTCCACCTTCATGCGCTCCAGCTGGCGCGCGATGCGCAGCTTTTCGTCCTTGGTCATGGAGGCGCCGGGCGACTGCTCGCCGTCGCGCATGGTGGTGTCGAAAATGATCAATTTGTCGTTGCTCATGTGCCGCTCCTGGGTGTGGATGCGAAAAGTCCTCCCCGCCGGGTAGGGCGGGTCAGGGGTACTGCCGAATTGGGGATCTAGTGTGTGCGCGCGGGGCGCAGCAGCAGGCCAGCCGTGAGGGCCAGAAGGGCCAGGCTGGTAACGGTCGCCGCAGCAATAACGGCGTGGAGCGTGATCGCGGAGATCATGGCCCCACTATACTCAATTTTCCTATGCTCGCCAAGCCGCCCGCCAGGAAGCCCCTGCAGCGCCTCGAGGCCGGCCTGCCGGCGGCCTGGTACCGGGACCCGGCCCACTACGCGCGCGAACTCGAGGTCTTCTGGTACGCCCGCTGGATCGCCGCCTGCCGCGAGGAGGAACTTCCCGGCCCCGGGAGTTGGCGGGTGGTCCGAATCGGCACGCAACAGGTTCTGATGGTCAGAAACGAAAACAAGAAACTGCGGGCGTTCCACAACACCTGCCGCCACCGCGGCTCGATTCTTTGCACCGAAGAGGCCGGAAAGTTCGCGCGCGAGCGCATCGTCTGCCCGTATCACTCCTGGACCTACGACTTCGCGGGCAAGCTGATCGCCACTCCGCGGCGCATGGCGACGCCGGATTTCGACGTGGAGAAGTTCCCGCTTTACGAAGTGCACCTGAAAAGCTGGGGCGGGTTTGTTTTCCTATGCCTTTCGTCAAGGCCGCCCGCTTTCCAGCCGCCAACTCAATTCAAGAACTACGGTTTCAGGAACCTGCGGATCGGCAAGCGCATCGTCGCCGACGTGCAGGCGAACTGGAAGCTGCTGGCGGAAAATTTCTCCGAGTGCTTCCACTGCCCGCCTGTACACCCCGAGCTTTGCAGGGTGGTGACGGCTTATCGGGATGCTGGGGCTTGGGGGTTAAAAAAGGAACTTGAGGAAAAACCTGAATACATGGCCGGCGCAACCACGCTCACCCTCGACGGCACTTCTCGCATTCCTGCATTCAAAAATCTGAACAAGCAGGAAAGGCAGACCCTCTACATCCCGGCGATGCTGCCGCCAAATTTGTTCCTCAACGTCCAGCCGGACTACGTCAACGCACACCTGATGTTCCCCACCGGCCCGCAGAGCGTGCGCATCGTCTACGACTGGCTGTTCGAGCCCGGGCACATGCCCAAGGGCGCCGATCTCGAGCACTACACCGCGCTCTGGGAAGCCACCAACCGGCAGGACGCGCGCAACTGCGAGTGGCAGCAGCAGGGCATCCAGTCAAGGGAGTTCAGGCACGGCCACTACGTACCGCAGGAATTCGACTGCCACCGCTTCGCCGAGTGGGCCAGACTTACTCTTCGGGCAGCACCGGCCGGTTCCGGCGGCCCATCGCCCACAGCACGTAGCCGGAAAAGGAGTAGGCGAGGAAAAGGATGAACAGCACCAGCGAGGGGCGCGACGCGACGATCGAAAGCCCCACCACCGAGACCAGGATGACCCAGAGCGGGACGCGCTGCTTCCAGTTCACTTCCTTGAAGCTGTAGAAGGGCAGGTTCGAAACCATGGTCACGCCGATGAACACGGCCGTGGCCCAGGTCACGCCCGCGATCACGTACCACTGGTCGGGCTTGAGCCCGAAGTCCACGATCATCCAGACCAGCCCCGCCAGCACCGCGGCGCCGGAAGGACAGGGCATTCCCTGGAAGTAGCGCTTGTCGACGACGGCGATATTGGCGTTGAAGCGCGCCAGGCGGATCCCGGTCGCCGCGCAGAAAATGAAGGCGCCGATCCAGCCCGCGGTGCCCAGGTCCTTCAGTACCCAGGTATAGGCCACCAGGGCGGGCGCAGCGCCGAACGCGACCATGTCGGCGATGCTGTCGTACTGCGCGCCAAATTCGCTCTGCGTGTTGGTCCAGCGCGCGACACGCCCGTCCATGCCGTCCAGGACCAGCGCGACGTAGATGGCGATGGCGGCAGTCTCGAAGCGGCCATTCATCGCCTGCACGATGGCGAAGAAGCCGCAGAACAGCACGCCGGTGGTGAACAGGTTGGGGAGCAGGTAGATGCCGCGGCGGCGCAACACGCCCATCGCGCGCGGCGCGACGTCGGACCTGGTCTCCTCGAAGTCGTCCATCTCACCCATGCGCCTTCAGCCTGGCAAGGATCGATTCGGTTGCATACACCGTGTCGCCAAGTGCCGCCTTGATTTCCGCATCCGGCGGCAGGTACAGGTCCACGCGCGAGCCGAAACGGATGAACCCGTAGCGCTGTCCCCGCCCCAGCTCGGCTCCTTCCCCAACATAGCAGAGAATCCGGCGCGCGACCAAACCCGCGATCTGCACGCAGGTCACGTCATGCCCGCCGCGGGTCCGCAGCCACAGGGCGTTGCGCTCGTTCTCGAGCGAGGCCTTGTCCAGCGCGGCATTCAGGAAGCTGCCTGCGTGGTACCAGCGCTGCTTCACCGTGCCGTCCACCGGCGCGCGGTTGGAGTGCACGTTGAAGACGTTCATGAACACCGAGATCTTCAGCGCATCCCGGTCCAGGTAGGGATCGCGCGCCTTTTCGACCGCCACGATGCGTCCGTCGGCGGGCGACAACACCGCCTGCGGATCATCGGGGATTTCGCGCGGCGGGTCGCGGAAGAATTGCAGGATAAAGAGGGCCGCGAGCCAGAATGGTGACGACCATGCCCAACCGCAAAAAAAAGCTACTGCCAGTGAAACAGCAACGGCAATGCCGAGAAACGGCCACCCTTCCCGAGCGATGATCGGGTGAGGGTACTTCACTAATTTTTCGACTGGTCGACCAGACGGTTCTTCCTGATCCAGGGCATCATTTCGCGCAGCCGCGCGCCGACCTTCTCGATCGGATGCTCGGCCGTCTGGCGCCGGCGCGACAGCAGCGTCGGCTGCCCGGCGCGGCTCTCAAGCACGAACTCCTTGGCGTATTCGCCCGACTGGATGCGGCCGAGCACCTCTTTCATGCGCTTGCGCACGCCCTCGTCGATGATCTTGGGCCCGCTCACGTACTCGCCGTATTCGGCGTTGTTCGAGATCGAGTAGTTCATGGTGCCGATGCCGCCCTCGTACATCAGGTCGACGATCAGCTTCAGTTCATGCAGGCACTCGAAGTAGGCCATCTCCGGCGCGTAGCCCGCCTCGACCAGGGTGTCGAAACCGGCCTTGACGAGTTCCACGCAGCCGCCGCACAGCACGGTCTGCTCGCCGAACAGGTCTGTCTCGGTCTCTTCCTTGAAGTTGGTCTCGATGATGCCGGCCTTGCCG
>CAZNVH010000025.1:0-24236 GCA_964576525.1 uncultured Enterobacteriaceae bacterium
GGCGGGACGCGGCCGCGTATTGTAGTTTGAACTCATGACCATGCCGTAGGCTCCCGCCGACATTACCGCAAGTAGACTGCCCGGCCGCACCGCCAGTTCCCGCTCCCGGGCGAGAAAGTCGGCGCTTTCGCAGACCGGCCCGACGATGTCGTAAACAGCGTCGCCCGGGGCTGATTCCCTGACGGTGCGCACTTCGTGCCAGGCGCCATAGAGCGCGGGCCGGATCAGGTCATTCATCGCCGCGTCGACCACCAGGAAGCCCGGTTTCACGTACTCGACGCGCGTCAGGAGCAGGCCCGCATTACCGACGATCGAGCGGCCCGGGTCGAGGATCACGGTGTGCGGCCGCTTGCCGACCGCAGCGAGAACGCCGGCGACGAACGCTGAGGGCGGCTGCGGCGCCTCGTCCTTGTAACGGATGCCGATACCGCCGCCGACGTCGATGTGCTTGAGCCGGATGCCGGCGCTTTCCAGGCGATCGACCAGCGCCACCAGGTGCTCGGCCGAAGCGACGAACGGCGCGCTGTCCTGCAGCAGCGAGCCGATGTGGCAGCCGACGCCGACCACTTCCACGTGGCGCAGGGCGGCGGCCTTGCGATAGAGCCGCTCGGCGTCGGCGTGCGCCACGCCGAACTTGGTCTGGCGCAATCCGGTAGAGATGTAAGGATGGGTGTTCGCGTCGATGTCGGGATTGACGCGCAGGGCGATCGGCGCGCGCCGCCCGAGCTGTCCCGCCAGGGCGTCGACGCGCGCGAGCTCGGCCTCCGATTCGACGTTGATGCAGCCGATGTCCTTCTCGAGAGCGAAGCGGATCTCGGCTTCGCTCTTGCCCACGCCGGAGAACAGCGTGCGGCGCGGGTCGCCGCCGGCCGCGATGACGCGCGCCAGCTCCCCGCCCGAGACGATGTCGAAGCCCGCCCCGAGCCGCGCGAGCAGCGCCAGCACCGCGAGGTTCGAGTTCGCCTTGACCGAATAGCAGATGCGCGCGTCGCGGCCGGCCAGCGCCCGGGAGAACTCGAGGTAGGCCGCCTCGATCGCGGCGCCTGAATACACGAAGCAAGGCGTGCCGAAGCGCCGCGCGAGCTCGTCGAGCGGCAACTCGTCGGCGCACAGGACGCCGCTGCGGTAGGAGAAGGCCAAGCGCTACTTCACTTCTTCGTCTGGGTCCCTAGGGTAGGGCACCGGCTCGTAGGCCTTGGGCTTGGCCGGCTTGACGCCCGGCGGCGGGCTGTCGCGCAGGTAGAGCGGTCCCCTTTGCCCGCAGCCGGCCAGCAGCGCCAGCGCCACAAACAGAGGGAGGAAATACGAGAGTAAACGCATAAAATCCTCATGCTACCCCATGAACGAGACCGAATTCGAAGCGCGCGCCGCAGACGCCCTGCAGCGCATAGAGCAGGCGCTGGAAGCCAGCGGGATCGACGCGGATTTCGAGCTCAAGGACGGCGGCATCCTCGAGGTCGAGTTCGGCGACGGCTCGAAGATCCTGATCAACCGCCACGGCGCCGCGCGCGAGATCTGGGTCGCCGCCCGCTCGGGAGGCTTTCACTTCCGGTGGGACGGCGCCGGCTGGCGCGACACGCGCGACGGGTCCGAGCTCTTCGCGGCGCTTTCCCGGCTGGTCTCCGCCCAGGGCGGGCAGCCCGTAGTTCTCCGGTGATGCTCGGCCGCTAGCCCGCCTTCGCGGGCGGGGCGGGCGGGGGTGCCGCCGGGGTCTCCGGCGTGGGTTGCAGCGGCGGCGGCGGGATCAGCACTTCGCGGGGCGGCACCGCCTCCTCGTAGAAGAACTCCGGCACCAGCCTCGCTTCCCCCGGTACTCCGGAGATGGGCCCGAGCGGCAGCGCCACGATACCCGGGGGCAGCAGGCGCGACTCCTCGGGCATCTCGGGCAGCACCTTTTCCATGTAGCCGAGCCACAGCGGCAGCGCCACCACCGCGCCGGTCTGGTTCTTGCCGAGCGTTCTCGGCTGGTCGAAGCCGACCCAGGCGATCCCGACCAGCGCCGGCTGGTAGCCGGCGAACCAGGCATCGACGAACTCGTTGGTGGTGCCGGTCTTGCCCGCGAGGTCGGCGCGGCCGAGGCGCGCGGCGCGCGCCCCGGTCCCGGACTTGGTGACCTCCTGCATCATGTTGTCCATGATGAAGGCGTTGCGCGGGTCGAGGACGCGCAGGTCTTCGTTTCCCGCCCGGCGCGGCTCGGCGAGCGCCAGCGGGTTGCCGCGGTCGTCGACGATTTTCTGGATGAAATAGGGCTGGATCAGGAAGCCGCCGTTGGCGAACACCGAGTAGGCGCGCGCCATGTGCCACGCGGTGACCGAGCCTGCGCCGAGCGCCATCGTCAGGTAAGGCGGGTGCTTCTCCGGCTCGAAACCGAAGCGCGCCACATACTCCTGCGCGTACTTGGGCCCGATCGCGTCGAGCACGCGGATCGAGACCATGTTCTTCGACTTGGCGAGGGCGGTCCTCAGCCGCATCGGGCCCTCGAACTTGCCGTCGTAGTTCTTCGGCTCCCAGCGCTGGCTGCCGGTCTGCTCGGCCTCGAGCACCACCGGCTCGTCCGAGATCACGGTGGCGGCGGTGAAGCCCTTCTCGAGGGAGGCGGAGTAGATGAACGGCTTGAAGGACGACCCGGGCTGCCGCCAGGCCTGGGTCACGTGGTTGAACTTGTTGCGCCCGAAATCGAAGCCGCCGACCAGCGCGCGGATCGCCCCGTCGCGCGGGTCAAGCGCGATGAACGCCGCCTCGACCTCGGGGAGCTGGACGATCTGCCAGGCCTGGCCTTCGCGCTGCACGCGCACGATGGCGCCCTTGCGGATGCGCCGCTGCGGCGCTGCCTTGGCATCGAGCGCGCGCGCGGCGAACTGCAGCCCGGCGCCCTGGATCGCGATGCGCTCGCCGCTGCGCAGGCCGACCTCGATCTGCTTTCCGTCGTAGCCGAGCACCACTGCGGCGTGCAGGTCGTCGTTGTCCGGGTGGTCGGCGAGCGCCTCATCGAGATCGTCATCGCCGGGATTGGCCGGCAACTCGACATAACCTTCGGGGCCGCGGTAGCCGTGGCGCCGGTCGTACTCGAGCACGCCGGCACGCAGCGCGTTGTAGGCGGCCTCCTGGTCGGCCTTGCGCAGGGTGGTGTAGACGCGGAAACCCCGGGTATAGACGTCCTCGGGGTAGCGCTCGGCCAGGGCCTGGCGCACCATTTCGGCGGCGTACTCGGCGTGCACCGCGTACTCGGTGACCTCCCGGCGGGTGCGCAGGGGGGCCTTCAGGGCGTCTTCATATTGCGTTGCATCAATATGCCCAAGCTCGGTCATGCGGCGCAGCACGTACTGCTGGCGCTGCTTGGCGCGTTGCGGGTTAGCAACAGGGTTGTACAGGGAGGGGGCCTTGGGTAGCCCGGCCAGCATGGAGGTCTCGGCCAGGCTGAGCTTGTCGAGCGCCTTGCCGAAGTAGATCTGCGAGGCCGCGGCGAAGCCGTAGGCGCGCTGGCCGAGGTAGATCTGGTTCACGTACAGCTCGAGGATCTGGTCCTTGGTCAGGCTGTGCTCGATCTTGAAGGCGAGCAGGGCCTCGTAGAGCTTGCGCGTGAGGGTCTTCTCCGAGGACAGGAAGAAGTTGCGCGCCACCTGCATCGTGATGGTGCTCGCGCCCTGGCGACGCCCCCCGGCGATCAGGTTCGTCCAGGCGGCCCGCAGCACGCCCACATAGTCGATCCCCGCGTGCTCGTAGAAGCGCTCGTCCTCGGCGGCGATGACCGCGTTCTTCAGCTGCTGCGGCACCTCGTCGATGGCGGCGAAGGCGCGGCGTTCCTCCCCGAACTCCCCGATCAGGGTGCCGTCGGCGGTATAGATCCGCAGGGGGATCTTCGGCTGGTAGGAGGTCAGGGCCTCAAGGGAGGGCAGCTGGGGGTAGGCCAGCACCACCACCAGCCCGGCCGCCAGGAAGGCAGCCACGGCCAGTCCTGCCAGGACGGCCAGGGGGAAGGCTACAAAGCGAAGCCACATCGGGACTTGGACCGTTGCCGGGGCGCTCTATTGCAGGGGCTACGGGAACCGTAGCATGATACCCCCTAACCCTCTGTGGAGAATAAACTAGACAGCCGGGGGGCTTGTTGCTAGGATTTAATCCGATTTCTCCGTATCGCGCCTAAAGGCCGATACGCAAAGGAAAATAAACAAATGGGATTCGACCTGTTCAAAGCGAAGGCACCGCCGTTGTTCGGGCTCGACATCAGCTCGTCCTCGGTGAAGATGCTTGAGATCGTCGACGGCGGCAAGAAGGCCGGCTACCGCGTCGAGCGCTACGCCATCGAGCCCCTGCCGCGCGACTCGGTCGTCGACGGCAACATCAACAACCTCGAAGCGGTCACCGAGTCGGTGAAGCGCGCGCACAAGCGCCTCGGCACGCGCACCAGGCACGTCGCCATGGCGGTGCCGACGGGCGCGGTGATCAGCAAGAAGATCGTCGTGTCGGCGGCGCTGCGCGAGGAAGAGCTCGAGGTGCAGGTCGAGAGCGAGGCCAACCAGTACATCCCGTTCGCGCTCGAGGAAGTGAACCTCGACTTCCAGATTCTCGGCCCCTCGCCCACCAACCCCGAGGAGCAGGAAGTGCTGATCGCGGCGACGCGCAAGGAGAAGGTCGAGGACCGCGTCGCGGTGGCCGATTCCGCCGGCCTGAAGGCGCTGGTGATGGACGTCGAGTCCTTCGCGCAGCAAAACGCGCTCGGCCTGGTGGTGCAGGCGCTGCCCGGTGGCGGCAAGGACCTGAACGTCGCCGTGGTCGACGTCGGCGCCAACGTGATGAACGTGACGGTGCTGCGCAACGACCAGTCGGTGTACACGCGCGAGCAGGCCTTCGGCGGCAACCAGCTGACGCAGGACATCGTCAGCCGCTACGGCATGAGCCCGGAGGAGGCCGAGAACGCCAAGCGCTCCGGCGGCCTGCCGGACGATTTCGACGCCGAGGTGATGAAGCCCTTCATGGAGAACCTGTCCATGGAGGTGCAGCGCGCGCTGCAGTTCTTCTTCACTTCGACGCAGTACCACGCGGTCGACCACATCCTGCTCGCCGGCGGCTCGGCGGTGATCCCCGGGCTCGACGAGGTGGTCAACACGCGCACCCAGGTCGCCACCAGCGTCGCCAACCCGTTCGCGCTGATGCAGGCCTCGCCGCGCATCCAGCTGAAGCGCCTGATGGTCGACGCACCCTCGCTGATCGTCGCCTGCGGCCTGGCGCTGAGGAACTTCGACCCCGTATGAACGCGCGCATCAACCTGCTGCCACACCGCGAGGAGAGCCGCAAGCGGGGCCGCAAGTACTTCATGACGATCAGCGGCATCACCGCCGGCATCGGCGTGGCGCTCGCCTTTCTCATCTACCAGTTCTACGAGAACCAGATCGGCATCCAGGTCGACCGCAACGCGTTCCTCGGCAGCGAGATCAAGAAGCTCGACAAGGACATCGCCGACATCAACCAGCTGAAAGAGCAGATCCAGGCGCTGCTCGCGCGCAAGCAGATCATCGAGACGCTGCAGGCCGACCGCGCGCAGACCGTGCACCTGCTCGACCAGCTGGTGCGCCAGATGCCCGAGGGCGTGTACCTGCGCTCGATGAAGCAGGCGGGGATGCGCATCCACGTCCTTGGCTACGCGCAGTCGAATGCGCGCGTCTCCACGCTGATGCGCAACGTCGAGGCCTCGCCCTGGCTGGAGCAGCCGATGCTGGTCGAGGTGAAGGCGGCGAGCGTGGACAAGAAGCGCGTCTCCGAATTCAACATGTTCCTCAACCTCAAGCGCGCCGCCGCGCCGGCCAAGGATGCCGGCAAGGCGCCCGCCAAGGACGCGGCGCCCGACGCCGCGAAGAAGGGATAGGCCATGGCGGTCAACTTCAACGCGATCGTCGAGGAATTCAAGCGCACCAACTGGAAGGACGCGGGCACCTGGCACGCGGCGCCGAAGAGCGTGGTGCTGCTCGCGATCCTGGTCGGCCTGCCGGTCGCCGGCTACTTCCTGCTCAACCAGGAGCAGATCGCGCAGATCGAGGAAGGGCGCGAGAAAGAGGCCAAGCTCAAGGACGAATACGTCGGCAAGAAGAAGCAGTCGATCAACCTCGACCTGCACCGCCAGCAGCTGCGCGAGATCGACACCCAGTTCGGCGCGCTGCTCAAGCAGCTGCCGAACAAGTCGCAGATGGACGCCCTGCTGGTCGACATCAACCAGGCCGGCCTCGGCCGCGGCCTGCAGTTCGAGCTGTTCAAGCCCGCCGGCGCGGAGATGCGGCGCGAGTTCTATGCCGAGCTGCCGATCCAGGTGAAAGTGACCGGCACCTACCACGACATGGGCGCGTTCGCGAGCGACGTCGGGCAGCTGTCGCGCATCGTCACGCTCAACAACGTGTCGATCGCGGCCGACCAGGCGAGCGGCAGCCTGACCATGGACGCGACCGCGCGCACCTTCCGCCACCTCGACGACGACGAGGTCTCCGAGCAGCGCAAGGCCGCGAGGAAGGGGCCGGGCAAGAAATGAAGCCGCTCAAGCTCATCGGCGCCGCGTTCGCCGCGGCCGCGCTGGCGCTCGCCGGCTGCGGCGGCGACGAGCACAGCGACCTCAAGGAGGAGCTGAACCAGCTCACCAAGGATCTGCGCGGCCGGGTCGAGCCGCTGCCGCAGGTGCGCCCCTACGAGCCGGTGCCCTACACCGCCGAGGGCCAGATCGACCCGTTCCGCACCGAGCGCATCGAAGTGGCGCAGGCCGCCCGCGCTTCGAGCGCCTCGGCCGCGCTGATCGACGAGCAGAAGAAGCGCCCGCCCGAGCCGCTCGAGGCTTTCCCGCTCGAGTCGATCGTCATGCTCGGCACCATCACCCAGAACAAGGAGACCTTCGCGCTGGTGAAGGCCGGTCCGAACCTGTACCGGGTGAGAAAAGGCAACTACATGGGCCAGAACTTCGGCGTGATCACCGGGATCGACGAGGCCCAAATCAGTCTCAAGGAGCTGGTGCAGGACAGCGGCGGCGATTGGGTGGAGCGCATGAGTTCGCTGCAATTGGTGGAGGCAAAACGATGAACAGCAAAACCATGACTTTGATTCACGCGTTGGCGCTGTGGCTCGCAGGGATCGGCTTGGCAGCCGCCCAGGCGAACAGCATCGACGCCTTCGAGGTGATCCAGCAGGGCGGCAAGATCATGGTGCGCGTCACCACCAAGGAAGCGCTGAAAAGCGTGCCGCCGAATTTCGCCGTCGCCAGCCCGGCGCGCATCGCCTTCGACTTCAGCAATACCGTGAACGCACTCGGCCGCTCGAGCCAGGACATCGGCCAGGGCGAGCTGCGCAGCATGAACCTGGTGCAGGGCAGCGACCGCACCCGGCTGGTGCTCAACCTGCGCCGCCCGGTGACGCACGAGGCCGTGCTCGAAGGCAGCACGGTGGTGATCACGCTTTCCGAGCCGCAGGTGGCGCAGGCGGCGCCGGCCGGCGGGGTGGCGCACTTCGCCGAGGGCAAGCCCGACGTCAAGCACGCGGTGCGCGACATCGATTTCCGGCGCGGCCGCGCCGGCGAAGGGCGCGTGGTGGTCGACCTGTCCGACAGCACCACCGGCATCGACATTCGCCTCCAGGGCCAGAACATCGTGGTCGAGTTCCTCAAGACCGCGCTGCCCGACAACCTGCGCCGGCGCCTCGACGTGGTGGATTTCGGCACGCCGGTGAACACCGTCAGCACCTTCCAGCAGGGCGAAAACGTGCGCATGGTGATCGAGCCGAAAGGCCAGTGGGAGCACAACGCCTACCAGTCGGACACGCAGTTCGTGCTGGAGGTGAAACCGGTGGCCGCCGACCCGTCGCTCTCGGCGCAGCGCGGCCGCTACACCGGCGAGCGCCTGTCGCTCAACTTCCAGAACGTGGAAGTGCGCGCGGTGCTCAACGTCATCGCCGACTTCACCGACCTGAACATCATCACCAGCGACACCGTGACCGGCAACATCACGCTGCGCCTGAAGGACGTGCCCTGGGACCAGGCGCTCGAGATCATCCTGCAGACGCGCGGCCTCGACAGCCGGCGCAGCGGCAACGTGATCTGGATCGCGCCGCGCGACGAGCTCGCCACGCGCGAGAAGCTCGCACTCGAGGCGGCGAACCAGATCCAGGACCTGGAGCAGACGCGCACCGAGACCTTCCAGATGAACTACCAGAAGGCCGCCGACATGCAGAAGCTGCTGTCGGATCCGACGCAGCGCATCCTGTCCAAGCGCGGCAGCGCGGTGGTCGACACGCGCACCAACACGCTGTTCGTGCAGGACACCCCCAGCCGCCTCGAAGAAGTGCGCAAGCTGATCGCGAAGATCGACATCCCGGTGCGCCAGGTGATGATCGAGGCGCGCATCGTGGAAGCGAACGACAGCTTCAGCAAGAACCTGGGCGCGCGGCTGGGCTACACCGACGCGCGCTTCCTGGCCAACCCGAACCAGCCGGCGGGCTCGGCGATCGCCGGGGTCGACAGCGGGCCGCGCGTGCTGTTCGGCGGCGACCGCGTCGGCATCGGCATTCTCACCGGCCAGACGCCCGACCCGGGCACCGGCTACATCCCGAACAGCCAGAACATCAACCTGCCGGCAGCCGGCCTGAACTCCTTCACCGCGGGCCAGTTCGCCTTCTCGCTGTTCACCAGCTCGATGACGCGCTTCATCAACATCGAGCTGAGCGCGCTGGAAGCCGACGGCAAGGGCAAGATCATCGCCAGCCCGCGCGTGCTGACCGCCGACCAGGTCGAGGCGCTGATCGAGCAGGGCACGGAGATCCCCTACCAGCAGGCGACCTCCTCGGGCGCCACCGCGGTGTCGTTCCGCAAGGCCAACCTGGCGTTGAAGGTGAAGCCGCAGATCACGCCCGACGGCAACGTCATCATGACGCTCGACGTCAACAAGGACCAGGTCGGCCCGAACACGCCGGCCGGGGTGTCGATCAACACCAAGCACGTCAAGACCGAGGTGCTGGTCGAAAACGGCGGCACGGTGGTCATCGGCGGCATCTTCGAGCAGAGCGACCGCACGGACATCACCAAGGTGCCGCTGCTCGGCGACATCCCGCTCCTCGGCTGGCTGTTCAAGAACGACCAGCGCGTCACTTCCAAGACCGAGCTGCTGGTGTTCATCACGCCGCGCATCGTCAACGAGCGCCTGACCATCCGCTAGAATCGCCTGCATCACTTCGCCTGACGACGGCCGGGTCCCCCCGGCCGTTTTTGTTCCTACAATGCGGCTCATGCACCACGCGGGAAACCTCTACCTGGTCGGCATGATGGGTGCCGGCAAGAGCACCGTCGGGCGGCTGCTCGCGCGGCGGCTCAAGCTGCGCTTCGTCGACGCGGACCAGGAGATCGAGAGCCGCTGCGGCGTGAAGATCCCGGTGATCTTCGAGATCGAGGGCGAGGCCGGCTTCCGCGCGCGCGAGGCCCAGGTGCTGGCCGCGCTCGCCGCGCTCGATGGCATCGTGCTCGCCACCGGCGGCGGCGTGGTGCTGCTGGAAGAGAACCGGCGGCTGCTCGCCGCGCGCGGCACGGTGGTCTACCTGTGCGCCACGCCCGAGCACCTCTACGAGCGCGTGCGCCAGGACCGCAACCGCCCGCTGCTCGCGATCGGCGATCCGCTGGCGCGGCTGCGCGAGCTGTACGCCGCCCGCGATCCGCTGTATCGCTCGATCGCCGACCAGGTGATCGATACCGGCCGGCAGAGCGTGCAGGTGCTGGCGCGCGGGCTGCTCGCCGAGATCGGAACGCGATGGAAAGCCTCAGCGTAGCCCTCGGCAGCCGCTCCTACCCGATCCACATCGGCGCCGGGCTGCTCGAGCGCGCCGAGCTGTACCGTCCCCATCTCGGCGGCGGCGGCACGGCCGTCGTGACCAGCGCCGTGGTTGCTCCGTTGTATTTGAAAGCAGTCAAGAACGCGCTTGGAGCGGTTGCCGAGGTCGTCGTCCCCGACGGCGAGCAGTCCAAGAGCTGGCAAGGCGTAGAACAAGTGGTCGACGCGCTGCTGAAGGCACGGCTCGGCCGCGACGGCCTGGTGATCGCCCTGGGCGGCGGGGTGATCGGCGACCTTGCCGGCTTTGCCGCCGCGGTTTACCAGCGCGGCGTGCCCTTCGTGCAGGTGCCGACGACGCTCCTCGCCCAGGTCGACTCGTCGGTCGGCGGCAAGACCGCGATCAACCATGCCCTCGGCAAGAACATGATCGGCGCCTTCCACCAGCCGCGCGCGGTGATCTCGGACGTGGCGACGCTCGATACCCTGCCCGACCGCGAGCTGCGCTCGGGCATCGCCGAAGTGATCAAGCACGGCTTTGCGCTGGACGCCGCGTTTGTGGATTGGCTTGAATCCAATATGGAAAAAATTCTCAAGCGAGACCATGTTGCCCTCGCCCATGCGATCCGCCGCAGCTGCGAGCTGAAGGCGCGCATCGTCGGCGAGGACGAGCGCGAGGCGGGGGCGCGGGCGCTGCTCAACTTCGGCCACACCTTCGGCCACGCCATCGAGGCCGGCACCGGCTACGGCGCCTGGCTGCACGGCGAGGCGGTGGCGGTCGGCATGGTGATGGCGGCGGAGCTCTCGCTGCGCAAGAAGCTGCTGAAGGAATCCGAGGTCGACCGGCTGCGAGCCCTGCTCAAGCGCGCGGGCCTGCCCGTGAAAGGGCCGGCGCTGGCGCCGCAGCAGTTGCTGGACCTGATGGCGCTCGACAAGAAGGCGGCGAAGGGCAGCACCCGCTTTGTGCTGCTCGAAGGGATCGGACGCGCCGCGCTGCGCGCCGACGTGGAGCCCGCGACGGTCCGCGAGGCCATTGCTGCTGCAGCGCAGTAATTGTATATTCAGTAGCTCGGTCATGAGCTTGCCTGCGCAGGGGCTGTACCACCCCAGTTACGAGCACGACGCCTGCGGCGTGGGCTTCGTCGCGCATATCAAGGGCAAGAAGTCGCACAGCATTGTCGAGCAGGGGCTCGCGGTGCTGAAGAACCTCAGCCACCGCGGCGCGGTCGGCTGGGATCCGAAGCTTTCCGACGGCGCGGGGCTGCTGATCCAGATCCCCGACCGCTTCTACCGCGAGGAGATGGCGAAGCAGGGCGTGAAGCTGCCGCCCGCGGGCCAGTACGGCGTAGGCATGGTGTTCCTGCCGCGCGATCCCGCTTCGCGCATCGCCTGCGAGTACGAGATCGAGCGCGCGATCAAGGACGAGGGCCAGACCCCGCTCGGCTGGCGCGATGTGCCGGTCGACAACTCGGACCTGGCCGCGCCGGCGATCCAGCTAGAGCCGGTGATCCGGCAGGTGTTCATCGGTCGCGGCCGCGGCATCACCGTCACCGACGCGCTCGAGCGCAAGCTCTACATCATCCGCAAGAGCTCCGGCCACGCCATCCAGGCGCTGCGCCTGAAGCACGGCAAGGAGTTCTACGTGCCGTCGATGTCGGCGCGCACCGTCTGCTACAAGGGCATGCTGCTCGCCTACCAGGTCGGCGAGTACTACCTGGATCTCAAGGACCCGCGCGTCGAATCGGCGCTCGCGCTGGTGCACCAGCGCTTCTCGACCAATACCTTCCCGTCCTGGGATCTGGCGCACCCGTTCCGCCTGATCTGCCACAACGGCGAGATCAACACGGTGCGCGGCAACGTCAACTGGATCCGCGCCCGCCAGGGCGCGATTTCCTCGCCCATCCTGGGCGAGGACCTCGCCAAGATCTGGCCGCTGATCTACGACGGGCAGTCCGACTCGGCGTCGTTCGACAACGCGCTCGAGCTGCTGGTGATGGGCGGCTACTCGGTGGCGCACGCCGTGATGATGATGATTCCGGAGGCGTGGGAGAACCACACGCTGATGGATCCGGCGCGGCGCGCGTTCTACGAGTACCACGCCGCGATGATGGAGCCGTGGGACGGTCCGGCGTCGATCGCCTTCACCGACGGGCGGCAAATCGGCGCCACGCTCGACCGCAACGGCCTGCGGCCGTCGCGCTACATCGTCACCTCCGACGACCTGGTGATCATGGGCTCGGAGTGCGGCTGCCTGCCGGTACCCGAAGAGAAAATCATCAAGAAGTGGCGCCTGCAGCCCGGAAAGATGTTCCTGGTCGACCTGGAGAAGGGCCGCATCATCGACGACAAGGAGCTGAAGGACACGCTCGCAGGCAGCCGGCCCTACGCCGAATGGATCGAGCGCATCCGCGTCAAGCTCGACGAGGTGGAGTCGGAGAAAACCGCGCCGTTCAAGTCCGCGGTTTCGCTGCTCGACCGGCAGCAGGCGTTCGCCTACACGCAAGAGGACATCAAGTTCCAGCTCGAGCCGATGGCGCAGGCGGGGGAGGAGCTGGTCGGCTCGATGGGCAACGACGCCGCCCTGGCGGTGCTCTCCAGGCGCAACAAGACGCTGTACCACTATTTCAAGCAGCTTTTCGCGCAGGTGACGAATCCCGCCATCGACCCGATCCGCGAAGAGCTGGTGACCTCGCTGGTGAGCTTCATCGGCCCGAAGCCGAACCTGCTGGGCATCGACGAGATGAACCCGCCGCTGCGCCTGGAGGTGGGCCAGCCGGTGCTCGATTTCTACGAGATGGAGAAAGTGCGCTATATCGAGCGCTACACCGGCGGCAAGTTCAAGTCCTGCGAGCTCGACATCACCTACCCGGCGGCGTGGGGCAAGGAAGCGATCGAGGCGCGGCTCGCCTCGCTGTGCGCGCAGGCCGAGGACGCGGTGCGCTCGGGCTATTCGATCATCGTCATCTCCGACCGCCTGGTCGAGCGCGAGCGGGTGGCGATTCCGGCGCTGCTGGCGCTGTCGGCGATCCACCAGCACCTGGTGAACCGGGGCCTGCGCACCTCCACCGGGCTGGTGGTGGAGACCGGTTCGGCGCGCGAAGTGCACCACTTCGCCCTGCTCGGCGGCTACGGCGCGGAAGCGGTTCACCCCTATCTCGCTCTCGAGACCATCCTTTCTTTTTCCCCTGAGAAAACGAAAGCGGTCAAGAACTACGTCAAGGCGGTCGGCAAGGGCCTGAAAAAGGTGATGTCCAAGATGGGCATCTCGACCTACATGTCCTATACCGGGGCGCAGATCTTCGAGGCGGTGGGGCTGGCGCGCCCGCTGGTCGAGAAATACTTCACCGGCACCGCATCCAACGTCGGCGGCATCGGCGTGTTCGAGGTGGCGGAAGAAGCGATGCGCATTCACCGCGCGGCCTTCGACGAGCGCGATCCGGTCCTGAAGGGCGCGCTCGATTCCGGCGGCGAGTACGCCTGGCGCGTGCGCGGCGAGGAGCACACCTGGACGCCGGATGCGATCGCCAAGCTGCAGCATTCGGCGCGGCAGAATTCCACCTCGACCTACAAGGAATACGCGGCGCTGATCAACGACCAGTCGCGGCGCCACCTGACGTTCAGGGGCCTGTTCGATTTCAAGCTCGGTGAACGCGCTCCGGTGCCGATCGAGGAAGTCGAGCCTGCGGCCGAAATCGTGAAGCGCTTCTCCACGGGCGCCATGTCGCTCGGTTCGATCTCGACCGAGGCGCACACGGTGCTCGCGATCGCGATGAACCGGCTGGGCGGCCGATCGAACACCGGCGAAGGCGGCGAGGACCGCAAGCGCTATGCGCCGATCAAGGCCGGCGAGAGCCTCATGTCGCGGCTCGGCGACGGGCGCGTCCAGGTGGACATCCCGCTCAAGGCGGGCGACTCGCTCAATTCCAAGATCAAGCAGGTCGCCTCGGGCCGCTTCGGCGTGACCGCGGAATACCTCGCCAACGCGCAGATGCTGCAGATCAAGATCGCGCAGGGCGCCAAGCCCGGCGAGGGCGGGCAGCTCCCCGGCCGCAAGGTCTCCGAGTACATCGCCGAGCTGCGTTACTCGACGCCCGGGGTCGAGCTGATCTCGCCGCCGCCGCACCACGACATCTACTCGATCGAGGACATCGCGCAGCTCATTCACGACCTCAAGAACGCGAGCCCCGACGCCTGGGTGAGCGTGAAGCTGGTCTCCGAGGCCGGTGTCGGCACCATCGCCGCCGGCGTTTCCAAGGCGAAGGCGGATCACGTCACGATCGCCGGCTACGACGGCGGCACCGGCGCCTCGCCCTGGTCGTCGATCATGCACGCGGGCACGCCCTGGGAGCTCGGGCTCGCCGAGACCCAGCAGACGCTGGTGCTCAACCGCCTGCGCGGCCGCATCGCGGTGCAGGTCGACGGCCAGATGAAAACCGGGCGCGACGTGGTGGTCGGCGCGATCCTCGGCGCCGACGAGTTCGGCTTCGCCACCGCGCCGCTGGTGGTCGAGGGCTGCATCATGATGCGCAAGTGCCACCTCAATACCTGCCCGGTCGGCATCGCGACGCAGGATCCGGAGCTGCGCAAGAAGTTCGAGGGCAAGCCCGAGCACGTCGTGAACTACCTGTTCTTCGTCGCCGAGGAAGCGCGCGAGCTGATGGCGCAGCTCGGCATCCGCAAGTTCAACGACCTGATCGGCCGCGCCGACCTCCTCGACACGCGCGGGGGGATCGAGCACTGGAAGGCGAAGGGGCTCGACTTCTCGAAGATTTTCTACATGCCGCAGATGCCGCCCGAGGTGGCGCGCTACCACTGCGAGGTGCAGAGCCATGCCCTCGACAAGGCGCTCGACAACCGGCTGATCGAGCTGGCGGGCGCGGCGCTGGAGCGCGGCGAGAAGGTCAGCATCGACATGCCGATCCGCAACATCAACCGCACCGTGGGCACCATGCTGTCGAACCGCATCGCCAGGCGCTACGGCCACGAAGGCCTGCCCGAGGAGACCATCCACGTGCGGCTGGCGGGTTCGGCCGGGCAGAGCTTCGGCGCGTTCCTCGCGCGCGGCGTGTGGCTGGATCTGATCGGCGACACCAACGACTACTGCGGCAAGGGCCTTTCGGGCGGGCGCATCAGCGTGCAGCCCTCGCCCAAGTTCCGCGGCGAGCCGACCGAGAACATCATCACCGGCAACGTCGTGCTCTACGGTGCGATCGAGGGCGAGGCCTTTTTCAGGGGCGTGGCTGGCGAGCGCTTCGCGGTGCGAAATTCCGGGGCCCAGGCCGTGGTGGAAGGGGTGGGCGACCACGCCTGCGAGTACATGACCGGCGGCGTCGTGGTGGTGCTCGGCACGACCGGGCGCAACTTCGCCGCCGGGATGTCGGGCGGCATCGCCTACGTGCTGGACGAGGACGGCAGTTTTGCCAAGCGCTGCAATACCGCAATGGTGGCGCTCGAGCCGCTGGCCGCGGTTGCCGAGCAGGAAGCGAAGCTCGAGCGCGTGTTGTGGCACAAGGGCGAAGCGGACGAGGCGATCGCCAAGAGACTGATCGAGCGCCATGCGCGCTACACCGGCAGCGCGCAGGCGAAGAAGATCCTCGAGCGCTGGAGCGAATTCCGGGCCCGCTTCGTCAAGGTGTTTCCGCACGAGTACCGACGCGCTCTCGGCGAGCTCGCCGCCAAGCACAAGCGTCTCGCGGCCTAGGCCCCATGGGAAAAATCACGGGTTTCCTGGAATACGAGCGCCTGGAGGAGCCGCACGAGGCGCCGCAGGCGCGCAAGACGCACTATCGCGAGGTCTACCTGCGGCTCGCCGACGATGACGCCAAGGTCCAGGGCGCGCGCTGCATGGATTGCGGCATCCCGTTCTGCATGCAGGGCTGTCCGGTCAACAACATCATTCCCGACTGGAACGACCTGGTCTACCGCGGCGACTGGCAAAACGCGATCGAGACGCTGCACTCGACCAACAATTTCCCCGAGTTCACCGGCCGCATCTGCCCGGCGCCCTGCGAGGAGTCCTGTGTCCTGCGCATCAACGAAGACCCGGTCGGCATCAAGTCGATCGAGCACGCGATCGTCGACAAGGCCTGGGAGTCGGGCTGGGTGAAGGCCCAGCCCCCGGCGCAGCAGTCCGGAAAGAAGGTCGCGGTGGTCGGTTCGGGTCCGGCGGGCCTGGCCTGCGCGCAGCAGTTGGCGCGCGCCGGGCACGCGGTCACCGTGTTCGAGAAGAACGACCGCATCGGCGGCCTGCTGCGCTACGGGATTCCCGATTTCAAGCTCGAAAAGCCCGTCATCGACCGGCGCCTGGCGCAGATGGCGGCCGAAGGGGTGGCCTTCCGCACCGGGGTCAGGATCGGCAAGGAGAAGCCCGGGCGAGGGGTTCCCGACTGGGCGACCGAGGCGCTAGCAGCGCCAACGCTGCTCGCCGACTTCGATGCCGTGGTGCTGGCGGGCGGCGCCGAGGTGCCGCGCGACCTGCCGATCCCCGGGCGGGATCTCGCGGGCGTGCACTTCGCGATGGAGTACCTGCCGCTGCAGAACAAGCGCGTCGCGGGCGACCGCGGCGTGCCCGGGCTCTCGGCGGCCGGCACGCAGGTGGTGGTGATCGGCGGCGGCGACACCGGATCGGACTGCATCGGCACCGCCAATCGCCAGGGCGCCGCATCGGTGACCAATTTCGAGCTGTTCTCGATGCCCCCGGACCCCGAGCGCAACCCGGTGTGGCCCTATTGGCCGATCCGCTTGCGCACCTCGTCCTCGCATGAAGAGGGCGTGAGCCGCGACTGGTCGATCGCCACCAAAGCGTTCCTGGGCGAGGGCGGCAAGGTCAAGGCGTTGAAGGCGGTGCGCCTGGAGTGGCAGGAAGGCAAGCCGGTCGAGATCCCGGGCTCGGAATTCGAGCTGAAGGCCGACCTGGTGTTGCTGGCGATGGGGTTTGTCTCGCCGGTGCAGTCGCTCCTCGAGGAGCTCGGCGTCGAGAAGGACGCGCGCGGCAACGCCAAAGCGGGCACCGAGGGCGCCGGCTGTTACGCGACCAGCGTTTCGAAAGTATTCGCCGCGGGCGACATGCGGCGCGGGCAGTCGCTCGTCGTCTGGGCGATCCGCGAAGGCCGCCAGTGCGCGCGCGCCGTCGACGAATTCCTCATGGGGTTTTCAGAGTTGCCGCGCTGAGCCTAGCAGCGGCCGCAGCTTCTCCCAGTCGTTCGGAAACAGATTCAGCTTGCGGGCGCGATCCTTGTCCAGGTAGGAGTAGTCGAGCGCCATGAACTCGTCGATCAGGCGCCGCAGGTTGTCGGCGATGAAGCGCGACGACGGGTCGAGATTGCGCACGACACACATGCCGGTCACCGGCGCCGCGACGGTGTGAATCTGCAGGTCCGGGCGGTACTTCTTCAGCAGCACCACCAGCTTCCAGACATCCCCGCTCCAGAAGCGGATGATGCGCTCGCGCTGCGCGGTGCGCCGGTCGTGCGGGAAGCAGTCGTCGAGCAGGATGGTCGATTCCGGCGCGGCGCAGCGCTCGAGGTTCATGAAATCGCGCAGCGCGTACTCGAAATGGTGCATGCCGTCGATGAAGGCCAGGTCGACCGGCAGGCCGCCGAGCAGCGTGCGCGCGTCGCGGCCCGCGAAGAACTCGTCGCTGGTCTCGGCGAACACTCGCACGTTGGCCGGCGGCGTGAAGTCCAGCTTCGGTTCGGGGTCGATGCCGATCGCCTGCGTCTGCGGCAGCACCAGCCGCAGCGAGGCGCCGGTCTCGACCCCGATCTCGACGTAGGTGCGCGGCCGCAAGTGCTGGTGGATGCGCGCCAGCACCTCGGAGTAGACCTCGCCGTGCAGGAAGATCGTCGACAGCAGGTCGTGCACCGACTGGAGGTTGTAGTCGAGCGCGAGCGCGCGCTCGCAATAGCGCACCGCGGCGTCGGCATCCCCGGCGCGGTTCGCGGCGAGCGCCGCGGCCGCGAAGTAGTCCGGGTTGGACGACGCCAGGCGCGCCGCGAGCGCGAAATACCCTCGAGCAAACAACACGTCGGCGATTACGCGGCCCAGCATGCCGGCATTATGGCCGCCCGCCGAGGGCGAGCGCGGCGAACGAGGCGAGCCAGTGGCTGCCGACGTAGTGCCCGCCCACCGCATGGGGCAGGGCGGCTTCGAGGTGGCGCTGCGCGGCTTCGCGGTACCCCAACCGGCGCAAGCACCACGCGCGCGACAGCGCGAGGCCGTCGAGATGGCTCTGCTTGGTGTCGGCGCGGTCGGCGACGCGCGGCGGCTGCAGGCGGGCGCCGGGCGGCTCCGGGAAAAAGCGCGCCAGCCACGGGCGGAACTCGTCCGGCGCCATGACCTCGAGCATCAGCGCCGCTTCGACCAGCGCCGGCGACAGGAAATCGTCGAGCGAGGGCTCGTAGGCGAGCGGCGCGTCGCGGTCCGCACCGTACCATGACCTGGATTTTTCATGGATAACAGACAGAAGACTGGGATCGTCGCAGGTGCGTGCGTAGTCAAGCGCCAGCAGGCAGGCGAACGCGGTATTGCCGTGGCTGCCCGAGCGGATCGGATAGGGCGCGCCGGCGACGAAGCTGCGCATGCGTTGCGCGAGCTCGGCGGCGAGCGGCTGTAGCGCTTCGGCCCAGGACCGGCGGCCGAGGCGCGAGAGCTCGGCGTGCAGCTCGAGCAGCCAGGCCCAGCCGTAGGGCCGCTCGAACGTCGCGGCCCCGGGCCGGTTGAAATAGGCCAGCTCCGCGGCGAGCGGGCCGGGCGCGAGATGCGCGTCCAGGACTTCGACGGCTTGCCGCGCTTCCCCCAGGGCGGGATACAAGCGCAGCACCCGGGCGAGCAGCCAGTGCATGTGCACCGCCGAATGCCAGTCGTAGCTGCCGTAGAACGCCGGGTGCAGAAGGCGCTGCTCGAGCGACTCGCCCGGCGCGTTCATCAGGTGAGCGACGTGGCGCGGGAACTCGCGCCGCACGTTTGCGAGCGCGGTTGCAGCGAACGCGGCTGCGAGCTCCTCGCTCATTTCCCCCTTCACCGCACCGAGTCTAGGTGAAAACGCTAGAATCGGCACGGATTCAGCAGGATGGCTCTCGAAATTCTCATTCTCGCGGCGGGCCTGGGCAAGCGCATGCGCTCGAACCTGCCCAAGGTACTGCACCCTCTCGCCGGCCGGCCGCTGCTCGCGCACGTGCTCGACACCGCGCGGGCGCTCGCGCCGCGCAAGATCGTCGTGGTCCACGGGCACGGCGGTGAGCGCGTCAAGGAGGTTTTCTCCAAAGAGAAAATCCAATGGGCCCTGCAGGCGGAGCAGCTCGGTACGGCACACGCGGTTATGCAGGCGATGCCGCTGGTCGGCGCGGACGCCGGTGTGCTAATCCTGTACGGCGACGTGCCGCTCGTGCGTTCTGCCACCCTGGTAAAGCTGGTGCAGGCTTCGCGCGACGGCCTCGCGCTGCTCACCGCCGAGCCCACCGATGCCGGCGCCTACGGACGCATCGTGCGCAATGCGAAAGGCCAGGTGAGGCGCATCGTCGAGCAGAAGGACGCCTCGCTCAAGGAGCGCGCCATCCGCGAGATCAACGCCGGCTTTTACGCCCTGAGCGCAAAGCGCCTCGGCGCCTGGCTGAAGAAGATCGGCAACGCCAACGCGCAGAAGGAGTACTACCTCACCGACCTCGTCGGCCTGGCGGTGGCCGAGCGCGTGCCGGTGGTCGCGGTGAAAGCCGACCATGCCTGGGAAGCCGCGGGCGTGAATTCGAAGCGCGACCTCGCAGCGCTTGAAAGGCAGTTTCAGAAAATCCGCGCCGAAGAATTGCTCGAGGCGGGTGTCACGCTCGCCGATCCGGCGCGCATCGACGTGCGCGGGGCCCTGGAATGCGGCCGCGATGTCGCGATCGACGTCAATTGCGTGTTCGAGGGCAAGGTGACGCTCGGCGACCGCGTACGCATCGGCCCGAATTGCGTGATTCGCAATTGCACGATTCAGGGGGGGAGCGAAATACTGGCTTTCTCGCATCTCGACGCGGCGCAGATCGGCAAGCGCTGCCGGGTGGGTCCTTACGCGCGGCTGCGCCCGGGCGCGAGGCTCGACGAGGAAGTGCACATCGGCAACTTCGTCGAGGTCAAGGCGAGCCGCCTCGGCGCCGGCTCCAAGGCGAACCATCTCGCCTATCTTGGCGACAGCGAGATCGGTGCGCGCGTCAACATCGGCGCCGGCACCATCACCTGCAACTACGACGGCGTGAACAAGCACCGCACAGTGATCGAGGACGACTGCTTCATCGGTTCCGACGCGACCCTGGTCGCCCCGGTGACGATCGCGCGCGGCTCCTACATCGGCGCCGGCTCGACCATCAGCAAGGACACGCCCGCGGGGCAGCTCACGGTGGCGCGCGCCAAGCAGGTTTCCATCCCGTCCTGGAAACCGCCGAAGAAAAAGGCCTAGGTCATGTGCGGCATCGTCGGCGCCGCTGCGCGGCGCGACATCGTCCCGGTCCTGATCGAGGGCCTGCGTCGGCTCGAGTACCGCGGCTATGATTCCTGCGGGGTCGCCGTGCTGAACGGGGGCAACGTCGGCCGGCTGCGGAGCGTCAAGCGCGTCGCTGACCTGGCAGCGCAGATCAGAAAGAGCAAGGTGCACGGCACGACCGGTATCGCGCACACGCGCTGGGCGACGCACGGCGCGCCGGTGACGAAGAATGCGCACCCGATGATGTCGCGCGACGAGATCGCGGTGGTGCATAACGGCATCATCGAGAACTACGAGGAGCTGCGCGCCGGCCTGAAGGCGCGCGGCTACGTCTTCGACAGCCAGACTGACACCGAGGTGATCGCGCACCTCATCCACAGTCACTACGACGGCGATCTGTTCCAGGCCGTGCGCCGCGCCGTGAAGCAGCTCACCGGCGCCTACGCGATCGCGGTCGTGGCGAGGAGCCAGCCCGGCCGCGTCGTCGGCGCGCGCGCCGGCAGCCCGCTGGTCGTTGGCGCGGGCGCGGGGGAAACGTTTCTCGCCTCGGACGCCATGGCGCTCGCCGGCACCACCGAACGCATCGCGTACCTCGAGGAGGGCGACGTCGCCGAGATCGGCCTTGACGGCTACCGCGTCTTCGACGCCGCCGACCGGCAGGCGAAGCGCGAGCTGCGCACAGTGAAGGCGGCGAACACGACCGTCGCGCTCGGGCCGTACAGGCACTACATGCAGAAGGAGATCTTCGAGCAGCCGAGCGCGGTCGCCGATACGCTCGAGGGGATCGAGTCGGTGACGCCGGATCTTTTCGGCAAGGGCGCGAAAGGCACGCTCTCCGGCGTGAAGAACGTGCTGGTTCTCGCCTGCGGCACGAGCTACTACTCCGGGCTCACCGCCAAGTACTGGCTCGAAGGGATCGCCGGCCTGCCGACCCAGGTGGAGGTCGCGAGCGAGTATCGTTACCGCGACAGCGTGCCCGACCCGGCCACCCTGGTGGTGGCGGTGTCGCAGTCGGGCGAGACCGCCGACACGCTCGCCGCGCTGCGCCACGCGAGGTCACTCGGCCAGAAACGCAGCGTCGCGATCTGCAACGTCGCCACCAGCGCGATGGTGCGCGAGACGAAGCTCCGCTTCCTGACGCACGCCGGGGTAGAGATCGGCGTCGCCTCGACCAAGGCCTTCACCACGCAGCTTGTGGCGCTGTTCCTGCTTGTGCTGACTCTGGCGCAGCTCCGAAAAAGGCTGTCCAGGAAGGCAGAGCAAAGCTATCTGCAGCAGCTGCGCCACCTGCCCAAGGCGCTCGGCGCGGTGCTCGCGCTCGAGCCGCAGATCATCGCCTGGGCCGAGCGCTTCGCGAAGAAGGAGCACGCGCTGTTCCTGGGCCGCGGCCTGCACTACCCGATCGCTCTTGAGGGCGCGCTCAAGCTGAAGGAGATCTCCTACATCCACGCCGAGGCCTACCCGGCGGGCGAGCTCAAGCACGGGCCCCTCGCGCTCGTCACCAGCGAGATGCCGGTGGTGACGGTGGCGCCGAACGACGCGCTGCTCGAGAAGCTCAAGTCGAACATGCAGGAAGTGCGCGCGCGCGGCGGCGAGCTGTACGTGTTCGCCGACGCCGATACGCGCATAGCCCCGTCCGCCGGCGTCAACGTGATCCGGCTGCCGGAGCACTACGGGCTGCTGTCACCCATCCTTCACGTGGTGCCGCTACAGTTGCTCGCCTATCACACCGCGCTTGCCCGCGGGACGGACGTCGACAAGCCGAGAAATCTGGCGAAATCCGTTACAGTGGAATAGTCTTAGGCCTAGAGGAGGGTTCAATGATCCTGAAGAGACTCGCCGCCGCCGTGGCGGCCGCAATGCTGTGGGCGCCGCAGGCGCAGGCGCAGACCGAAATCCAGTGGTGGCACTCGATGGGCGGCGCGCTGGGCCAGGCGCTCAACGGGCTCGCCGACAAATTCAACGCCAGCCAGAAAGACTACAAGATCGTGGCGACCTTCAAGGGCTCGTACCCGGAGTCGATGACTGCGGCCATCGCGGCGTTCCGCGCCGGCAGCGGGCCGCACCTGCTGCAGGTGTTCGAGGTCGGCACCGCGACCATGATGGCCGCCAAGGGCGCGATCGTTCCTGTGGCGACCGTGATGGCGAACGCCAAGGAGCCGTTCGATCCAAAAGCCTACCTGCCGACAGTGACGGGCTATTACACCGACCAGAAGGGCAACATGCTGTCGTTCCCCTTCAACAGCTCCACGGTGATGTTCTATATCAACAAGGACGCCTTCAAGAAGGCGGGCCTCGATCCGAACAAGGCGCCGAAGACCTGGAAGGAAGTGGTTGCGGCGGCCGAGAAGCTGAAGGCCTCGGGCCAGCAATGCGTGTACACCACCAGCTGGCCGTCGTGGATGCACATCGAGAACTTCAGCGCCTGGCACAACGTGCCGATCGGCACCAGGGAGAACGGCTTTGGCGGCCTCGACACGCAGTTCTCCATCAATTCGCCGCTGCATGTGAGGCACATCAGCATGCTGAGCGACATGTCGAAGAAGGGCCTGTTTACCTACGCCGGCCGCACCAATCAGGGCGACGCCAAGTTCTCCAGCGGCGAGTGCGCCATGTTCAGCGGCAGCACCGGCGCGCAGGCCGGCATCCGCAAGGCCGGGAAGTTCGAGTGGTCGATCAACTTCATTCCGTACCATGACGACGTCAAGGGTGCGCCGCAGAATTCCATCATCGGCGGCGCCTCGGTCTGGATCATGGGCGGCAAGAAACCCGAGGAGTACAAGGGCGTGGCGAAATTCATGGCGTTCCTGTCGACCTCTGAGATCCAGATGGAATGGCATACCGGCACAGGCTACGTGCCGATCACGCTGGCGGCCTACGAGATGACCCGGAAATCCGGCTTTTACGACAAGGATCCGGGCGCCGAACTCGCGGTGAAGCAGCTGACCAACAAGGCGCCGACGGCGAACTCGAAGGGCCTGCGCTTCGGCAATTTCGTGCAGGGGCGCACGGTGATCGAGGAGGAACTGGAGAACGTGTTCTCGGGCAAGAAGGAAGCGAAGGCGGCGCTCGACGACGCAGTCAGGCGCGGCAACGAGATTCTGCGGCAGTTCGAGGCGGCAAATAAGTAACTTGAAGTAAGCAGGCCTGTGGAAAAGCGGGTCGTCTTCCGGTCTGCGTGGCTGCCGTATGCATTGGTGGCCCCGCAGATCGTGATTACGGTGATGTTCTTCTTCTGGCCGGCGGTGCAGGCGGTCTGGTTCTCGTTCCAGCTGCAGGACGCTTTCGGCCTGAAGAGCCAGTTCGTCGGGCTGCAGAACTTCGCCAACCTGTTCAAGGACGGCAACTACCTCGAGTCGTTCAAGACCACCGCGCTGTTCAGCGTGCTGGTGGCGTTCTTCGGCATCGCGATTTCGCTGCTGCTCGCGACCATGGCCGACCGCGTGCTGCGCGGCGCGATGGCCTACAAGACGCTGCTGATCTGGCCCTACGCCGTGGCGCCGGCGATCGCAGGAGTGCTTTGGGCTTTCCTGTTCGCGCCCTCGATCGGCATTGTGACCTACGTTATCAAGGGCTGGGGTATCGACTGGAACTGGATCATCAAGGGCGACCAGGCGATGGCGCTGGTGGTCATCGCCTCGGTGTGGAAGCAGATCTCCTACAACTTCCTGTTCTTCCTCGCCGGCTTGCAGTCCGTGCCGCGCTCGCTGATCGAGGCGGCGGCGATCGACGGCGCGAGCCCGTTCCGGCGCTTCTGGACCATCGTTTTTCCGCTGCTCTCGCCGACCACCTTCTTCCTGCTGGTGGTGAACATCGTCTACGCCTTCTTCGACACCTTCGGCGTCATCGACGCCACCACCCAGGGCGGCCCGGGGCAGGCGACCAATATCCTGGTCTACAAGGTCTACCACGACGGGGTCAAGGCGGCCGACCTCGGCGGCTCCTCGGCGCAGTCGGTGATCCTGATGTTCATCGTGATTGCGCTGACGGTGGCGCAG
>CAZNVH010000026.1:0-67246 GCA_964576525.1 uncultured Enterobacteriaceae bacterium
GCGTCTCGGGCGAGAAGATGTCCAAGTCGCGCGGCACCGGCATCGACCCGCTGCGCTACCTCGAGCTCGGCATGAACCCCGAGTGGCTGCGCTACTACATCGCCGCCAAGCTCAACGCCAACGTCGAGGACCTCGACTTCAACCCCGAGGACTTCCGCGCGCGCGTCAACAGCGACCTGGTCGGCAAGTACGTCAACATCGCCAGCCGCTGCTCGGTGTTCATCAACCGCAAGTTCGACGGCAGGCTGCTGCAGCCGGCGGATACGTTCGCCTTCGGCCGCAAGGCCGGCGAGATCGCCACGCTGTACGAGCAGCGCGAGTTCGGCAAGGCCTTGCGCGAGGTGATGGCGCTCGCCGACATCGCAAACCAGTTCGTCGACGAGCAGAAGCCCTGGGAACTCGCCAAGCGGCCCGGGGCCGAGCGCAAGCTGCACGAGGTCTGCTCGACCGCGCTCGAGCTGTTCCGCGTCCTGACCCTCTATCTCAAGCCGGTGCTGCCGAAGCTCGCCGCCGACGCGCAGCGCTTCCTCGGCGTGGCGGAGCTCAAGTGGTCCGACGTCGACCAGCGCCTGCCGGAGAACCACCGGATCGGCGAGTACCGCCACCTTCTAACCCGCGTCGAGGAGAAGCAGCTCGACGCGCTGTTCGAGCCACCCCAGGACAAAAAGCCCGTGGACAACACCCTCTCGATCGACGATTTCAACAAGCTCGACCTGCGCGTGGCGAAGATCGCCCGCGCCGAACGGGTCGAGGGCGCGGACAAGCTGCTCAAGCTGACGCTCGATCTGGGCGACGGTCAGCGCACCGTGTTCGCCGGGATCAAGTCCGACTACGCGCCCGAGAAGCTCGAAGGCCGCCTCGCCGTGCTGGTGGCGAACCTCGCCCCGCGCAAGATGAAGTTCGGCGTCTCCGAGGGCATGGTGCTCGCCGCTTCGGGCGACGGACCGGGCATATTCCTGATTTCGCCCGATGCCGGGGCCCGCCCCGGCATGCGCGTAAAATAAATTGTCGCGGCCCCGGGGCCGCATGGGGGAGTTTCCGCGTGGATAGCACCGGCCGCACGCTGGTCTGCAGCGTGCTGTTCCTGGACATCGCCGACTACTCGCAGAAGCCGGTGGCCGAGCAGCTGCAGCTCAAGCAGGTGTTCAACCAGGCGCTGACGGTCGCGCTCGACCCGGTCGCGCCGCGCGACCGCATCATCCTCGACACCGGCGACGGCGCCGCGGTCACCTTCATGGGCGACCCGGAAGACGCGCTGTTCGCGTCGATGGCGATGCGCGACCTCGCGTCGAACGTGCAGGTGCGCATGGGCGTCAACCTCGGGCCGGTGCGGCTGGTGAAGGATCTGAACAGCCAGCTGAACATCATCGGCGACGGCATCAACGTCGCGCAGCGCGTGATGAGCTTCGCCCGCCCGGGGCAGCTGCTGGTGTCGCGCTCGTTCTACGAGGTGGTGTCCTGCCTGTCGCGCGACTACGCCAGCCTGTTCCGCCACGAAGGCTCGCGCACCGACAAGCACGTGCGCGCCCACGAGGTCTATGCGGTGGTCGGCGCCGCCCCCGGGCCGCGGCGCCTGGCCGACGCCGAAGCGCGCGGCGAGAGCACCTCGACTACCGCAGGCTGGCTCGCCGCCACCGGACCGCTCGGCCTGCGCCGCTCGGCGCTGGCGGCCGCGCCGCTCGTCTTTTTCGTGATCGTCGCCGGCGGCGTCGGCGCGCGCGCCCTGGTCGCGCCCGAGCCCGCCGCCAGCCCCGCGCCCGCAGCCAAGGCCGCGACGCCCGCGGTTCCCGTCCCCGTCCCGGTGCCGGCGACGCCGGCACCGCCAACCGCGCCGGTGGCGGCCGCCCCGGCCGCGGGCGGCGCGGGAGCGAGCGAGCCGCCGCCCCCGCCGAAAAAGCTGAACCCGCGCCTGGAGAAGAAAACCGATGCGCGGCTGGAGAAGAAGCTGGAGCGCGCCGACAAGCCGCGTCCCGAGAGGTTCGCGGCCGCAGGGTCGCCGGGCCGCCTGGAGCTGGCCGTCTCGCCGTGGGGCGAGGTGCTGATCGACGGCCGGAGCCGCGGCCTCAGCCCGCCGCTGCGCGTGCTTGAATTGTCCCCGGGCCCGCACACGATAGAGATACGCAACTCGACCTTTCCGGTCCATGTCGAGCGTATCCAGGTCAAAGCCGGGGAATCGGTGAAGATCCAGCACAGGTTCCGCTGATGGGCCGCCTGCCGATCATCGCCGCCGCGGTCGCGGCGCTGGCGGGCTGCGCGCAGCTGCAGTCGCTGGTGCAGGCGACCAAGGCGCAGGCGGTGCTGGCCGAAGGACTGCGCCAGTACGACACCGGCGCGTACCCGGAGTCCGCCGCCCAGCTCTCCCAGGCGCTCGAGCTGGGCCTGGGCCCGCGCGACCAGGCCAGCGCGCACAAGCACCTCGCCTTCATCCTCTGCTCGGCGAGCCGCGAGCGCCAATGCCGCGACGAGTTCCGCAAGGCGCTCGCCGCGGAGCCGGCGCTGCAGCTCACGGCCGCCGAAGCCGGGCACCCGGTGTGGGGACCGATGTTCCTGTCGCTCTCCGGCAGCTCGGCGCTGAGCGCCGGCCTGACGCAGTACGAGGCCGGCGACTACGCCGAATCGGCCAAGAACCTGCAGGGCGCGATCAACCTGGGCGTGCCCGACAAGCCGCGCGCCAACGCCCACAAGCACCTCGCCTTCATTCATTGCGCGTCCAACCGCGAGCGGCAGTGCCGCGACGAGTTCCGCAAGGCGCTCGCCGTGGACCCGGCGCTCGACCTCACTCCGGCGGAAGCCGGGCACCCGGTGTGGGGGCCGATCTTCCGCTCGGTGAAAACGGGCCGCTAGTCCCGTAAGCTTCGGGGGATGGAGCAACCGCAGCTCGGCCGTTACGTCATCGATTCGGAGATCGGGCGCGGCGCCATGGGCGTCGTGTACAAGGCGACCGACACGGTCCTGCAGCGCACGGTCGCGGTCAAGACCGTCAACATGGCGCTCGAGCGCGATCAGGCCGACCGCTACGAGGCGCGCTTCTACCAGGAGGCGCGCGCCGCGGGCGGCCTCAATCACCCGAACATCGTCACGGTCTACGACGCCGGCAAGGCCGGCGACGTGGTCTACATGGCGATGGAGTACATCCAGGGCGTCGAGCTGCGCTCGCTGCTCACCGAGGGCCAGAAGATGGGGGTGAGCCAGTCGCTGTCGATCGCCGCCCAGGTCGCCGAGGGCCTCGGCTACGCGCACAAGAACGGCGTCGTGCACCGCGACATCAAGCCGGCCAACATCATGGTGGTGGCCAACGGGCCGGTGAAGATCACCGATTTCGGCATCGCGCGCATGCGCGCCTCGGTCGACCTGACGCAGACCGGCGTGATGCTCGGCTCGCCGAAATACATGTCGCCCGAGCAGGTGATCGGCAAGCGCGCCGACCACCGCTCCGACATCTTCTCGCTCGGCGTGATCCTCTACGAGATGCTCACCGGCGCGGGGCCGTTCAGCGGCGAGAACATCACCGCCCTCATGTATCAGATCGTCAACTTCGCGCCGCCGGCGCCGAGCACGGTGAATCCCGCCGTGCCGGAGATGCTCGATTTCATCGTCGCCAAGATGCTCGCCAAGTCGCTCGAGGAGCGCTACCCGGACGCCAGCGACCTGGCGCGCGATCTGCGCGAATGCGAGCGCGCCGTGTCGGCTCCGCCCGGGTCGACTCAGCCGGGCGCGGTCGCGGCGGCGGGCCCGGCGGGGTTCGCGCGCGGACCGGAGCCGCAGCTCGTGGGCACCCACGCGGCGACCGTGGTCCTCGCGCAGGCGGTCAGCCGCGACCGGCAGCAGGACAAGGCCCCCGAGGCGCCGGTGGATCCTGCGGCACGCGTGTCGCACACCTTCGATTCGCTCGAGGGAACGCAGCGCCTCGCGGTGCTGACCGGCGCTGCCGTGCACAGCTCGACCGATTCGCTGCCGACCGCGACCCAGGCCCTGGGCGCGATCTCGCGCCCGCGCGGCGGCTGGCGTCGGCGCGACTGGTTGCTGGTCGGGGGTGCTGCGGTTGCTGGCCTGCTGGTGGCCGGCGCGCTGTTCCGGCGCCGGCCCTGATTCGCGGGCCGCGCGGAGCGGCCTACGGCTTCAGGTAGCGTGCTCTAGGAGCGACCGCCGCAGCTCGCGGGCATCGCGTCGACCGGGTAGCCCTTGCAGTTCCAGCTGGTCTTGCCCGATTGCAAATCCGGAGTGAAGGTGACCTCGATGGCGTTCTTCTCGTTCCAGCCGCGGATCGCGCCGTTCTCGGCCACGATCCATTTCATCTCGCCGTGCTTGGGGTCGGTCTTGGACGCGACCTTGACTCCGGCGCCGGCGTCGGCCAGCTTGCCCGATTTCTCCGCCGTGCCGCCGACCTGCTGCTTCGCCTGCTCGGCGCCCGCCACCAGCGCCTGTGCCGCCTGCCGCGCCTCGGAGCTCGCCATCTGCGGCAGGACCAGCCACACGGCCAGGAAGCCGATCAGGGCAAGCCCGGCAACCACCAAAAGCGCAGCACGCATCTTGTCCCCTTTTTATTCCTCGCCTTACGAATCAGCTTACCATGGAGCGCAGCAACGGGCGCGGCGGGTCGGCGCGTCCTTTTAGGACTTACGCTTTTTTACATGATCACCCACCAGATGCGGATCACCGGGCGCGTTCAGGGCGTCGGTTTCCGCTACGCGTTGCGCCTCGAGGCCGAGCGGCTGGGCCTCGCGGGCTGGGTACGCAACCGCACCGACGGCAGCGTCGAGGCGCTGGCGCAGGGCGCGCCCGACGCGGTCGCGGCGCTCGCCGCCTGGGCGCGGCGCGGGCCGCCGGCGGCGCGCGTCGCGGATCTGCGGATCGAGCCGCCGGCGCCGGAGTTCGATCGCCGTTACGCCGGCTTCGAGCTCTGGCCGAGCGCCTAGGCGCTGCGGCGGCGCTTCAGGGCGTTCACTGCCGAAAACTCCCAGGGCCGGCAGGCGGCGAGCAGCGCCACGCCGACCCTGCGGCCGCTCGGCACCGCGGAGTCGGCTTCGGCAAACTCGTTGAACTCGGCCACCAACCGCTCGACCCGGTGCTTGAGGATCGCGGCGGACTCGGGCGAAAGCTCGCGCGTCTCGAAGCGCATCAGCTCGAGGGGCGCGTCGAAGCGCGCCTCGAGGAATTCGCTCATCACGCGCCGGGCGTAAGCCTTCTTCGCCGGCCCGCCGGCGCGCCACACGAAATCGCGCGGCACGAGCAGCCGGGCGCGCTCGCGCGGGCCCCACTCGATCAGCTTGAGCTTCGCCAGGCGCGCGAACGCGACGGTCAGCTCGGTGCGCGAAATGGAGAACGCGGCGACGACCTCGTCGAAGGTCCAGCCGTTCAGCAGGAGCCAGAACACCGCCAGCAGGCGCTCGTCCTTCGCCAAGCCGGCCTCCTGCTCGTGCGTCAGCTCGGCCGCGCCGGTACCCGCGCCGCGGCTCATGCGCGCCACCTCGTAGAGATCGAGCTCGACTGCGGCGAGCACCTCCTCGATGCGCGCCAGCGTGAAGGTGCCGCGCGAGAACATGCGCTTGACGCTCGCCTCCGAGAGCCGCAGACGGCGCGCCAGCGCGGCGTAGGTGAGCCCGCGCGCGCGAACGCTCTTCTTCAGCGCCTCGACGAAGCTGCGGGCCGACATGCAACTTACGGTATCACTTTCCGCGACCTTGCAGACCGCTATTGCGCTGCCGCATCAACTGTCGGAAAAATCCTCGCCAGTACTTCGCAACGTAGACAAGGAGGAGTCATGCTCGATACCCGTTCTATCCCTTTGTCCGCCCTGGAGCTGAGCGCGGCGATGCGCGCGGCGCTCCCCTACGACGCGACGCGCCTGGACCGGGTGCTGCGCGTGGATGAGCGCCACGGCCGGGTCGAGGTCCAGGCCGGCACCTCGTGGAAGGCGATCGCCGCCAGCCTGCGGCCCGGAGACGCACGCGCCGCCGCAGTGCAGACCACGATGCCGACCGTGGGCGAAAGCCTGGGAAGCAACGCCGCCGGCCCCGACGGGCGCCCCGCCGTGAACCATGTCGAATCGGTCGCCCTCGTGACCCCGGGCGGCGAGCTGCGCCACGTCAGCCGCACCGCGAACCGCGAACTGTTCGCGCTGATTGCCGGCGGCCATGGCCTGTTCGGCGCGCTGTACAGCGTCACCCTGGACATAGGCTCGCTGTCGCGCGCGGTGACCGAGGCGGCCGATGCCGTAGTGCTGGCGCCGCTGCAGGAGCGCGGAGCCTCGCGCCCGATGCAGCTGCTCGTGCCGCCGGAAAAGCTGGACGAATTCCTTGTCGAGGCGCGCGCCCGCTGCGCCGAATGGCGCCTGCCGCTGCGCGGCGCCGAAGTCCGGCACACGCACGAAGAAAAGGACAGCTTCCTGCGCTGGGCGCGGCGCGACTATGCCGCGGTCACGCTGCACCTCGACGCGCCGCCCGTGCTTGGGGTCGCCGTGCGCGCGACGCAGCTACGCCGCGACCTGCTCGACGCCGCGATCGCGCTCGGCGGCAGCTTCCCGCTGTGGTGCACGTCGGAAGCGACACGCGCGCAAGCCGAGGCCTGCTACCCGCAGCTGCGGACGTTCCTCGCCGAGAAGCGCCGCGTAGACCCGGCGGAAAAACTGGTCAACTCCTGGTACCGGCACTACCGGAGCCTGCTCGGCCGCGAGGGCTGCGAGGTGCGCTGGGCGCAGTAGCTAGCGCGCGCCGAGGACCAGCTGCACGTTCTCGGGCGCGAGCCAGCTGCCGAGCTCCGAGATCAGCTGCTTGTCCGGCCGCACGCGCCAGCTGTCGCCGAGCACGACTTCGCAGGCCGCCTTGCCGTTGCCGTACGACACCACGACCAGGCAGGCGCCGCTGCCGCTGGCGCGGTACGGCGCGAGCAGCTGCTGCAGATGCTGCGCGGCCTGCGCCTCGTCCGCCTTGCCGTTGAGCGCGATGCGCAGCCGCGCCCCGTAGCGGGCGCGCAGCGACTCCAGGTCGAGCAGCTCCTCGGCGAGCACGCGCAGCCCGCCGGAGAACGCGTCGTCCTGCACCTTGCCCGAGACGACCAGCAGCGCATCCTCCTTCAGCTTGTCGCGGTGCTTCTCGAACATCTCGTTGAACACCGAGATCTCGAGCTGGGCGGTGGCATCGTCGAGCATCACCACCATCATGCGGCCGCGGCGCGTCATCTGCGTGCGCGCCGCGACCACCACGCCCGCCATCCACACCCGGTCGCCGGGGCCGACCTTGGCGAGCGGCGTGCGCGGGAAACCGGCGAGCTCGCGCTCGTAGATCGAGAACAGGTGGCCCGAGAGGTAGAAGCCGAGCGCGGCTTTCTCCTCGAGCAGCTTCTGGCGCGCGTCCCAGGGCTGCGCCTCGACGTAGGCGTGCGCGCCGCCGCGCGGCGCCTCGGCTTCGCCGAACAGGCTCTCCTGCGAAGCCTGCGCTTCGGCCTGCTCGGCGGCTTCGATCGCGCGCCCCGCCGAGGCGAGCAGCCGGGCGCGGTTCGCGTCGATCGAGTCGAACGCGCCGGCGCGCACCAGCGCTTCGAGCGCGCGCCGGTTGACCAGGCGCTTGTCGACGCGGCGGCAGAAGTCGAACAGGTCGGCGAACGGCGCCTGGCGGCGCGCCGCCATCACCGACTCGATCGCGCCCTGGCCGGTGCCCCGCACCGCCCCCAGGCCGTAGTGGATCGTCTTGCCGTCCACCGGCACGAAGCGGTGTTCCGAGGCATTGACGTCGGGCGCCAGGATGACGAGCCCGTTCGCCAGCGCGTCCTCGTGCAGCTGGCGCACCTTGTCTGTGTCGTCCATCATCGCCGACAGGTTGGCGGCGACGAACGCGGCCGCGTGGTGGGTCTTCATGTACGCGGTCTGATAGGCGAGCAGCGCGTAGGCCGCCGCGTGCGACTTGTTGAAGCCGTAGCCGGCGAACTTCTCCATCAGGTCGAAGAGTTGGGTCGCTTTGCCCCGAGAAAGACCATGTTCTTTGGCGCCGGCGACGAAGATGTCGCGCTGCAGCGCCATCTCCTCCGGCAGCTTCTTGCCCATCGCCCGGCGCAGCAGGTCGGCGCCGCCGAGCGTGTAGCCGCCGATCACCTGCGCGATCTGCATCACCTGCTCCTGGTAGACCATGATGCCGTAGGTCGGGCTGAGGATCGGCTCGAGGCGCGCATCGAGATAGTCGACGCGCTTGCCGTGCTTGCGCTCGATGTATTCCGGGATCAGGTCCATCGGCCCGGGCCGGTACAGCGCGACCAGCGCGATCACGTCCTCGAAGCGGTCGGGCCGCGCGCGCTTGATCAGGTCGCGCATGCCGCGCGATTCCAGCTGGAACACCGCTGTGGTGTTGCCCGAAGACAGGAGCCTGTAGGTCGCCGCGTCGTCCAGGGGAATTCCTTCCAGCGAGAACCCCGGATCGCCGAGCCGGCGCACGTAGCGCTCGGACCAGTCGAGGATGGTGAGCGTGGTCAGGCCGAGGAAGTCGAACTTGACCAGGCCGATCGCTTCGACGTCGTCCTTGTCGAGCTGCGAGATGACGTTCGTGGTGCCCTCGGCGGCGTACAGCGGGCAGTAATCGGTGAGACGGCCGGGCGCGATTAGCACGCCGCCGGCGTGCATGCCGACGTTGCGCACCAGCCCTTCGAGCTTCTCCCCCAGCGCCAGCAGCTCGCGCACCTCGTCTTCGTTCTTCTCGCGCTCGGCGAGCAGCGGCTCGCTGCGGCGCGCTTCGTTGAGCGTGACCAGCCGCCCGGGCTGTACCGGGATCAGCTTCGCCACCTGGTCGCAGAAGTTGTAGCCCAGGTCGAGCACCCGGCCGCAGTCGCGCACCACCGCGCGCGCCGCCATCGTGCCGAAGGTGGCGATCTGCGACACGCTGTCCTCGCCGTACTTCTTGCGCACGTAGTCGATCACGCGGTCGCGCCCGTCCTGGCAGAAGTCGATGTCGAAGTCCGGCATCGACACGCGCTCCGGGTTGAGGAAGCGCTCGAACAGCAGGTCGTAGCGCAGCGGGTCGAGGTCGGTGATGCCGAGCGCGTAAGCGACCAGCGACCCGGCCCCCGAGCCGCGGCCCGGCCCCACCGGCACGGCGTTCGACCGCGCCCAGTTGATGAAGTCGGCGACGATCAGGAAGTAGCCGGCGTAGCCCATCTGCACGATGGTCTTGATCTCGAAGGCCAGGCGCTCGCGATAGCGTGGCTGGTCTTCTTTTTTCAGATTGAGCTTTTCGATCCTCTTCGCCAGGCCCTTTTCCGCTTCACTGGCGAGGTACAGGTCGATGGAAATCCCCTTCGGCGTCGGGAACGCCGGCAGCCGGTTCCTGCCGAGCTCGATCGCGAGGCTGCAACGCCGCGCAATCTCGATGGTGTTCTCGAGCGCCTGCGGGATGTCGGCGAACAGCCGCACCATCTCCTCCTGCCGCTTGAAGTACTGCTCCGGGGTGAAGCGCCGCGGCCGGCGCTGGTCGCCCAGCACCTGGCCGGCGGCGATGCACACGCGGGCCTCGTGCGCCTTGAAGTCGCCGGGCTCGAGGAACTGCACCGGGTGCGTCGCCACCACCGGCAGCCCGAGCCGCGACGCCGCGGCGACCGAGCGCGCGACCAGCGCCTCGGTGTTGGGCTGGCCGGCGCGCTGCAGCTCGATGTAGTAGCGGCCCGGAAACAGCTGCCCCCAGGCGCGCGCCAGGCGCTCGGCCGCCTCGCCGTGATCGGCCATCAGCGCCTGCCCGACGTCGCCGGCCGCCGCCCCGGACAGGGCGATCAGCCCCTCGCTGCCGCCCTCCTCGAACCAGGCGCGCGCGAGCTCGGCCCGGCCGCGGTGCTGGTGGTGCAGCCAGGCGCGCGACAGCAGCTCGCACAGCCTGAGGTAGCCGGCGCGCGAGGCGCACAGCAGCAGCAGGCGGAAAGGCTTGTCGCGGTCGGCCTCGTTCTGCAGCCAGCAGTCGGCGCCGACGATGGGCTTGATCCCGGCGGCGCGCGCCGCGCCGTAGAACTTGACCATGCCGAACAGGTTCGCCGCGTCGGTCAGCGCGAGCGCCGGCATGCCGTCGGCGGCGGCGCGCGCCACCGCGTCCTCGATGCGCACGATGCCGTCGCTCACCGAGTACTCGCTGTGCAGCCTCAGGTGAACGAAACGCGGCGCCGCCATGTCAAAAAATTCTACCGGAAAGGCCATCCGAGGCGCGGCGCGATCGTGCTCGCCGGCATCTATCTTGCGCGCCGCGGCTCCAAGGCGGCAGAATGATCAGTTGAGAGGAGAGGACATGGCGGCGACCAAGAAGAAGGCGAAGTCAAAGACCAAGCGCAAGAAGACAGCAGCGAAGCGGCCGGCGATCCGCAAGAAGCCCGTAAAGGTCGCGAAGAAGCCGGCGCGAACGAAAGTCGCGAAGAAGCCCGCGCGCAAGCCGCCAGTTCGGCGCGTGGCGCCGAAGGCTGTAAAACCTGCAAGCCCCCCGCCACCGCCGCCGCCGGGCGAGCGCATCGGCGTGGTGACGCACTACTACGGCCATCTCTCGGTCGCGGTCGTCAAGCTCGAATCGGCAACCCTGCGCGTGGGCGACACCATTCACATCCGGGGTCATACCAGCGACTTCGGCCAGCGGGTCGAGTCGCTGCAGGTCGGCCATGCGGCAGTCAGCGAAGTCGGGCCGAACGACGATTTCGGGCTGAAGGTCATCGAGCACGCTCGCGAGCACGACGTCGTCTACAAGGTGAAATAGGTTCGCTAGACGACCACCGCCTCCGGCTCGGCGTCGGACTTCTCGATCGAGCCGATGTCGAACACCAGCTCGCCTTCGCGCTGCAGCAGCATGGTGGCGGTCGCCACCTTGTCGCGCGGCAGCACGATCGCCATGCCGATGCCGCAATTGAAGACGCGCCACATCTCGTCCTCGGCCACCTTGCCGGTCTGCTGCAGCCAGTTGAAGATCTCCGGCCGCGGCCAGGCGGCCTTTTTGATCAGCGCGCGCGTGCCTTGCGGCAGGATGCGCGGCAGGTTGCCGACCAGCCCGCCGCCGGTGATGTGCGCCATGCCTTTCACCGGCAGCGCGGCCAGCAGCTTCAGCACCGGCTTGACGTAGATGCGCGTCGGCTCCATCAGCGAGTCGGCGAGATCCGAGCTGAGCGGATCGTCGCCGACGATGCGCCGCACCAGCGAGAAGCCGTTGGAATGCGGGCCGCTCGAGGCGAGGCCGAGCACCACGTCGCCCGGGACGATGGAGCGGCCATCGACAATCCGGTCCTTTTCCACCACCCCGACGCAGAAGCCGGCAAGGTCGTACTCGCCTTCCGGGTACATGCCGGGCATCTCCGCCGTTTCGCCGCCGATCAGGGCGCAGCCCGCCTGCTCGCAGCCCGCGGCGATCCCCTTGATGACGTTCTTGCTGACCTCCAAATCAAGCTTGCCGCAGGCGAAATAATCGAGGAAGAACAGCGGCTCGGCGCCCTGCACCAGCACGTCGTTGACGCTCATGGCGACCAAATCGATGCCCACCGTGTCGTGCCGCTTGAGCGCGAAGGCGAGCTTCAGCTTGGTGCCGACGCCGTCGGTGCCCGCCACCAGCACCGGGGTCTTGTATTTCTTCGGGATCTCGCACAGCGCGCCAAAGCCGCCGATGCCGGCCAGCACCTCGGGGCGCAGGGTGCGCTTGGCGAAGGGCTTGATCTTTTCGATCAGCGCATCGCCGGCGTCGATATCGACGCCGGCGTCGCGGTAGGAAAGTCCGTTCGACATGCTAGATTGGAATTCTAGCGATATGCAGCAGCTCGTCCTCGACATCGCGCCGCCGCCGGCGCCGGATTTCGACAACTACCTCGCCGGACCCAACGCGGAGGCGCTCACCCGCGTTCGCGGCCTGGCTGCGGGCAGCCTGCGCGAGGCGGTGCTCTACCTGTGGGGCGACCCGGGAAGCGGCCGCAGCCACCTGCTGCAGGCCGCGGCGCGCGCCAACCCCGGGCTGGTGATCGCCGACGACGTCGAGACCCTCGACGCGGCCGCGCAGCAGCGCCTGTTCGCCGCCATCAACGCGGCTCGCGACGGCGGCGCGCCGGTCCTGGCCGCCGGCCGCGCGCCGCCGGCGCAGCTCGCGCTGCGCGAAGACCTGAGGACCCGGCTGGCCTGGGGACTGGTGTACCAGCTCAGGCCCCCGACCGACGCGGAAAAGGCGGTCCACCTGAAGGCCGAGGCGGCGCGCCGGGGCCTCGACCTGGGCGACGACGTGCTGCGCTATCTCCTCAGCCGCCTGCCGCGCGACCTGGCGAGCCTGAGCGCGGTGCTGGACGCGCTCGACCGCTACTCCCTCGCCACCCGGCGCCCGGTGACGCTGCCCCTGCTGCGCGAAGCCCTGGAAAAAGATCCCTGACATTCCGTGGCGCAGCCGCCACACCCCGGCGGGGGTTACCCGCGGCGCGCATTGTGACCTCGACAAGGCGTTGCCCGGGCGAGTAAATTGCTCTTATCCGTTCATCCCATCGCACCGTGCAAGCCAACCGCGCCCTGTTGCTCCTTCTCTGCGCCACACTGAGCGCCGGGCCGGCGCTGGCGCAATCGGGCCTGCGCCTGCCGCAGCAGGGAGAGCCGGGCCTGGACCCGAGCTTCGCCCGCGGCTGGTTCGCTCCCGAGTACGACCGCTTCGGCTTCTCCCAGCGCACGCATTGGTCGTATACGTGGTCGTATTCCCTGAACGACCGCAGCAGCCTCGGCATGGGAATGGGCAACAGCCGCGACCTGCTCGAGGAGCAGCGCCAGCTTTCCCTCTACGGCCGCTACTCCATGACCCAGGACTGGGCGCTCAGCGCGGAGACGCTGTCGCGCGACGCTTCGGGGCTGTTCCGGCTGCAGGATTTCCGCATCGGCGTCCAGCGCCGGTTCTAAGTAGACTCCGGGCGCGATGCGCCTGGCCCTGTTCGACCTCGACAACACGCTGCTTGCCGGCGACAGCGACTACGAGTGGGGCCAGTTCCTGGTCGACCGCGGCGTGCTCGAGCGCGAGGCCTACGAATCGCAGAACCGCGCCTATTACGAGCAGTACCAGGCCGGCACCCTCGACATCCACGAGTTCCTCGGCTTCGCGCTGCGCCCGCTCGCTGACCATGCGCCCGAGGAGCTGGCGCGCTGGCACGCCGAGTTCATGCGCACGCGCATCCTGCCGATGATGCTCCCCGCGGCGCGCGCGCTGGTGCGCCGGCACCTGCAGGCCGGGGAGTTGTGCGCCGTCATCACCTCGACCAACAGCTTCGTCACCGGCCCGATCGCGCGCGAGTTCGGCGTCGAGCACCTGATCGCCACCGAGCCGGAAACGCGCGACGGCCGCTTCACCGGGCGCGTCGCCGGTCTGCCCTGCTTCCGCGAGGGCAAGGTGCGCCGGCTCGAGCAGTGGCTCGCCGGGCGCGGGAGGCAACTCGCCGACTTCGAGGCGAGCAGCTGCTATAGCGACTCGCACAACGACCTGGCGCTGATGGAGCGCGTCACCCGCCCGGTTGCCGTCGACCCGGACGCAGCGCTCGCCCGCCAGGCGCAGCGCCGCGGCTGGGAGACGATTTCGCTCCGGTAGAATCCCGGGCCTCGATGATCAAGAAGTTCATCCGGCGGGTTTTCGGCCTGCCCGCCGACAACCTGCTGCGGGTGCCGCGCGAAAAGCACGGCCTGGCGCGCGATCGCGTCAGCCCGGCCGCCGCCAAGGTCTGCGCGGTGCTGCGCGAGGCGGGCTTCTCGGCCTTCATCGTCGGCGGCGCGGTGCGCGACCTGCTGCTCGGCATCGAGCCCAAGGACTTCGACATCGCCACCGACGCCCGCCCGGAGCAGGTGAAGCCGCTGTTCCGGCGCGCCATCATCATCGGCCGGCGCTTCCGCCTGGTGCACGTGATGCTCGGCCCCGAGACGGTCGAGGTGTCGACCTTCCGCTCCGCCGACGCCGACGTTTCCGACAAGGACGAGCACGGCCGCGTGCTGCGCGACAACGTGTTCGGCAGTCAGGAGGACGACGCGCGGCGGCGCGACTTCACCGTCAACGCGCTCTACTACGATCCGGCGACCGAGGAAGTGGTCGACTTCCACGGCGGCATGGCCGACCTGAAGAAGCGGCTGCTGCGCGTGATCGGGAGTCCGGCGACGCGCTACCGCGAGGACCCGGTGCGCATGCTGCGCGCGGTCAGGCTCGGGGCCAAGCTCGGCCTGACGCTCGAGGCCGCGACGCGCGCGCCGATCCGCAGCCTGGCGCCGCTCATGGAGCGCGTGCCGCCGGCACGCCTGTTCGACGAGATGCTCAAGCTGCTGCTGTCGGGGCACGCCAGCGCCTGCCTGCGCCACCTGCGCGAGCTCGGGCTGCACAAGGGGCTGCTGCCGCTGCTCGACGTGATCCTGGAGCAGCCGCTCGGCGAGCGCTTCGTCACGCTGGCGCTGGCGCAGACCGACGAGCGCGTGCTCACTGGCCGCCCGGTGTCGCCGGCGTTCCTGTTCGCGGCGCTGCTGTGGCACGAGGTGCTCGCGGCATGGAAGCTGCGCCAGGCGCGCGGCGAGCGCGCCATCCCGGCGCTCGAGTCCGCCATGGACGAGGTGCTCGACACGCAGTGCGCCAAGCTCGCCATCACGCGCCGCCTCACCGCCACCATGCGCGAGGTCTGGGCGATGCAGCCGCGCTTCGAGGACCGCTCGGGCAGCCGGCCCTACCGCCTGGTCGAGTCGCCGCGCTTCCGGATGGCCTACGACTTCCTCGCGCTGCGCGCGGCGAGCGGCGAGGTGCCCGCCGAGCTCGAGGCCTGGTGGCGCAGCTTCCAGAGCGCCGACGCCGACGCGCGCAAGGCGATGCTGCTGCCCGACACCGGGCCGCACAAGCGGCGCCGCCGCCGCCGGAAAAAGGGGCCGGGGGGCGCGCCCGCTTCCGAGGCGGTGTGACCCTTGTTTTCGTCGGCATTGGCTCCAATCTCGAGGAGCCCGAGCGGCAGGTGAAGCAGGCGTTCGGCGAGCTCGACCGGCTGCCGCACACCCGGGTGGTCGGGAAATCGTCGCTCTACCGCAGCGCGCCGCTCGGCCATGCCGGCCAGCCGGACTTCGTCAACGCGGTGGCGCAGCTCGAGACCGGCCTGCCGGCCGAGCGGCTGCTCGCCGAGCTGCAGGAGATCGAAGCACGGCACGGTCGCGAAAGAAGCTTTCCCAACGCGCCGCGCACCCTGGATCTGGATATCCTGCTCTACAACGAGATCTCCCTCGACCTGCCGAACCTGAAGATCCCCCATCCACGGATGCATGAACGCGCCTTCGTGCTGCGGCCCTTGCTGGAGATTTCCCCGGAACTGCAGGACCGCTTCAAAGCCGGCCTCGAAGCCTGCGCCGGCCAGAAAGTCGAAAGGATCGGTGGATAAGATCCGCTACCTGGTGGTCGAGGGGCCGATCGGCGCCGGCAAGACCAGCCTGGCGCGCCGCCTCGCCGCGCGCCTAAGCGCCGACCTGGTGCTCGAGCAGCCCGAGGAGAACCCGTTCCTCGCGCGCTTCTACGAGGACATGCCGCGCTACGCCCTGCCGACGCAGCTGTTTTTCCTGTTCCAGCGCGCGCGCCTGCTCGAGCCGCTGGCGCAGCCCGACATGTTCGGCCGGCCGGTGGTGGCCGATTTCCTGCTGGACAAGGATCCGCTGTTCGCGCGCATCACGCTGTCCACCGACGAGCTGGCGCTGTACCAGCGCATCTACGACGCGCTGCGCGTGCGCGCGCCGGCGCCCGACCTGGTGGTGTACCTGCAGGCGCAGCCCGCGGTGCTGGTCGAGCGCGTGCGCCGGCGCGCGGCGCGCTTCGAGCGCGACATCAGCGAGGACTACCTCGCCCGCCTCGCCGAGGGCTACGCCCGCTTCTTCTACCACTACGACGCGGCGCCGCTGCTGATCGTCAACTCGGAGAACCTCAACTTCGTCGAGCGCGATCCGGATTTCGAGCTGCTGGTGTCGCGCCTGCGCGCGATGCGCAGCCGGCGCGAGTTCTTCAACCTCGGCTGATGCAGATCCTGCGCGACATCGCCGCGCTGCGCCGCGCGCTCGCCGCCGCCGGGGCGGTGGCGTTCGTGCCCACCATGGGCAACCTGCACCCGGGGCACCTGTCGCTGGTGCGCCTGGCGCGGCAGCACGCCGCCAGGGTCGCGGTCAGCATCTTCGTCAACCGCCTGCAGTTCCTGCCGGGGGAGGATTTCGAGCGCTACCCGCGGGCCTTCGAGGCCGATTGCGCGCTGCTCGAATCCGCAGGGGTCGAGTTCCTGTTCGTGCCCGACGAAACCGTGCTGTATCCGGAAAAGCAGGTCGTCAAGGTCAACCCCGGACCCTTGGGCGCCGAGCTCGAGGGCCGCTTCCGTCCCGGGTTCTTCGACGGGGTAGCCACCGTGGTGCTGAAACTCTTCAACTGCGTGCAGCCGGCCGCGGCGGTCTTCGGCAGGAAGGACTACCAGCAGCTCATGGTGGTGCGCGCCATGGTGCGGCAGCTCGAGCTGCCGGTGGCGGTGGTCGCCGGCGACACCGTGCGCGAGGCCGACGGCCTGGCGATGAGCTCGCGCAACGCCTACCTGTCGGCCGCCGAGCGCGCCGAGGCCCCCCGGCTGTACCGGACGCTGCAGGCGGTGGCAGCGGGAAGGCAGTCCCCGGGCCAGGCGGTGGCCGAGCTGGCGGCCGCGGGCTGGAAGCCGGACTACCTTGAGGTGCGCCGGCGCCAGGATCTGGCAGCGCCGCAGGACGGGGACCGGGAACGGGTGGTGCTGGCCGCCGCCCGGCTGGGGCAGACGCGGCTCATCGACAACCTGGAGTTCTAGCCGGCGCCTACCCGGGGTAGGGCTCGAAGGTCATCTGCTCGACCGGGCTGCCCATAGCCTTGGCCAGCTTGTCCATGGCGTCGTCGGTCAGCTCGACCGGCTGGAACTCGGCATCGCCCCCCTTGGAGGAGATGAAAGCCTTGGCGGCATCCTCGGTGTTCCAGGTCACCACCGGGTCCGGGCTGACGCCCGCGACCTGGCGGCAGATCGGAAACCCGTCGGACTTGTAGATGATCGCGTACATCGGCCCCCCGCCCGAATTTACCCGATGTCGCCATACGGCAACAAGGCAATCTTCTAGGGGAAACCCTGATTGCGCAGGCCGCTGGCCGGGGCGTTTAATTCCCTCGGAGGGCTACTGTCGCCCAGAAGCGACGAGCCCCGGTAAGCCCCCGACCCGGGGGGCACTTTTTGGGGAAGGAGACTGGAGATGAGCAACCTGCGCGATGCAATGGGCCTGTGCTTGCCCTACGGCAAAGCCAATTCGCAATACGAAACCGAGTTCGAGCCCGCCACCGGCGCCGTCTGGGGGTATTTCAACCCCAAGGAAGGCGCCCCCTGCTACAGCCTGGGCCTGCTGAAGGACATCCTGGAGCACGACCAGAAGCTGGTCGCGAACAACGCCCACGTCGAGGTCGACGGCGAGCTGCGCCCGGTGAGCTACTACGTCACCGCCTCGCGCACCCCCGGCATCTTCAACGTCGGCGGCGACCTGGCGCTGTTCTCGATGCTGATCAAGGCGCGCGACCGCGGCGCCCTCGCGCACTACGCCAAGCTGTGCATCGACAACATCTTCCCGCGCACCCGCGGCTTCTTCAGCCCGACCCTCACCAAGATCTGCCTGGTTCAGGGCGACGCCTTGGGCGGTGGCTTCGAGTGCGCGCTCGCGTCCGACGTCATCGTCGCCGAGGAAAGCGCGCAGATGGGCCTGCCCGAGATCCTGTTCAACCTGTTCCCGGGAATGGGCGCCTGCAGCCTGCTCGCGCGCCGCATCGGCATCCGCGCCGCCGAGGAGCTGATCCTCTCGGGCAAGGTCCTACCCGCCACCGAGCTCTACAAGATGGGCGTGGTCGACGTGCTGGCGACCGACGGCCAGGGCGAGACCGCGGTGCGCAGCTGGATCGCGAAGAACGCCAAGCGCCGCAACGGCATGGCCGCGGTACACCGCGCGCGCCAGTTCATCCATCCGGTGACGCGCGAGGAGCTCGACGGCATCGTCGGCTTGTGGGTCGACGCCGCGCTGCGCCTGGGCGAGCGCGACCTGAAGATGATGAACCGGCTGGTGCGCGCGCAGATGCGCCGCATGGAGTCGCGCCATACCGGCGGGGCGAGCAACGTGGTCGAGATGCCGCTGGCCGAGCCGCTCGCCGCAGTCGGGATGCAGCTGGCGGTAGCGGCAATCGTCTGAGCGGGCTTCTATCCGGCTGAACCCGGGCCCGGCTCGAGCTGTGCCAGCAGGCGCGGCCACAGTGCCGAGGCACGGCGCCCGAAGAAGCCGAAATGGCCGATGCGGCGGGTCCCCGCATCGGCCGGGCCGTACATCACGTGCTGCAGCGGAAACAGCCGCGGGTAGTAAGACAGCAGCCGCTTCACCCCCTCCACAGTCGCAAACGCGTCGTCGCTGATCGAGATCACGAGCGCCGGGCGCTGCAGCGCCGCGCAGCGGTCCAGCACCGCCTGCACGCGCTCGTAGGCCGGGCCGGTGTCCGTGGGGCGCAGGTCCGGCGAGTGGCGCATGCCCCACTGCAGGGCCATGCGCGCCGGCAGGTCCTCGCCCAACCCCAGGTGGCGCGCCGGAAAGTAACCAAGAAGCAAAGTGAGGGCCGGCATCAGCCCGTGCCACACCGCCATCATCGGCGCGCGGTAGCGCGGCAGGTAGTCGCCGTAGTAGCCCGTATGGCCGCCGACCAGCACCAGCCGCCCCTGCTCGGTCGAGTTGGGCGCACCGCCGATCATCAGCGCCGCGATCGAGTGCGCGATTCCGATGATCTCGGCGTGCGGAAAGCGCTCGCGCAGCCAGGCGATCGCGCCGCCCAGGTCGTACTCGGCCCAGTCCTCGATCGCCGCCCGGAAACCGCGCAGCGCGCGCGGCCGCGACTCTCCGATACCTCGGTAGTCGTAGGTAAGCACTGGGATTCCCGCCTCCGCCATGAAGGTCGCGAAGCGGCGGTAGCGCGCAGCGGCGATGCCTGCACCACAGTGCAGCACCGCCACCCTGAGCGGGGGCTGGGCGGTCTTCAGGCTGTAGAAGTAAGCGCCCAGCTCGTAGCCGTCCAGCGCGCGCAGACGCAACTGCGTGCTCTGGCAGCGTTCAGCGAACTGGTGGGCGTTCACCTGCCGAGAATAAGCTAACCCGCCGACTTGCGTCTTTCCTGCAGGTAGCGCTCGAGCTGCGTGCGCGCGGCGCCGAGCTCCTCGCTCAGGGTGCGCAGCAGCGCCGGCGCCTGGAGGCGAAGCTCGGCGTCGGAGAGACTGCCCATGCTGTTGCACAGGCGCGTCAGGCGGTCGGTCCCCATGCTTGCCGAGGAGCCTTTCATGGCGTGCACCAGCGACCTGAACTCGTGGTAGTTGCGCCCGGCGAGCACCTGCTCGATGCGCTCGAGGATCGCGCTGTTGTCGCTCAGGAAGACGCGGATCAGCTTCTCGACGAAGAGCAGCGAGGAGCCGAGCTCCTCGAGGTGCCCGAGCGTCTCGGCATTGACCACCGCGGGCGCCGCCGGCGCCGCCGCGCGGTGCAGCATCGCCGGCGCCTCGCCCTGGCCGGCCGCGCCGCGGCGCGCCGCCTCGGGCTTCGCCCCGGCGAGCGCCTGGATCTCGTCGAGCAGGCGCAGCGCCTCGATCGGCTTGGCGAGGAAGGAGTCCGCGCCCGCCTCGAGCGCCTCGCGCTTCGCCTCGGGAGTGACGTCCGCCGACAGCATGATGACCGGGATGCGCTCGCGCCCGCGCGTCATCAGGCGCAGCGCCTGCAGCGCTTCCATGCCGCCCATACCGGGCATGTTGCGGTCGAGGATCACCAGGTCGTGCGCCTCGCGCTCGATCGCGTCGAGGGCCTGCTCGCCGTCGTTGACCAGCGTCACCGCGTGGCCGCTGCGCTCGAGGATCCGGCCGACGACTTCGCGGTTGGTCGGGTTGTCGTCGGCCACCAGCACGCGCACCTTGGTCGCGGTGCTGCCGCGGCGGGCGTAGTCCTGCAGCCGCACCACGCCTTCGTGCACCTCGTCGCCGGCCGACACCGAGTGCAGCACGTTGAACAGGCGCCGCTTGTCGAACGGCAGCTCGAGCACCGAGGCAAAGCCCGACGACAGCATTTCGAAGCGCCGCACGTCGGCGTCGCGCGGCACCGCCAGCACCGTGGGCGGCGCCGGGTTGGGCGCGGCGCGGCGGAAGCGCTGCGCGAGCTTCATGTCCTCGCCCGACGCGTAGAGCAGCGCGCTGTGGTAAGGCTTGGCGAGGCTGATGTCGGCCACCAGCCGGGCCACGCCCTCTTCAACGTTCGCCTCCACCGCCGGCAGCGCGCCCCAGCCGGACAGCGCCTCTTCCAGCGCGGCGCGCTCGCTCGCCGGGAAACCGACCAGCAGGACGCGCGCGCCGGCGAGGTCGCCGCTCCCGGCGCCCGGCTGCTCGGGCTGCTTCTCGAGGTCGACCTCGACCCAGAAGGTGCTGCCCAGGCCGATCGCGCTCTCCACGCCGATGCGCCCGCCCATCAGGCCGACGAGCTGCTTGGCGATGGTCGTGCCCAGGCCGGTGCCGCCGAAGCGCCGCGTAGTCGACTGGTCGGCCTGCGCGAAGCTCTCGAAGATGCGCGACTGCGCCTCGGGCGCGATGCCGATCCCGGTGTCGCGGATCGAGAACTTGAGCCGCACCGTCGCCTCGGTCTCGGCCTGCACCGAGACGTGCACCGTGACGCTGCCCTGCTCGGTGAACTTCACCGCGTTGCCGGCGAGGTTGATCAGCACCTGGCGCAAGTGGTGCGGGTCGCCGCGCACCGCCGGGGGCACCTCGGGCATCAGCGACACCACGAACTCCACGCCCTTCACCCCGGCCTGCGCCGCGACGATGCGGCAGGTGCTGTTCACCAGCGCGTGCAGGTCGAAGTCGGTCCTCTCCAGCGTCACCTTGCCGGCCTCGATCTTGGAGAAGTCGAGCACGTCCTCGATCAGGCCGAGCATCACGCGCGAGGAGCTGCGCAGCGTCTGCAGCATGTCGGCCTGCTCGCGGTTGAGCGAGGTGTCGCGCAGCAGGTCGGCCATGCCGATGATGGCGTTGAGCGGCGTGCGCAGCTCGTGGCTCACCATCGAGATGAAGCGGCGCTTGGCCAGGTTGGCGGCCTCGGCGCGCGCGATGGCGTCGAACATGCGCCGCACCAGCGACAGCACGTACAGGCTGACCGCGGTCATGCCGAGCAGCAGGCCGACGCCGAGCGCGGTGTGCGCGCGCCAGAAATCGTTGATGGTGAGCACGATGCCGAAGCCGACGATGCTCATCGCCAGCTCGGACAGCAGGTAGCGCGCGCCGAAGCGGAAGCCGCTGCCGAGCGTCACCCAGATGTAGAGCAGCAGCAGCCACCCGGCCGGCTCGCCGAACACCGCCATGTACCAGCTGATCGCCGCGACGTCGGCGAGCTGCGCGAACACGCGCCGCGCCGGGGAGATCTCGTTGGACGCAGCGATGCGCATGAAGATCAGCAGCGCGAGCACCAAGTGGATGCCCATCACGAACAGCGGCGCCGTGTCGTACTTCAGCAGCGCGTCCGGCAGCAGGTACAGGAACACCAGCGAGCTGATCACCAGCCGCAGGATCCCCTGCTCGTGCTCGGTGTCGGGGCGCGCGGCGAGCCGCTCGCGCAGCCGCGCGATCATGCCGGTGGCGGCGGCCGCTTCGGCCATCAGCTCTGCCTCGCGGGCGCGGGGTCGCTCCACTGCTGCTGCACCTCGAGCACCTGCTTGCGCATGCCGACGAAGGCCTGGACCATGCGCGGGTCGAAGTGGCGGCCGGCCTGCGAGCTCACGTACTCGTAGGCCTGCTCGCTCGGCCAGGCCTTCTTGTAGGGGCGCACCGAGGTGAGCGCATCGTAGACGTCGGCCACCGCCACGATGCGCGCGCACAGCGGCACGTGGTCGCCGACCAGCCCGTTGGGGTAGCCCGAGCCGTCGTACTTCTCGTGGTGGCCTAGCGCGATCAGCGCCCCCATGCGCACGTACTTCGAGGCGCTGCCCTTGAGGATCTCGTGGCCGATCACCGGGTGGCGCTGCATTACCCGCCATTCGCCGTCCTCGAGCTTGGCGGGCTTGAGCAGGATCTGGTCCGGGATGCCGATCTTGCCGATGTCGTGCAGCGGCGCGGCCAGCTCGACGGTCTCGGCCTCCTCGTGCTCCAGCTCGAGCGCGTTGGCGATCAGCCGCGAATAGCGCGACATGCGGATCAGGTGGTTGCCGGTCTCCTCGTCGCGGAATTCGCCCGCGCGGGCCAGCCGCAGCAAGGTCTCTTTCTCGCGATCCCTCACCTCGCGCGTCGCGTCCTCGACCATGTGCTCGAGCAGGCGCCGGCGGTCCTCCAGCGCGAGCTGCTGGCGGCGCAGCGTGAGCAGGTTGCGGCAGCGCGCCAGGCATTCGCGCGCGTCGACCGGCTTGGTGAGGAAGTCGGTGATGCCGGCGTCGAGCGCCGCGTAGCGCACCTTGCGGTCGTCGTGCACCGTGACCATCACCATCGGCACGTGCTCGTAGCCGGGCAGCGCGCGCAGGCGCTTGACCAGCTCGATGCCGTCGATCTCGGGCATCATGTAGTCGACCAGCACCAGGTCGGAGACGTTACGCGTCGCCCAGACCACGGCGTCGACCGGGCGCGCGAAGCCTTCGACCACGACGCGCTCGTCGAGGCTGCGCACCACCTGCTCCAGGATCGCGCGGCTGGTCGACTGGTCGTCGACCACCATCACCGTGTTGCGTGCCGAAGGCAGAACCCTCACCTGCGCTTTGGCCATGTTCCTCCCAGGGTGTTCCCTCTGGAAAAGCCTACCCCCCGCCCCCTGCCCTGTCCAGCAAGCAAAGCGCGCGCTGCACGCTTTTTTACGCGGGCGAGCCAGGCCGTGGTGCCGGAAGAGAGACTCGAACTCTCATGGCCTTGCGACCGGCGGATTTTGAGTCCGCTGCGTCTACCGGTTCCGCCATTCCGGCACCGAGGCGAAATTATAATTCGCCGTGCTCCTCTCCGAGTTCGACTACGCGCTCCCGGCCTCGCTCATCGCCCAGCATCCGGCCCCCCGCCGCGATTCGAGCCGGCTGCTGCACCTCGACGCCTCGGGAAAGCTGCAGGACCTGAAGTTCGCCGATTTGCCGGGGCTGGTCGACGCGCGCGACGCGCTGGTGCTGAACGACACGCGCGTCATCAAGGCCCGCCTGCAAGGCCGCAAGGCGAGCGGCGGCCGGATCGAGCTGTTCGTCGAGCGCGTCCTCGGCCCGCGCGAGGCTCTCGCCCTGATCCGGGCCAGCCACCCGCCCGCCACCGGCTCCGAGGTTTTCACAGGAGACGTACCCGTGAGAATCGAAGGGCGGCAAGGCGAGCTCTACAAGGTCAGGTTCGCCGCAGACATCGACACGGTGCTCGAGCGCCACGGCGCCGTTCCGCTGCCGCCCTACATCCGCCACGCACCGCGTGCCGAGGATGTCGAGCGCTACCAGACTGTCTACGCGAAGGTCCCCGGCGCCGTCGCCGCGCCGACTGCGGGGCTGCATTTCGATCAAGCCATGCTGAAAAAAATAGGACAAAAAGGCGCCAAAGTCGCCAAGCTCACCCTGCATGTCGGCTTCGGCACCTTCCAGCCGGTGCGGGTCGACGAAGTGGAAGCCCACCGCATGCACGCCGAGCGCTATTCGATCTCGCGGGAAACCTGGAAGGCGATTTCCGGCAAGCGCGTGCTCGCCGTCGGGACGACGTCCCTCCGCGCCCTCGAATCTGCCGTCGGCGGCAAGCTCGAAGGGGAAACCGACCTCTTCGTCTATCCCGGATACCACTTCCAGGTCGTCGACCGGCTGCTGACCAACTTCCACCTGCCGAAGTCGACCCTGCTGATGCTGGCGTGCGCCTTCGGCGGCAGGGACAATGTGCTGCGGGCGTACCGCCATGCGGTCGCCGAGCGCTACCGGTTCTTCTCCTACGGCGACGCGATGCTGATCGAGCGATGAAATTCACGGTCACCGGCACGGACGGCGCAGCCCGGCGCGGCGTGCTCGAGCTGGCGCACGGGCGCGTCGACACGCCGGCGTTCATGCCGGTCGGCACCTACGGCACGGTGAAGGCGATGTCGCCCGAGGAGCTGAAAGGCCTCGGGGCGCAGATCGTCCTCGGCAACACCTTCCATTTGTGGCTGCGCCCGGGCCTCGAGGTGATCGGCAAGCACGGCGGCCTGCATCGGTTCATGGGCTGGGACGCGCCAATCCTCACCGACTCGGGGGGCTTTCAGGTTTTTTCTCTTGCAACGCTTAGAAAGCTTTCCGAGGAGGGGGTGAAGTTCGCGTCCCCCATCAACGGCGACCGGCTGATGCTCACGCCGGAAGAATCCATGCGCATCCAGAAGCTGCTCAATTCGGACATCGCCATGGTGTTCGACGAGTGCACCGCGTACCCGGCGACCGAGAAGCAGGCGGCGGACTCGATGCGCCTGTCCATGCGCTGGGCAGCGCGCTCGAGGGCGAGCTGGGAGAGCGATAACGCACTTTTCGGTATCGTCCAGGGCGGGGTGTACGACGCGCTGCGCGACGAATCCCTCGAGGAGCTGAAGCGCATCGGCTTCGACGGCTACGCCCTCGGCGGCCTGGCGGTCGGCGAGCCGCCCGAGGACCGCGCGCGTGTCATGCGCCATATCACTCCAAAATTACCTCCTGATAAACCAAGATATCTCATGGGCATGGGAACGCCCGAGGACATCGTCGCGGCGGTGGCCGCCGGCGTCGACCTGTTCGACTGCGTGCTGCCGACGCGCAACGCCAGGAACGGCTGGCTTTTCACCCGCTCGGGCGACATCCGCATCCGCAACGCGCGCTTTCGCGACGACGACGGCCCGCTCGACGGGCGCTGCGCCTGCTACACCTGCCGCAACTTCACCCGCGCCTACCTCCACCACCTCGACAAGGCGAAAGAGATCCTCGGCGCGCGGCTGAATACGCTGCACAACCTGCACTACTACCAGGAGCTGATGCGGGAGTTGCGCGAGGCAATCCAGCAGAGAGCGTTTTCGCTAAAAGCACAACAACTGCTGGAGGAGCGCAAGCGGCTGTTATAATTCGCGCGTTTTTTTCCCTCGGAGTCCGCAGTGATCATCTCCTCAGCATTCGCGCAGTCCGCCCCCAGCGGCGACCCGGGATTCATCGGCTTCCTGCCGATCGTCCTGATGTTCGTGCTGCTGTACTTCCTCATGATCCGCCCGCAGATGAAGCGCGCCAAGGAGTCCAAGGCCATGGTCGAGGCGCTGCAGAAGGGTGACGAGGTGATCACCGCCGGCGGCGTGCTCGGCCGCATCACCAAGATCAGCGACGCCTACATCAGCCTCGAGATCGCGCCGAACACCGAGGTCAGCGTGCAGAAGGCCGCGGTGCAGATGCTGCTGCCCAAGGGGACGCTGAAAAGCCTCCAGTGAACCTGCCTTTGTGAACCGCTATCCCGCCTGGAAGTACGCGCTGATCGCGTTCGCGGTCCTGGCGGCGTTCCTCTACACCCTGCCGAACTTCTTCGGCGAGTCGCCCGCGGTCCAGGTGTCGAGCGCCAAGGTGACGCTGAAGGTCGACACCGCCCTGATGAGCCGTGTTGAAAGTATTCTTTCAAAAGAAAAAATTCCGTATACGGGCGCGGTGCTCGATGCCACAAGCGTGCGCGTGCGCTTAGCCGACACCGACACCCAGCTCAAGGCGAAGGACATCGTCGAGCGGGCGCTCAACCCCGACGCGGCAAACCCTTCCTACGTGGTGGCGCTCAACCTGCTGCCGGCCTCGCCGAACTGGCTCAGCGCGATCCGCGCCCTGCCGATGTACCTCGGCCTCGACCTGCGCGGCGGGGTGCATTTCCTCCTGCAGGTCGACATGCAGGCGGCGATCACCAAGCGCCTGGAGAGCATGGCCGGCGACATGCGCACCCTGCTGCGCGAGAAGAGCGTGCGGCACGGCGGCATCACGCGCGAAGGCCAGAGCCTGCGCCTGCGCTTGCGCGACGCGCCGACGCGCGAGCGCGCGCGCAGCCTGGTGCTCGCCGAGATGCCGGACCTGGTGCTCGCCGAACGCGACGACGGCCAGGACCTCCTGCTGGTGGCCTCGCTCAAGCCCGAGGCGGTCAAGCGCACGCAGGACAACGCCCTCAAGCAGAACATCACCACCCTGCACAACCGCATCAACGAGCTCGGCGTCGCCGAGCCGTTGATCCAGCAGCAGGGCGCCGACCGCGTGGTGGTGCAGCTGCCCGGGGTCCAGGACACCGCCAAGGCCAAGGACATCCTCGGGCGCACCGCCACGCTGGAGATTCGCATGGTGGCCGAGGAGCACATGAACAACCCCGCGGCGCTCGCCACGGCCGCGGCCGGCCAGCCGCCCTTCGGCACCGAGTACTACGTCGAGAGGAACGGCCAGCCGCTGCTGGTGCGCCGCCAGGTGGTGCTCACCGGCGACCGCCTGACCGATGCCCAGCCGGGCTTCGACAACCAGTCCAACGAGCCCGCGGTGCACCTGCGCCTCGACGGCCAGGGCGCGCGCATCTTCCAGGAAGTGACGCGCGAGAACATCAACAAGCGCATGGCGATCCTGCTGATCGAGAAGGGCAAGGGCGAAGTGATCACCGCGCCGGTGATCCGCAGCGAGATCCCCGGCGGCCGCGTGCAGATCTCGGGGCGCATGACCACCACCGAGGCGGCCGACGTGGCGCTGCTGCTGCGCGCCGGCTCGCTCGCCGCGCCGATGGAGATCATCGAGGAGCGCACCGTCGGGCCGAGCCTCGGCCGCGACAACATCGAGAAGGGCTTCAACTCCACCCAATGGGGCTTCGTCGCCATCGTCACCTTCATGTCGGTGTACTACGCGCTGTTCGGCATCATCTCGTCGCTCGCTCTGGCGGCGAACCTGCTTCTGCTGGTCGCGCTGCTGTCGCTGCTGCAGGCGACGCTCACGCTGCCCGGCATCGCCGCCATCGCCCTGACGCTCGGCATGGCGATCGACGCCAACGTGCTGATCAACGAGCGCATCCGCGAGGAGATCCGCGGCGGCGCCAGCCCCCAGGCCGCGATCGCCGCCGGCTACGAGCGCGCCTGGGGCACGATTCTCGATTCGAATGTCACCGCCCTGGTCGTCGGAGTGTCGCTGCTGATGGTTCCGGGCGCGGTACGCGGATTTGCCGTGGTCCACTGCCTCGGCCTCATGACCTCCATGTTTTCGGCGGTGGTGGTGTCGCGCGCGGTGGTCAACCTGGTCTACGGCCACCGCCGCAGGGTCTCCGGCCTTTCAATCGGCAACACCGCATGGAAGTGAGCTGACCAGTGGAATTCTTCAAGATCCGCCGCACCATCCCGTTCATGCGGCATGCGCTGGTGTTCAACATCGTCTCGGTCGTCACCTTCCTCCTCGCGGTGTTCTTCCTCGCCACGCGCGGCCTCAACTTCTCGATCGAGTTCACCGGCGGCACGCTGATCGAGGTCGGCTACCAGCAGCCGGCCGACGTCGACGCGGTGCGCCGCAGCCTCGACCGCGCCGGCTACAAGGCCGAGGTGCAGAACTTCGGCTCCTCGCGCGAAGTGCTGATCCGCATGCACCTGGAGAAGAACCAATCGAGTGCGGACCTGTCACAAAAAGTAGTTCAGATATTGAAACAACAAGATCCATCTGCGGAGCTGCGGCGCGTCGAGTTCGTCGGGCCGCAGGTCGGCCGCGAGCTGGCCGAGTACGGCGCGCTCGCGCTGCTGGTGACCGCGTTCGGCATCGTCTTCTACCTCGCGCTGCGCTTCCAGTGGAAATGGGGGGTGGCCGCGATCATCGCCAACCTGCACGACGTGGTGATCATCGCCGGCTTCTTCGCCTTCTTCCAGTGGGAGTTCTCGCTGCCGGTGCTGGCCGCGCTGCTCGCGGTCCTCGGCTACTCGGTCAACGAGACCGTGGTGGTGTTCGACCGGGTGCGCGAGAACTTCAGGAAGATGCGCAAGGCGGAGACGCCCGAGGTGATCAACAGCGCGATCACCGGCGTGATCTCGCGCACCATCATCACCCACGGCTGCACCCAGATGATGGTGACCACCATGCTGCTGTTCGGCGGGCCGGCGCTGCACTACTTCGCGCTGGCGCTCACCATCGGCATCTGCTTCGGCATCTACTCGTCGGTGCTGGTGGCCAGCCCGCTGCTGATGTGGATGAAGATCGACCGGGGAGGGTTCACCAAGCCCCCGGCGAAGACGCGGCGCGACGAGCACGAAGGGGCGGTGGTCTGAATTCGGGGTCAGGGTCGTAATTAAGGCGCCGCGTACGCGCGCACTTAATTACGACCCTGACCCCGAATTCACTTCAGTATCTGTATCAGGTTGCTGTAGTCGTCGGTCCAGGTGCGCCACTCCGGCTTGTCCTCCGCCGGCACCGCGCCGCGCGCGGCGATCTCGGGCCGGCTCAGCGACGCCGCATCGCGCGACACCAGCACCCAGTCGCTGCGCGAGCGGCGCGGGTCTTCCTCCTCGTCGGGATCGTCGCGCACGATGGCCGCGTGGGCGCCCTGCTCGCTTGCGATGCGCGCCACCACCGGAATCAGGTCGAGGAAGCGGTTCGAGACGTGGAACGCCACGATGCCGTGCTCGCCGACGTGCTTCAGGTAGGTGCCGAGCGCCTCGCGCGTGATCAGGTGCACCGGGATGGCGTCGCTCGAGAACGCGTCCACCGCCAGCACGTCGAAGCGCTGCGGCGGCTCGCGCTCCAGCGTCAGGCGCGCGTCGCCGAGCGCGATCTCGATGCGCGCGGCGCTGTCGGCGAGGTAGCTGAATTCCGCGTTCGCCACCTTCACCACCTGCGGGTTGATGTCGTAGAAGCGGTAGACGTCGCCCGCGCGGCCGAAAGCGGCGAGCGTGCCGGTGCCCAGGCCGATGACGCCGACGCGCGCCGGCCGCTCGCCGAGCGAGCGGATCGCGGCGCCGATGCCCGAATCCTGGTGGTAGTAGGTGGTCAGGTTGCGGCGCTGCTTGTCGCTCATGTACTGCTCGCCGTGCATGATCGCGCCGTGCACCAGCCGGCGCAGGTGCGACTCGTCGCCGATGCCGTACTCCTTGACGCGCAGCACGCCGTAGAAGCTGCGCTGCGCGAGGAGCACGTCCTGGTGGTAGCGCGCGGCGTCGTACATGGCCGCCGCCGCCACGCCGAGCAGCGCCGCCAGGCTGGCCCAGCGCGGCACCCGGCCGAGCGGCGCGAAGCGCAGGGCCGCGAGCAGGCCCAGCGCCACCATGCCGATGCCGAGCTCGTAGTAGCCGCTGAAGGCGAGCGGCGCGAAGACCGCCGCCGCCAGCCCGCCCAGCGCGCCGCCCGCGGAGATCGCGAGGTAGAAACCGGTCAGCCGGCTCGGCGCGGGCCGCAGCCGGTACAGCTCGCCGTGGCAGAACAGGCATCCCAGGAACAAGCCCGGCAGGAACACCGCGAGCTGCACCCCCAGGTCGAAGTCGAAATCGCCGTCGACCAGCAGCCAGCCCATGGCGGCGAGCAAGGTGAGCAGCGGCGACCACAGCCATTGCGGCCGGTAGCGCTCCTGGAAGGCGAGGATGAAGCTCCCCAGGTACAGCGCGAGCGGCACCAGCCAGAGCAGCGGCACCGCACCGACGTTCTGCGTCAGGTGGCTGGTGACCGCCAGCAGCAGCAGCGAGCCGGTGGCGGAAAGCGCGAGCCAGAGGACCAGGTCTTGCTTTCCCACTGGAGAAACTTCATCACTCGCAACATCAGAAACACGGCCACCCGGTGTCAGCCAGGCCACGGCCGCGCACAGCACGGCGAAGGCGGCGAACAGCCAGGACCACAGGCTCACCTGCTGCGCGCCGCCGAGGAACGGCTCGACCGCGAACGGGTAGCCGAGCAGCGCGGCAAGCGACGCGAGGTTCGACACCGCGAACAGGCGGTAGGGGTTCTCGGCCGGCCGCGCGCGCGCGAACCAGGCCTGCAGCAGCGGGCTGGTCGCGGCGAGCAGCAGGTAGGGCAGGCCGACCGAGGCGCACAGGAGCAGCAGGATGCGGCTCACCGGCTCCTCGTCGCCGAGCGGCTTCCACTGCTCGCCCGGCGCGATCGGCAGCGCCGCCACTGCCGCGAGGAGGAACACGGTATGAACAATCGCCTGCCGTTTTCCCTGAAAAACGCTTTTCTGGAGGAAGTGCGCGTACGCGTATCCCGCGAGCAGCAGCGCCTGAAAGAACAGCATGCAGGTGGTCCACACCGCGGCGCTGCCGCCGAACCACGGCAGGATCAAACGCGCGATGAGGGGCTGCACCAGGAACAGCAGGAACGACGACAGGAAGATGGTGCCGGCGTAGAACACTACTTGACGTCTTTGGGGTAGGGCTTGCGGAGCATCCACGCCGCGATGGCGTCCACCGTCTCGGCCTCCTTGCCGAAGAAACCGTGCGGCGAGAGCGGGTCGCAGGGGCCGCTCTCCGGCGCCTTGCCGCCCCTGGCCGTGACCAGCGGATAGCTGCGCCCGAGGGAAGCCGCTTCGCGGTACGGCGTGGCACTGCAGCCGTCCTCCTCGTGGTGCACGAACAGGAGCGGGATGCGGATCCGTTGCCACCTGAACGACGCCAGGACCGCTCGCCCGCGCTGGCCGCCGGTGTAGAACAGCGAGGAGCTCAGGACCGCGCCGGCCGCTTCCGCATCGAGGACCAGGGCGAGGTGCGCCGCCGAGATCGTGCTGCGGCTCGTGCCGACCAGGAAGATCGGCAGGCCGGGATGGCGCCGCCTCATCTCGGCCATGACGGCGCGCACGTCCATGACGTGCTGCAGGCTGGCGCGGAAATCGTCGCTCATGCCGTCGCCGGACTGCTGGTCGCTCGGATTGTCGAGAATCACCGGCAGGATGCCGTTGCGGATGAACTCGCCCCGCGAGCGCGGCAGGAAGTTGCCGGTCGCGAACCGGATCTGACCGTTCTCCAGCCGCAGGCGGATGTTGCCGCCGCCGCCGATGAACAACAGCGCCACCGCCTCGGGCTTGCGCTCTCCCATGCTCGCGATGAAGAACGACTGCGTCACGCCCGGCCGCGGGTTGAGCGTGACGATTTCCTGCGCGCTCGCCGACGCGGCCGCGACCCCGAGGACCAGTGCAACCAGGATCTTCAAGCGCGCTTGGCGAGCTCGGCGGCGAGTCCGGTGTACCTGGCGGGCGTCAGCGCGAGCAGGCGCATCTTCGCCTCGGGCGGGATCGGCAGCGAGCGCACGAAGGCGGCGAGCCGGCGGCGGTCCAGGCGCTTGCCGCGGCTGATCGCCTTCAGCTTGTCGTAGGCGTCGGGCACGCCGTAGCGGCGCATCACCTGCTGCACCGCCTCGGCGAGCACTTCCCAGTTCGCTTCCAGGTCGGCGGCGAGGCGCGCCGGATCGGCCTGCAGCTTGCCCAGGCCGCGCAGGCAGGAGGTGTACGCCAGCAAGCTGTGGCCGAGCGCGGTGCCGATGTTGCGCAGCGCGGTCGAGTCCGAGAGGTCGCGCTGCCAGCGCGACACCGGCAGCTTGTCGGCGAGGTGGCGCAGCAGCGCGTTGGCGACGCCGATGTTGCCCTCGGAGTTCTCGAAGTCGATCGGGTTCACCTTGTGCGGCATGGTCGAGGAGCCGACCTCGCCCGCTTTGGCCCTCTGCCGGAAGTAGCCGAGCGAAATGTAGCCCCACAGGTCGCGGTCGAGGTCGAGCAGGATCGCGTTGGCGCCGGCGTAGGCGTCGAACAGCTCGGCCATCCAGTCATGCGGCTCGATCTGCGTCGTATACGGGTTGAACTCCAGCCTGAGCTTCTCCACGAAGCGCCGGGCAAAGCGCGGCCAGTCGAAGCCGGGGTAGGCGACGAGGTGCGCGTTGTAGTTGCCGACCGCGCCGTTGATCTTGCCCCGCGCCCCGACGCACGCGATCCGGGCGTGCGCGCGCCTGAGCCGCTCCGCGAAATTGGCCATCTCCTTGCCCAGGGTCGTCGGCGAGGCCGCCTGGCCATGAGTGCGCGACAGCATCGGCAGCGCCGCGTGCTTTTTCGCCAGCGCGCGCAGCGCCTCGATGACCTGCTCGAGCCTGGGCAGCATCACCTTCTCGCGCGACTCCGCCAGCATCAGGGCGTACGCCAGGTTGTTGATGTCCTCGGAGGTGCAGGCGAAGTGGATGAATTCGAGCGCGCGCGCCGCCTCGGCGTTGCGCCCGAGCTTCGACTTCAGCCACAGCTCGATCGCCTTGACGTCGTGGTTGGTCTCGGCCTCGATCTTCTTGATCTGCTCGGCGTCGCGCTCGGAGAAGCTTTTTAGAATTGAATTGAAGCCGGCGGCCGTCTTGGCCGAGAAGGATGGAAGTTCCTTGATGGCCTTCTCGGAAGCCAGCGCTTGAAGCCACTCCAACTCGATCCGGACGCGGTAGCGGATGAGGGCCTGCTCGCTGAAGTAACCGCGCAGCGGATCGGCGGCTCTGGCGTACCGGCCGTCGAGTGGCGACAGCGCGGCGAGCGGCGAAGGCATGGGCCCTATTATAGAGGGGATGAGAATCTCGCTTGCCGCGCTGAGCCGCGAGGCGCGCGCCTGCCGTATTTGTGAGGAACAACTTCCGCAGGCGCCAAAGCCGGTGTTTTTGGTGGGCAAAACAGCAAGGCTGCTGATCGTCGGCCAGGCGCCGGGGCGCCGCGTGCACCAGACCGGGATCCCGTGGAACGATCCTTCGGGCGAGGTGCTGCGCGGCTGGCTGGCGATGGAGCGCGAGGCGTTCTACGACACCGCGCGCGTCGCCATCGTGCCGATGGGGCTGTGCTACCCGGGAACCGTCGACGGCGCCGATCTGCCGCCGTGCCGCGAATGCGCGCCGGCGTGGCAGCCGCGCTTCCGCGCCGCGCTGCCCTGCATCGAGTTGACCTTGCTGGTGGGCAGCTACGCGCAGGCGTATTACCTCGGATCTTCGAAGAAAAATACGCTGACCGAAACAGTCCGCGCGTACCGCGACTACCTGCCCGAGTTCTTCCCGCTGCCGCATCCGAGCTGGCGCAATCTCGCCTGGCTGAAGCGCAATCCCTGGTTTTCAAAGAGTGTCATCCCCGCGCTCAGGCGGCGCGTTAAGGCCCTATAATCCGCGCCCCGATGAAGCTCCTGTCCTCGCCCGCCAGCCCCTACTCGCGCAAAGTGCGCGTCGTCCTCGTCGAGAAGAAGATCGAGTGCGACGTCGAGACGGTCGACGTCCTCCCGATCGACAACCCGGTCAACGCGCACAACCCGCTCGGCAAGATCCCGACGCTGGTCCTGGACGACGGCACGTCGCTCTACGACTCGCGCGTGATCGTCGAGTTCCTCGACGCCAAGTCGCCGATCGGCCGGCTGATCCCCGATGACATGCGCGAGCGCGTGGGGGTGCGTCGCTGGGAAGCGCTCGCCGACGGCGTGCTCGACGCCGGCCTGCTGGTGCGCTACGAGTCGCTGCGCGACAAGAAGGAGCGCAGCCAGGCCTGGAGCGACAAGCAGCTCGCGCGCATGCGCCGCGGCATGGAGCAGATGGCCGCCGAGCTCGCCGAGCGCTCCTGGTGCCAGGGCGAGCGCTACTCGCTCGCCGACATCGCGCTCGGCTGCGCGCTCGGCTGGCTCGGCTTCCGCAAGCCCGGCGACGTCGACTGGCACCAGGAGTACCCGGTGCTGGCGAAGCACTACGAGAAGTTGATGGCGCGGCCGGCGTTCGCCGACACCGTACCGCAGATTCCCAAGTAGTCAGAGTCGTCGGCGCTCACTGGTATCGGGGTGTGATCAGTTCCTGCGCGATCCAGTCCGGCTTCTCGGCGAGCTTCAGCGCCCCGAGCGCGCTGAAGTACAGGAATCCCCACGCCATCATCTCCTCCGGGTCCACCCAGAAATTCACCCAGATATCCCACACGAACTTCGACGAACCGGTGAAACCCAGCAGGGGGACCGGCAGAAAGAGCGCGGCGAACACGGTAGCAACGTACAGCAGGGCGCTGATCAGCCAGTAGAAGCGCGTGCGCTTCCACTCGAAGTCGGCGGACCCTCGCCCGGCGAGCACCGTAAGGACGCGCGAAGACACCAGCCAGGCCATGGCGAAGAAGGCCCACCAACTGCGTTGAGAATACGCGACCGCCCCGGCGATCGGGATGTAGAACAGCATGACGAGCAATCCGGCCACCAAGCTCGCCCCCTTTCCGCCTTCCCTGGAGTCTGGCCGCAGCATCAACAGGGAAGAATGGATTGCCAGGAATTCCATAAGCATGAGGGTCGCCAGCTCAGAAACGAATGCCGGACGCCAGGCGCCGGGCGCGATCCAGCACCACAGGAACACCGCAGCCATCAGCAGGTCGAGCGTCGCCGAGCCAAGCCTGCGCTCGAACGACAGCCGCGGCGGCAGCACGGGCTCCAGGACTTCGACCACGCCCGCGGTGAGCGGATTCGCGCTGGCCACCCCCTTGGCCGCCTCGGCCCGGAATTTTGCGATCGCGATGCCGCAAGCAGGGCACTGCCATTCCGGCACCGTGTCGCTCGGCAGGCGCACATGGCCGCACTTCGGGCAGGGGTCAGGCGGAGGCATCGCCGAGCCGAAAAAGGATACCCCGGTATTTCAGCGGATCACGCCTCCGCCAAGGCAAACCTCGCCGTCGTAGAGCACCACCGACTGCCCCGGCGTCACGGCCCATTGCGGGCTCGAGAAATCGACCCTGATCTCGCTCTGGTTGGCCCTGGAAAGCTTGCACGGCGCATCGGCCTGCCGGTAGCGCGTCTTGGCCGAGTGAATCGAATCCTGCGGCGGCGGCCCGCCGGAGATCCAGCTCGTCGCCGCCGCCTCGAGGGAGCGCTTGAGCAGCAGCGGATGGTCGTGGCCCTGGACCACCACCAGCTCGTTGGCCGGGATTCTTTTTTCAGCCACGTACCAGGCCTCCCCGGCCCCGCCGATGCCGATGCCCTTTCTCTGTCCGATCGTGTAGAACGCGAGCCCGATGTGCTCGCCAATGCGCTTGTTTTTTTCATCCACAATAAAACCAGGAACCCTCGGAAGGTAGCGGTTCAGGAACTCGCGGAACGGCCGCTCGCCGATGAAGCAGATGCCGGTCGAGTCCTTGCGGGCGTGGTTCGGCAGCCCCGCCTCGCGCGCCAGGTGGCGCACTTCGGTCTTCTTCATCCCGCCGACCGGGAACATCACGTGCGAGAGCTGCTCCTGCGTCAGGCGGTGCAGGAAGTAGCTTTGGTCCTTGGAGCCGTCCTGCCCTCTCAGGAGTCGAAAAGAATTTCCTGAAAAATCGATTCGCGCGTAGTGCCCGGTGGCGATTTTCTCCGCGCCTAATCTCATCGCATGGTCCAGGAAAGCGCGGAACTTGATCTCGGCGTTGCACAGCACGTCGGGGTTCGGCGTGCGCCCGGCGGCGTACTCGCGCAGGAACTCGGCGAACACGCGGTCCTTGTACTCGGCGGCGAAATTGACCGCCTCGAGCTCGATGCCGATCGCGTCGGCCGCCGCGGCGGCCTCGACCAGGTCCTCGCGCGTCGAGCAGTATGCGTCGTTGTCGTCGTCCTCCCAGTTCTTCATGAACAGGCCGACCACCTCGTGCCCGGCGCGCTTCGCGAGCAGCGCCGCCACCGAGGAATCGACCCCGCCCGACATGCCGACGACGACTTTCATGCGAACTCGGCCGACAGGACTTCGAGCGGGAAGCTGCGCCCGCGCAGGAAGTCCTCGACGCACTTCTGCACCAGCGGCGAGCGGTGCTCGGCGCGCCGGTCGCTCAGCTGCGCCGGGGTGAGCCAGTGCAGCGCGACGATTTCACGATCCAGTGCTCTCGAGGAATCCACCCCGGAAAGATTCCCGCGAAAGCAAAACCTCAAAAAGGTCACGTCCTGCGGCGCGTAATGCCAGCGGTAGACGCCGACCAGCCCGGCCGGCTCGAAGCGGTGCGCGGTCTCCTCGAGCACCTCGCGGCGGCAGGCCTCGACCAGCGATTCACCCGGATCGAGGTGGCCGGCGGGCTGGTTGAGCACCAGCCGGTCGTCGGCCTTCTCCTGGACCAGCAGGAATTTCCCGTCGCGCTCGATGACCGCAGCGACGGTCACCGAGGGTTTCCAGATGCTCATGCCGCTTTCTTGGTGTTCTTCCGGATGAAGTCGGCCATGCGCTGCACGCCGGCCTCGATCTGCTGCTTCGACGCCGCGTAGGAGAAGCGCACGTGCTGCCCCTCGCCCGGCACGCGCGTGCCGAAGTGGATGTCGGCGAGCACCGCGACGCCGGCCTCGTGCAGCAGGCGCTTCCTGAACTCCTCGGAATCGGCCGCGCCGATGCGGCGGCAGGCGTCGGTGACGTTCGGCCAGACGTAGAACGCCCCGCCCGGCACCTGGCACTTCACCCCGGGGACTTCGTTCAGCAAGCCGACGATCAGGTCGCGTCTTTCGAAGAAGCTTTTCTTCATCATCTCGGCGGCCTGCTGCGGGCCGTTGATCGCCTCGACCGCCGCCCACTGGCTGATCTGCGAGGCGCAGGACTCGGTGTTGGTGATCCAGCGCGTGAACACCGGCGCGAGCTTCGGGTTCGAGGTGAAGCCGATGCGCCAGCCGGTCATCGCCCAGGTCTTCGAGGCGCCGTCGGAGATGATAGTGCGCTCGTACATCCCGGGTACTTGGGCGATCGAGAAGAACTCGCCGGAGAACACCAGCCGGGAGTAGATCTCGTCGGCATAGACCCAGACCTGGGGGTGTTGCTTCAGGATTTCCGCGATTCTTTCCAGCTCGGCGCGCGTGAGACAGCCGCCCGTCGGGTTGTGCGGGTAGTTGAGGATCAGCAGCTTCGTCTTCCTGGTGATGAGCCTTTCCAGCTCCGCCGGATCGAACGAGAAATTGCGCCCCTCGTGCAGGTGGATCGGCACCGGTTTCGCGCCGTTCGCCACGATCTGCGATTCGTAGATCGGGAAGCCGGGGTTGGGGTAGATCACCTCGTCGCCCGCGCCGTGGTCGGTGGTCGAGAGGATGGCGTAGGCGATGAAGGGCTTGGCCCCTGCCCCAACCACCACGTCCTCGGGCCGGATCGGCAGGCCGCCGCGCATCTTCGCCAGGTAGCCGGCGGCCGCCTGCCTCAGCTCGTCGATGCCGGCCGAGGGGGTATAGCCGTGCTTGCCGCCCCTGATGGCGCGGATCGCCGCCTCCTGCACATTCTCCGGCGCCGGGAAGTCGGGCTGGCCGATGCAGAAGCTGACGATGTCCTTGCCCTGGCGCGCGAGGGCGTTGACCTCGGCGAGCACGACGAAGGCGTTTTCGGTGCCCAATCTTTTCGCCCGGCCGCTGATCTCAAGCATGAAGGCTCTCAAAAATCCTTATTATGCCGTTCCATGCTGGTCAATTGCGCCGCCTACCAGGAGGGCCACAAGCTCGCCGATATCGAGAAGCGCGAGATCAGCGACTACCTCATGCGGCCGGGCGCTTTCGTCTGGGTCGCGCTCAAGGAGCCGACCGACGCCGAGCTGGACGAGATGCGGCAGGAATTCGACCTGCACGAGCTCGCGGTGGAAGACGCGCGCCACGGCCACCAGCGCCCGAAGGTCGAGGAGTACGGCGACTCGCTGTTCGTGGTGATGCATACCGTCGAGGTAGCGGGCGAAGAGCTCAAGGCCGGCGAGGTCGCGATCTTCGTCGGCAAGAACTACGTGCTCACGGTGCGCCAGCAGACCGAGCGCGGCTTCCAGGACGTGCGCGCGCGCGCCGAGCGCGAGCCCGAGCTGCTGAAGAACGGCTCGGGCTACGTGCTCTACGCGCTGATGGACGCGGTGGTCGACCGCTATTTTCCGGTGCTCGATGCGGTGGAGACCGAGCTCGAGCAGGCCGAGGAGCGGCTGTTCATGCCGGGAGCGTCGCCGCGCGCCAACATCGAGGCGCTGTACTACGTGAAGCAGAAGCTGACCACCCTGAAGCATGCCGCCGGGCCGCTGTCCGAGAACGCCGGCAAGCTCTTCGGCGGCCGCGTCCCCGGCGTGTGCCATGGGCTGACCGAGTACTTCCGCGACATCTACGACCACGTCACGCGGCTCAACCAGTCGATCGATTCGCTGCGCGACACCGTGAGCACGGCAATCCAGGTCAACCTCGGCATGATCCAGGTGGGCGAGACCGAAGTGACCAAGCGGCTGGCGGGCTATGCCGCCTTGGTCGCGGTTCCGACCATGATCGCCGGCGTGTACGGCATGAATTTCGACCACATGCCGGAGCTCAAGTGGCTGCTCGGCTATCCCTTCGCGATCAGCCTGATGGTGGTGATCGACGTCGTCCTGTTCTTCCGCTTCCGCAAGGCCGGCTGGATCTAGCCGGGCAGGCGCAACTCCGCGCGCAGCAGCTCCCAGGGCACGGCGACGCGGCCGTCTTCCTGCCGCGCGATCAGCCCTAACGCCGCGAGCTGCGTCACATCGGTGTGCACGTTCTTGTAGTCGCGCTCCAGGCGCTTCGCCAGCTCGTAGATCGACAGCGGACCGTCCGCCCGCAGCTTTTGCAGTAGAACGAACCGCGCCGGCGAAAGCGTCCGCAGGAGTGAAGGCAGCTCAGGAAAGCTCAACACCTCGAGCGGGCGCATGGCCCGGCCCTCCTGCGCGCGATTCCACGCCGCCTCGAAGCGGTCGAGCGCGTCGCCGGCCGGCCCGATACGGATTTCAAGCTTTCTGGACATCGCGCTCGAAGTCGTAGCGCAGCTGCTCGACGGAACGGAACGGGGTGCGGCGGTCGTTCTGGTAAACGACGCCGCGCCAGCTCAGCCGGTAGCGCAGATCGTCGTGCAGCTCGATCCGGAGAATTCCGTGTTCCGTCACGACGCTTTCCCGCAGCAGCAACATATGGCTTTACACACCATAGCACAGGGTGGCGTAAAATGCACTTCCGATGCCCAAAACCAGCGAGTTCTTCAACCTCTACCGCCACGGCTTCGCGCGCGTCGCGGTCGCCACGCCGGCGGTGCGCGTCGGCGACCCGCGCCACAACCTCGAGGCGACCGCCGCGCTGATGCAGCAGGCGGCGCGCGAGAAAGCCGTCCTCGCGGTGTTTCCCGAGCTCGGCCTGTCGGCCTACACCTGCGACGACCTGTTCCACCAGCAGGCGCTGATCGACGCCGCCGAAGAATCGCTTGCGGCTCTCCTGAAGAAATCCAGGAATCTTCCCCTGGCCGCCCTGGTCGGCCTGCCGGTGGTGCTCGACGGCCTGCTCTACAACTGCGCGGCGCTCCTGTGCCAGGGGCGGCTCGCCGGCGTCGTGCCCAAGACCTACCTGCCGAACTACCGCGAGTTCTACGAGGCGCGCCAGTTCACCCCGGGCGACACCGCGACGCGCGGCGAAGTCCGGCTCGCCGGCCAGCTCGCGCCCTTTGGGGCGAATCTGCTGTTTCGCCTTGCCGACAAGTTCGTTCTTCATGTGGAAATCTGCGAGGACCTCTGGGTCCCGACGCCGCCGTCCTCGTTCGCCGCGCTCGCCGGCGCCACCGTGATCGCCAACCTGTCGGCGTCGAACGTGGTGATCGGCAAGGACGGCTATCGTCGCCAGCTCGCCGGCAACCAGTCGGCGCGCTGCCTCGCGGCCTACCTCTACAGCGCCGCCGGGATCGGCGAGTCGACCACCGACCTCGCCTGGGACGGCCACGCGCTGGTCTACGAGAACGGCAACCTGCTCGCCGAGTCGCAGCGCTTCGCCGACGCCGCCCAGCTCACCACCGCCGACATCGACCTCGACCGCCTGCTGGCGGACCGCATGCGGCAGAACACCTTCGGCGCCGCGCTGCGCCGGCACGCCGGCGAAGTCAGGAGCTTTCGAACGGTGGACGTTCCGGTCCCGGTTCCGGGCGGAAAACTGCTTCTCGAAAGGAAAATCGAAAGGCTGCCCTACGTGCCGGGGGACCCGCGCACGCGCGACGAGCGCTGCGAGGAGGTCTACCGCATCCAGGTGCAAGGGCTGGCGACACGCCTGCGCGCCACCGGCATGAAGAAACTGGTGATCGGCGTCTCGGGCGGCCTCGACTCGACCCAGGCGCTGATCGTCTGCGCGCGCGTCATGGACCAGCTCAAGCTGCCGCGCGCCAACATCCTCGCCTACACCATGCCGGGGTTCGCAACCTCCACGCGCACCCGCAGCCAGGCCTGGCAGCTGATGCGCGCGATCGGCGCGAGCGCCGAGGAGATCGACATCCGGCCCTCCTGCCTGCAAATGCTGAAGGACCTGCGCCATCCGTTCGCCAAGGGCCGCAAGGTCTACGACGTCACTTTCGAGAACGTGCAGGCCGGCGAGCGCACCAGCCATCTGTTCCGCCTCGCCAACCTGCACGGCGGCATGGTCGTCGGCACCGGCGACCTGTCGGAGCTCGCGCTCGGCTGGGCGACCTACGGCGTCGGCGACCACATGTCGCACTACAACGTGAACGCGAGCGTGCCGAAGACGCTGATCCAGTTCCTGGTCGGCTGGGCCGCGGAATCGGGCGAATTCAGCGCCGACGTGAAGCGTGCGCTGCGCCGCGTGCTCGACACCGAGATCAGCCCGGAGCTGGTGCCGGGGAAGCAGCGCACCGAGGATACGGTCGGCCCCTACGAACTGCAGGACTTCAACCTCTACTACACCCTGCGCTTCGGCTACGCGCCCTCGAAGGTCGCATTCCTCGCCTGGCACGCCTGGCGCGGCAAATACGGCCTGGCGCCGCTGCGCAAATGGCTCGGCGTGTTCCTCAAGCGCTTCTTCCAGGGCAGCCAGTTCAAGCGCAGCGCGGTGCCGAACGCGCCCAAGGTGGGCTCGGGCGGCTCGCTTTCGCCGCGCGGCGACTGGCGCGCGCCGTCCGACGGCAACGCCGACGCCTGGCTCAGGGATCTCGCGCGGGTGCCTCGGAATTCGGGGTCAGGGTCGTAATTAAGTCGCCGCGTACGCGCGAGCTTAATTACGACCCTGACCCCGAATTCTTACTTCATGTAGCTCGGCTTGTAGGCACGGCCGCGGCGCTTGCCGCGCACCGGCGAGCCTTTGCTGGCCTTGGTGCCGAAGTTGAAGCGGTTGTCCTTCATCTCCGCGGCGCGCTCGCGCATGCGCTGCTCGGCGAGGGTTTCGCGCGCGAGCGCGGCTCCGTACTTTCGTTTCATGGCTTTCCTAACCCTTCGTAGTGGTCTTGCGAATTTCTTTCTCGTCGGACCACTCGAGCAGTCCGTTGCGGATGTTCCACAGCTGCAGGTTGAGCTTGTAGTACACGTCCTTGGTGTCGCGCACTTGCTTCACGATCGAGATGATGTTGCCTTCGAGGCGGTACTGGGCGCCGACCATCTGGCCCATCTCGGCGGCCTGCTCCTTGGCGTACATGCCGCTCTGCTGGCGCTTGAGCTCGTCGGCCTGCTGGCTCATGCCGGTCGCGTCGACCGCGAAGCGCACCTTGCCGCCCTTCTGCAGCTCGGCGCGGATGCTATCGGTGATGGCGCGGGTGTCGATGTATTCGCTGGTCTTGTTGCGGACTTCCTGAACCGTGACGACCGGCAGGTTGGCGCTGACGATCACCGGCGCCTGCAGCATCGAGCGCGCCATCGACTCGGCCATCAGCTGCAGGTCGGTCGAGCCGAACTGGTTGGTCAGGGTCTCGACCGCCTTGGCGTCGCCGTAGCGGGTCTTTTCTTCCTTGGCACAGCCGCCGAGCAGCGCGATCGCCAGGAGGGCGGTGAACAGAGCGGACTTCATTCTTCGCTCCTCAGGATCAGGCGGAAGTCGGCGGCCTTGTTGCTCGGCGAGATGGTGTTGACCAGCAGGTTGGAGTTTTCGTAGAGCATCAGCGGCTTCCACGCCTCCTCTTCCCAGGCGCGCATGCCCTCGCGGTCGATCCAGCGGAACTTATAGGCGATGCGCTTCACGCTCTTGCTGTCGTTGTTCAGGTTGGAGTCGATCCTCAGGAGGTCGCCCGCCTTCGAGCAGCGCATCTCGGTCGCCTGGATGGTGGTGCGCCGGCCTTCGCTCACCACCTTGAGCTTCACCAGGTCGTCCATCGAGCCCACCTTGGCCTCGCCGATCGGGCAGCCGAAGGCGAAGCCGGGAACCTCGAATCCCTTCTTGGTGGCACAGCCGGCCACCAGCGCCAGCATCGCGATGATCATGATCAAGCGGTTCATTTTGCCTCCCTGCCTTCGGATAACGCGCGCACCTGGGGTGCGTTGACGAAGAGCTGATGGCGCAACAGGCGCAAGTCTACCACCGCGTAGCGCCCGGAGACGTCGACGCGCACGCTGCGCGGGCCTTCAGATGTTTGCAAGGTCACCAGGTTCGTCCCCCGCTGCAGGCGCGCGCGCGCGATCGACAACTCCGAGGGCAGCGCGCGCCATGTGCGGTCGTCCGCCGACTCGAGCGCGGCGGCGCCGAAGCCGACGATCGCCGAGGCGAGCGCGACCGCGGCAGCGTTGCGATCGTTGAGCTGGCCGCGCTGCGCGTTGTACTGCAGCACGGCGCTGGTGGCGGAGCGCGCCGCCGCGCGCAGCATGATGCCGGGCATGTCGTCCTTCAGCCGGCGGCGCGCCATGAGATCGATGCTGGTGACCCGCGCGACCGGAAGGACCTGGCCGCCGGCGCTGATCTGCATCGGCGCCGGCGTCCACGACATGGGCGCCATCACCGGGAACGACACCGAGACGAGGACCATGCGCGGCCCCATCACCGGCATGAGGAACTTGGCCGAGCGCAGCGACGGCGCGCTGCCGGTGCCGATGACGAACAGGACATCGGTCATGCCGTCGTCGGGCGCGGCGACGCGCTGGTCGAGCCCGCGCAGCGCCTCTTCGAGCAGCGGCTGGCCGGGCTGCAGCTCGTTCGCCAGGCGATAGCCCGGCGCGGCGAGGCTCGGCTCGCCCAGCGCCTCGTAGATGAACCCGGCCAGGTAATGCGACAGCGCGCTCTGGTAGCTGTTCTTCAGCGCGTTCACCATCGGGTTGTCGATGGTCTCGACCGGATAGCCGTTCAGCTCGCGCACGCTCGACTGCGCGCCGTGCTGCCGCGCCTCCTCCTCGACCGCGGCGAACTGCCTGGCGCGCAGCTCGGCGATCTCGGCCTCGCGCTCGTGGGTCTGCTTGATCGCCACGCGCGCGCTCTCGAAGTCGCCCAGCGCCACGTGGTTCAGCGCCATGTAGGTGAGCACCATGACCTGCTCGTAGTCGTAGGCCTGGTAGGGCCGCAGCTTGTCGCTGATGACGAAACTCGGCGCCGCGCCGACCAGCGCGGCGAGCTCGGCGAAGTCGCCGTGCGCCTGGATGCGCTCGCTTGCCGTCATCCAGGCCTTCTGGCTCTCGCCGTAGCGCGCGCCGAGCCGCTGCAGCATGCCGAGCTCCAGGTAGTAGAGCAGGTCCTTGTCCGGCAGGCGGTTGTTCGACTCGAGCAGGCTGATCGCCCCCTCGACGTTGCCGCTCGCCGCGCGGTCCAGGGTCTGGTAGAGCTCGGCGTCGTAGTTGCGGAAGGCGGCGCAGCCGGACAACAGCAGCGCCACGCCCCAGGCGGGGATGAGGTGGCGCCAGCCGAGCGGGATCACCGGGCGGGGAAGGTGATCAGCCTGTCCGATTCGCTGGTCTTGCCGGCCTTGGCCGCCTGGTAGAGCGGCATGACTTGCGCGCCGAGCTCGGCGAGGCGCGCGGCGCGGTTCTGCGGCGAGGGGTGGGTCGAGAGGAATTCCGGCGGCGCCTTGCCTGCCTTGCCCATCTTCTCCCACAGCGTGACCGCGGCCCTCGGGTCGTAGCCGGCGCGCGCCGCGAGCTCGATGCCGATCTGGTCGGCCTCGGACTCGCCCTGGCGGCTGTTGGGCAGCGTGATCGCCACCACCGCGGCGAGCTGCGCGCCGACGAGCGCCAGCCCGGCGCCCGGGCCGCTGTCGCGCGAGGAGATCGCGACCGCCGCGACCGTGGTGGCCACCGCCGTCGTCATGGCGATCGACATGCGCTCGCGCGTGTGGTCGGCCAGCGCATGCGCGATCTCGTGGCCCATCACCTGCGCGATCTCGTCGTCGGTCGCGTGGAGCTGGTCCCACATGCCGGTGTAGATCGCCATCTTGCCGCCCGCCATGCAGAAGGCGTTGACTGTCTTCGGCTCGTTGATCACCTGCACTTCCCAGGCCCACTTCGCCGCATCCGGCCGCACGCGCACCGCCTGGGCGACCAGGCGGTCGGTGATCTCGCGCACCCTGGCGGCGCGCGGCGTGCCGGTCTCGACCTGCTTCTTCTTGTCGAGGTCGGCCATCATCTGGGTGTAGGCGGCGGCGGACTGGCTCACCGCCATGTCCTCGGAGACGACCATGAGCTGGCTGCGCCCGGTGAGCGGGCTGGTGGCGCAGCCGGCGGCCAGGGCGGCGGCAAGCGGCAGCAGGAGGGAGAGGACCGGACGGAGCATGGTGCGATGTGCCTGATTCGAACCGCAATTTTACGGGGTTTTTTCCTTGCCGCGCCGGCGAAGAAGCGCCTTACGCCGCCTTCCGCTCCGCCGGCAACTCGCCGATCGCCGTCCTGACCGCGTCCTCGACGCGGTCGAGAAACACGAACTCCAGCTTCGCGCGCGCCTCGGCCGGCACGTCCTCGAGGTCCTTCTCGTTGCGCCGCGGCAGCATCACGGTGCGGATGCCGGCGCGCAGCGCCGCGAGCGTCTTCTCCTTCACCCCGCCGATCGGCAGCACCAGCCCGCGCAGCGAGATCTCGCCGGTCATGGCGACGTCGGGCCTCACCGGCTTCCCCGAAAGCAGCGAAATCAGGCTCAGGAACATGGCGACGCCCGCGCTCGGGCCGTCCTTCGGCGTCGCGCCTGCGGGGACGTGGATGTGGACGTCGCTTTTCTCAAGAGAATCAGAAATAAATGTCCTTGATAAAGTCAAAGCGGCCTGCGCCGATTCCTTCATGACGTCGCCGAGCTGGCCGGTGAGGATCAGCTTGCCCGAGCCCGGCACCTTGGAGGCCTCGATGAACAGGATGTCGCCGCCGACCGGCGTCCAGGCGAGCCCGGTCGCGACGCCCGGCACCGCCGTCCTCTGCGCCACTTCGTTCTCGAATTTGCGCTGGCCGAGGATGGTCCTCAGGTCCTTCTCCTCGATGAGGATTTTTTCCGAAACACCTTCCGCAATCCTCATCGCGGCGTTCCGCAGCACCGCGCCGATCTCGCGCTCGAGCGTGCGTACGCCCGCCTCGCGGGTGTAGTCCTCGATAAGGGTTTTGAGGGTTTCATCAGCAAATGAAACCTGGTCCGTGTTGAGGCCGTTGGCTTCCAGCTGCCTCTTGACGAGGTAGCGCTTCGCGATCTCGAGCTTCTCCTCCTCGGTGTAGCCGGGGAGGTGGATGATCTCCATGCGGTCGCGCAGCGGCCCGGGGATGGTGTCGAGCTGGTTCGCCGTGGCGATGAACATCACCTTCGACAGGTCGAAATCCACGCCGAGGTAGTTGTCGCGGAAGCGCGAGTTCTGCTCCGGGTCGAGCACCTCGAGCAGCGCGCTCGACGGGTCGCCGTGGAAGCCGCCCATGCCGAGCTTGTCGATCTCGTCGAACATCAGCACCGGCGTGCGCGTTTCGGCGCGCCGGATCGCCTGGATCACGCTCCCCGGGAGCGCGCCGATGTAGGTGCGCCGGTGGCCGCGGATCTCGGCCTCGTCGTGCACGCCGCCGAGCGCCACGCGCTGGAACTTGCGCCCGGTGGCGCGCGCGATCGACTGGCCGAGCGAGGTTTTGCCCACGCCGGGCGGGCCGACGAAGCACAGGATCGGGCTGTTGCCCGCCGGGTTGAGCTTGCGCACCGCGAGGTGCTCGAGGATGCGGCGCTTGATCTTCGCCAGGCCGAAGTGGTCCTGGTCGAGGATCTTGCGTGCTTCGGCGATGTCGATGGGTTTCGCTTCCTCGTTTTTCCAGGGAAGTTCAGAAAGCCACTCGAGATAAGTCCGCAGCATCGAGCCTTCCGCGCTGCCCTCGCCCATGCGGCTCAGGCGCTTGAATTCCTTGTGCGCCTGCTTGAGCACCGCCTCGGGCATGCCGGCGTCGTCGATCGCCTTCTTCAGCTCGTCGAGCTCGGTGGCGCCGTCGCTACCCTCGCCCAGCTCCTTCTGGATCTGGCGCATCTGCTCGCGCAGCACATGCTCGCGCTGGCGCTCGTCGAACTCCTTCCGGGTCTTGTCGCCGATCTCCTTGGAGATGCGCAGCACGCCGACGCGCTCGCCCAGCAGCGCGAGCACTTTGTCGAGCCGGCGCTTGAGGTCGAAAGTCTCGAGCAGCGCCTGCTTGTCCTGGTTCTTGATGTCGAGCAGGTTGGCGACCATGTCGGTGAGCAGCTCCGGCGAGCTCATCTCCTGCACCACCGCCGCGAGCTCGTCCGGGGCGTTCGGCAGCAGCCGGATCGCCTCGGCGGCCTGGGTCTTCAGCTGCAGGAAGCGCGCCTCCACCTCGGGGCCGGCATCCTCGCGCAGCTCGACCGCGGCGACGCGCGCCACCAGGAACGGCCAGCCCTCGAGGAACTCGAGCACGCGGAAGCGGCCCTCGCCCTGCACCACGAGGTGGTGCGTGCCCTCCGGGCCGGCGATGTGGCGCACCACCGTGCCGGCGGTGCCGACCCAGTAGAGGTCGTCGGGGTGCACGTCGGTCTTCTGCGGGTCGCGCTGCAGGAGGAAGCCGATGCGCTGCCCGGTGCGCAGCGCTTCCTGGGCGGCGGCGACCGAGCTCGGCCGGCCGACCGCGATCGGCGCGAGCACGCCCGGGAACAGCACTACGCCGCGCGTGGGAATGAGGATCAGCGCGTTCGCCGGCAACGGCCGGGGCGCCGGGGGATTCGACAGGGCTTGGGGGTTCACCCCCGACAGATGGCGGCGCCGCGCGCCGCCTTCAAGAGGCTGGGGGAACCTTACCCCCGGCAGGGGCTTGCTAGCGCTTGCGGTAGGTCGGCCGGCGCGCCGGCATGACCACGGGGTTCTCGTCCTTGTGGCGGTAGTTGATGCGCCCGCGCGTCACGTCGTAAGGCGAAATCTCGAGGCGCACGCGGTCGCCGGCCAGGATGCGGATGCGGTGCTGGCGCACGCGCCCGCCGGCATAGGCCAGCACGCTTGCGCCGTTTTCCAGCTCGACTCGGAAATTGGTGTTCGGCAGCACTTCGAGCACCGTACCGTCCATCTCCAGCATTGCTTCCTTGGGCATTGCGAATTATACCTGCCCGAGGAGCCACTTCCGGAAGACCGTCACCGCCGCAGCGTCCTTGAAGGACAGGGGGCGCGCGGCGGCTTCGAATACCCGCAACGCATTCAGGGGCGGCAGGCGGTCACGCGATGGATGAGTTTTTCTTATGCAAGGAGTGAGATTTGATCGTTTGTCCGGGGCACGCGGCGACCTTATATTCACCGCATGAAAAACCTTCCTCACTACCCAAGCCCCGAGGAATTGTACGACTACGCCATGCGTAAAGATTTCGTCACCAGCTTCTGGCAACGTGCCTACGAATCGCTTCCCGCGGGCTCGCGCTCGCAGTACCTGGCGCAGCTCCAGGCTGCGGAACGCTGGGAACTCGGGCTCGGCGCGCTGATCGAAGCTGGATCGCGCCTCAAGAACGCGATCGTGAAGCTGTTCCAGACGCCTTCGCGGGCGCACTAAGAATTACCGTCTTGCCTCGCCGTCCGAGTTCCGAAGCCTCCTCCTCCTCCTCTGGCTAAGGGCCGCTCGGGCGGCGGGCATCTACCACGGTGCAGCCGCTAGCTGCCGCAGTCCGCCTTCGACACCGAGATCGAGCCGAGACCGAACTGGTCGTTCGCCGTATAGCTGTAGGTGGCGACGATATCGTGCTTCCAGAAGCCCTTCATGCCGGGGCTGGCGCAGGCCTGGCGCCGGACCGCGTCGCCCACGACGCGCACGAACGCCTGGAAGTCGATCTGCTGCGAGCTGTACCTGACGAGCTCGTACTCGTAGATGATTTCCTTCTCGCGCGCGCGCACTTTCACCAGGCGCGTGTCCGGATCGATGTCCTTCGGCAGCGTGGCGTTGATTTTCGCCGCGACGCCGGTCAGGTGCTCGCGCGAGCCGACCGCCACGCCGGGCGGAACGTCGCTCTGCGGCGCGAAGACTTTCTGATAAATCAGCTTGCCCCCGAACGCCCCTGCCACCATCAGCAATAGGGTGCCGATCCACTTCATGGGACCCCCCCTTTGACCGTGCTACTGTAGCGTCAAACACGAACGAGGGATGGAGGAGGAATGGACAAGTTGGTTGTGGAGGATTTACTCATCGGCGGCGGCGCCGAGGCCGCTTCCGGCCAGAAGGTCACGGTCCACTACACCGGCTGGCTGACCAACGGCACCAAATTCGACTCCAGCAAGGACCGCAAGGACCCGTTCGTGTTCGCCCTCGGCAAGGGCCAGGTGATCAAGGGCTGGGACCAGGGCGTGGCCGGCATGAAGGTCGGCGGCAAGCGCAAGCTCACCATCCCGCCGGAGATGGGCTACGGCTCGAGGGGCGCCGGGGCCGTCATCCCGCCGAACGCGACGCTGGTGTTCGAAGTGGAGCTGCTCGGCGTCGGCTAGCTTCGTGGGACGCCTCATCGTCTTCATCGTATTGGTCGCCGCGGTCGCCTTCGCCTGGCACAAGGGCTGGATCGGCGAGTGGATCGGCGCGGCGTTCGACAGCGGCGCAGATAGCGTGAAGCGCACGCACAAGGACCTCACCAAGCAGCGCCCGGCCGACCCGGGCGCCCCGGAAGAAAAGAAGTAACCTAAACTGTATAGCTAGCTTGAGCCCCGCCCTGCGACGCCTGTCGACACTGCCGCGTGACGCCTTCACGCAGCTGCGCCGCGGCATCGAGAAGGAAAGCCTGCGCGTGCGGCCCGATGGCACGCTCGCGCTGACGCCGCACCCGGCGGGCCTGGGCTCGGCGCTCACCCACCCGCACATCACCACCGACTTCAGCGAGAGCCAGCTCGAGCTGATCACCGGCGTGCATGCCGACACCGAGGGCTGTCTCGCCGAGCTGACCGAGATCCACCAGGTGGTGATGCGCGCGGTCGGCGACGAGCTGCTGTGGGCTTCCAGCATGCCCTGCAACCTGCCGGCCGACGACGCGATCCCGATCGGGCGCTACGGCAGCTCGAACGTCGGGCGCGCGAAAAGCGTGTACCGCATGGGCCTGTCCTACCGCTACGGCCGGCGCATGCAGACCATCTCGGGCATCCACTACAACTTCTCGCTGCCCGGGGTGTCGAGCGAAGGCTACTTCGGCCTGATCCGGAACTTCCGCCGCCTGTCGTGGCTGCCGCTCTACCTGTTCGGCGCCTCGCCCGCGGTGTGCTCGACTTTCACCGCCGGCCGCGCGCACGAGCTGCAGGAGCTCGCCTCCGGCACGCTCTACCTGCCGCACGCGACGTCGCTGCGCATGGGGCGCCTCGGCTACCAGAGCGACGCGCAGGCCAGCCTGTACGTGAGCTACAACAGCCTCAAGAGCTACGCCGCGTCGCTCCAGGAAGCGCTCACCGTCCCCTACCCGCCCTACGAAAAGATCGGCATCCGAGCTGGCGACGCTTATCGCCAGCTCTCGACCAGCCTGCTGCAAATCGAGAACGAGTTCTACAGCCCGATCCGGCCCAAGCGCCGCATCAAGCCGGGCGAGCGGCCGTTGCACGCGCTGCGCGAGCGCGGCGTCGAGTACGTCGAAGTGCGCCTGATGGACCTCGATCCCTTCCTGCCGGTCGGCATCAGCGCGCAAACCATGCGCTTCCTCGACCTGCTGCTGCTCCACTGCCTGCTCGAGGACAGCCCCCCGGACAACCCGCAGGAGCTTGGCGCGATCGCGCGCAACAAGCTGCGCGGCGCGCAGCGCGGGCGCGAGCCGGGCCTGGTGATCGAGCGCCGCGGCCAGGAAGTGCCGCTGCTCGACTGGGGCCGGGATGTCGCCGCTGCCTGCGAGCCAATTGCCGAGGCCGTCGACGCGGCGCGCGGCGGTACCGTCTATCGCGACGCCCTGGGTTTGGTTGATGGCTTATTGAAAAACCCGGAAGCAACGCCTTCAGCTCGCGTGCTGCAGACCATGGCGCGCGACCACGGCAACTCCCACGTGCGCTGCACCCTCGCCGAGTCGCTGTCCCATCGCAGCACGCTGCTCGGCCTGGTGCTCAAGCCCGAAGTCGAGGAACGTTTCGCGCGCCTGGCGAAGGGCTCGGTGGAAGCGCAGAAAAAGATCGAAGCCGCCGACCGCGTCGACTTCGAGACCTACCGCCAGCGCTACCTCAATCCCGAGCTGCTGAAAGTCGCCGCGCTTTAATTCGGGGTCAGGGTCGTAACTACGGTTGCGCGTACGCGGCAACATAGTTACGACCCTGACCCCGAATTAAAAAGGCACGCCGTGCCTGGCGAGGAACTGCTCGACCGCCGGCAGCCAGACCTGCTCGCCCTGCGGCTCGCTGAAGACGTAGTGGCCGTCGCGGCCGAACGCGGGCTGCAGCACGTACTCGGCGCGCCCGCCCGCGGCGGCGAAGCGCTCGTACCAAAGCCGTGAGGTCTGCTCGTTGAAGTAAAGGTCGTTCTGGGCGTAGTGCAGCAGCACCGGCGCCCTGAGCGATTTCGCCACCGACTCGAGCACCTTCGCCACCGGCTCGACCGCGCAGGGAATGCCGGGCCGGAAGTCCGGATTGCCGCCGCGCCCCGCGGCGAACGACAGCACCGCGAGCAGCCCCTCGGGGTCGCGCGTGCCGGCGGTGAACATCGACACCATGCCGCCCGCCGACTGGCCGGCGAGGATCATGCGTTTCCCATCGACGTAAGGCAGGGAGCGCGCGTACTCGTAGGCCGCCATCACGTCGTCGGCCGCGGCCTGCTCGCCGCGGCGGTAGTCGGGGTTGGCGCAGGTGCCCGGATCCTCGGCGAACTCGCCGCCGGTGGCGCCGAAGCCGCGGCGCAGCGGCATCACCACCACGTAGCCGCGCCGCGCGAACACCGTGGCGGGATTGAGCAGCAGCTCGGAGGTTTCCTTGGCGCGGCCGCTCGCCGAGCCGGGCGTGCCGTGGTTCAGCACCACCGCGCCGTACGGGCCTTCGCCCTCGGGCCTGAGGATGGTGGCGGCGAGGGTGTACTCGCGGCTCGGCGCCGGGATGCGCACTTCCTCCTGCACCAGCCGCGGTGGCTCCTCGGCCAGCGCCGCGCCGGCGCACAGCAGCAACAAAATGGCTTTCGCGTTTCCCAAACCCCGCCTCCCGATGAGGGAGTGTAGCGATTAATATTGGCGCAAGGGAGGAGCCGATGAGAACAGCCATTTTCGCACTGCTGGCGCTGCTGGGCGCTGCAGGCCCCGCGTTGTCGCAGTATCCGAGCAAGCCGATCCGCCTCATCGTCGGCTTCCCGCCGGGCGGCTCGGCCGATCCCACCACGCGCATCATCGGCGCGGCGCTGCAGGAGCAGATGGGGCAGCCGGTGGTGGTCGAGAACCGGCCCGGCGCCGACAGCGCCATCGCCGCCGAGCAGATGACGCGCATGCCGGCCGACGGCTACACCCTGATGTTCGCCTCGAACAGCGCCATGACCGCGGCGGTCGCGCTGCGCAAAGCGCCCACCTACGACCCGCTCAAGGACTTCACGCCGATCTCGATGGTCGGGCGCGCCACGGTGTTCTTCTACGTGCACCCCTCGGTGCCGGCGAAGACGCTGAAGGAATTCGTCGCCCACGCGAAAGCCAATCCCGGCAAGCTGGTCTACGGCACCGGCAACCCGCTCTCCATCCTCTACGGCCAGCAGCTGATGAGCACCACAGGCATCGAAATGCTGCACGTGCCGTACAAGGGCGAAGGGCCGCTCAATCCCGACATCCTCGCCGGCCGCGTGCATTCGTCGTTCCTCAGCACCGGCACGGCGGTGTCGAACGCGAAGGACGGCCGACTGCGGGCGCTCGCGGTGCTGGCGGAGAAGCGCAGCCCGCTGCTCCCCGAAGTCCCGACCATCGCCGAGGCGGGCGTCCCCGAAGTCACCGTGCGCCAGTGGGCCGGCGTCTACGGCCCGCCCAACCTGCCGCGCGACATCGTCGCGCGCCTGAACAAGGAAGTGAACGCCGCGCTCAAGCGCCCCGACGTGATCGAGAAGCTCCAGGGCTACGGCTACGCGCCCGAAGGCTCGACCCCCGAGCGGCTGCTGGAAATCAACCGCGCCGACCTCGCGCTGTGGCGTGAGCTGGTGGCGAAGGCGGGAATTCCGCTGGAGTGAGGGTTTGCGGCAGGTAGAGCGGATGCGCCGGGTGGCCGGCGCCGGTTACCCTAAGCGCATGCAGCTGCATTTTCTTCAGGAGGTCCAATACGGACCTCGCCCGTTCCATGTGCGCTCCATGATTGCCCCAGGCGCAGACCACGATCTTCGATTGCCGCGCCGCGCGCACGATCGCACGGTCGTTGCCGCGGCCAACGGGGTTTTTTGCAAGAAATAGGTTTTTGGGCAATGTTGCCCGCCAGGCAAATATGTTCGTAACTACCAGCGCGCCGTAGCCCCAGCGCTCAGCGTAGTTCCGGGCGCGCGTGCATGACGGGTCGAGCTGGAATTCGTCCGCGGTGCTCGGGTTGAGCATCAGGAAGTTCGCCACCGGCTTCTTGCCGTCCCAGCAGCGCCACAGCAGGTAGCGCCAGCGCCGGCAGGGCGAGAAGACCGCGCCCGCGGGACTCAGAGGAGGCCGAGGTCGAGCGGCGGCACGCCGGCGAACACGCGCTCGAGGCGCGAACCGTCCAGGCCGTAGAGCCGAGCGAACAGGCCACCGAGCACGCCGCGGTATTCGTTGAGCACCGGGTAGTCGCGGTCCTCGAAGAGCGTCGCGCGCTCGATGCGCACCTGCTCGCCGGCGATGCGGCCGCCGCGCACCGCGCCGCCGAGCAGCCAATACACCGTGCCATGGCCGTGGTCGGTGCCGCGGTTGCCGTTTTCCCGCCACGTGCGGCCGAACTCGCTGATCACGACGACCGTCGTGTCGCGCCACGCCGGGCCGAGCTCGTCGGCGAACGCGGCGAGGCCGCGGCCCAGCTCCTCCAGTCGTTGGGAGAGGAACCCGGTAGTGGCGCCCTGGTTGATGTGCGTGTCCCAGCCGCCCACGTCGACGAAGCCGAGGCGGTACGAGTCCTTCATCAGCCGCGCCATGCGGCGCGCTTCGAGCGCGAAGTTGCGCGGGCCGATGGCGCCGCGGCCGGCGGCCTCCATCTCGGCGCCGAGGCCGCGCGCCACCTCGTCGCGCGCCGCGAAGCCCTCGGCGACCGGCGGGCCGAGGGCGGTATCGCGGTACATCTCCGCGATCAGTTTGCTCTGGCGCTCGTCCAAGCCCGGGCGCGCGGCGAAGCGCAGCGCCGCGTTCGCCACCTTCGCCTCGCCGCGGAACACGACCGGCAGCTGGTCGGTGAACGAGATCGGGCGGGCGCCCTGCAGCTGCGCGGCGAGCCGGTTCATGAAGCCGGAGGCGTAGTTGCGCGAGCGCCCGAGCGGCTGGCCGAGCTCGATGCCGTCCTGCGTCTCGAAATGGCTGCGCGTCAGGTCCTCGGTGCCGGCGAACGGCACGAACGCCGCCTCGCCCTTGCGGTACAGGGGGTAGATCGTGTCGCGCAGCGCCGGGTGCAGGCCCCAATCAACGCCGATCTCGAGACAATCACCCCTGGGAACGGCAATGTTGGGCCGTGCCTCATAGTAGAACTCGCTCGAAACCGGCACCAGCAGGCTCGCGGCGTCGTAGCCACCGCGCAGGAACACGAGCAGGAAGCGGCTGTCGGCACCGGGCGCGGCCCAGAGCCGGCCCGCTGCGGGTGCTGCCGCCGCAGCCGCCGCGGCGCGCAGGAATTCGCGGCGCCTCATCGGTGCATGAACTCCGGCGAAGAGAGGTAGAGCAGGTTGCGCTCCTGCGGCGTGGCCGCGGCCTCGAGCGCATTGCGGGTCGCGGGGCTGAGCGCCTTTTGCATCGAATCGCCGCCGCGCCAGTTCCCGGCATAGGCGATGGCGCGCGCCACTTCGAAGCGCACCGCCATCTGCCCGGCGCTCGCCCATGCGACGCGCGTCAGCGGGTAGCCGTCGGGCGTCGCGCGCGAGTAGAGCGGCTGCCCCATGCGCCCGAGCGCGCCCAGCACGCGGCCGGGATCGGGAATCACCTGGTCGTCGGCGGCGAGCCGCACCGCGGACAACACGTAGTGCACCGGGTCCTTGAATTTTCCGCCCAGCGAAGCCCTGAACTCTTCCGAGGAAAAAAGCGCCCGGAGGACCGCAGGGATATCTCCGTCGCTCGCTTTCCACGCCGCGGCCATCTTCTCGACCAGCGCCGGCGAAGGCTCATCCGAGACGAAGAACACCGCGAGCTTGCGGCTGACGAAGCGCGCGGTCGACGGATGACGCGCCAGGCGGTCGAGCGCCTCGTCGAGCTCGGCCGCGCCGCGCGCGCGGATCGGCTTGCCGAGCAGCACCTTCTGGCCGTAGTCGTGGCGCTTCGGGTTGAACTCGAACAGGCCGTCGCGCTGGTATTCGATCGCGCCCATTCCCTGGCGGACGGTCTCGCGCGTGACGATGCCGAAGCCGGTCAGCACGCGCGCCAGCTCTTGCACGTCCTTCTGCGTGTAGCCGCCGTCGGCGCCGAGCGTGTGCAGCTCCATCAGCTCGCGCGCGTAGTTCTCGTTCAGGCGCCCGGCGGCGTTCTGCGCGTTGTCCAGGTAGCGCAGCATCGCCGGGTGGCGCGCAGCCGCGCCGAGCAGGTCGCGGAAGCGCCCGAGCGAGTGCGGCCGGATCGCCTGCTCCTCGTAGTCGCCGACCGTGGCGCGCAACTCCGCCTTGAACATGAACACGTTGAAATGGTTCATCCAGAACCAGGTCATGTGCTCGCGCAGCTGCCAGGGCGAGTACAGCGCGCGCAGCACCGAGCGCGACGCCGCCTCGCGCCCTAGGCGCGTCAGCTCCTGCTGGAAGGCCTGCTGCTCCACCTTCTTCTGCGCGTCGTCGGCGAGGGCGAGGAAGCCGCGGCGCCGCTCGCCGAGCTCGGCCGCGAGCGCGAGCACCGGGCGCTGCGCGATCGTCATCGCCGCCACCTGCGCTGCCGCTGCCGGCGGCAGGTCGTCCTGCGGCGGCGGCTTGAGCTGGCGCTCGAGCCAGCGCTGCGGCCCGAGGCGCGCCATGTCGCGCGCCGACGCGGGGTTCGCGCCCCAGGTGAGGCGCTCGAGGAGCAGGATCTGTTCGGGAGAGGAAAAGCCCGGCGGCGGCGGCGCGCTGGCGCAGCCGGCGAGAAGCAGCGCGAAACCTGTCAGCAGCTTCTTCATGGACTCCTCAGCCGCCATTAAATCACTTCCGGCCCTTCTTCAGGAGCTCGCCGAGCTTCTCGAGAGGCTTGTGCTTCGCCGCGGACGGCACCGAATCCGGCTCAGTCCCCGCCTTGAAATCCTCGTGGCGCGCATGCTCGTTCTCATGGCAGTAGATGCACAGGAGCTCCCAGTTCGACCCGTCCGGCGGGTTGTTGTCGTGGTTTCCGTCCCGGTGGTGCACCGTCAGCTCGCGCAGGCGCTTGCCGTCGAATTCGCGCGCGCATCGCGTGCAGATCCAGGGCAGGATTTTCAGCGCCTGCTCCCGGTAGCTGGGCATTTTGGCCATGCACCGAATATACTGCGGCCATGAGACATACCTCGCGCGACCGCAACAACCGTATCCGCCTGCAGAAGATCAAGAAGAAACTGACCCGGGAAGCCAAGCTGGCGAAGAAGCAGCAGAAGGCCGCCCGCAAATCATGAGCGCGGTCCCCAACCACGCGCTGCGGCAGCTGCGCGCCGGCAAGCTCGCCATCGGCCTGGGCGTCAACCAGGCGCGCAGCGTCTCGGTGGCGCAGCTCGCCAAGACCGCCGGCTTCGACTGGCTGTTCATCGACTGCGAGCACAGCTCGATGGACCTCGACACCGCCGCGCAGATCTCCGCCGGCGCCCTCACCGTCGGCATCTCGCCGATCGTGCGCGTCGCCGGCCTCGAGCACTGGCACGCCTCGCGCGTGCTGGACAACGGCGCGCAGGGAATCGTGGTTCCCCACGTGGACACCAAAGAGGAAGCGCAACGCGTCGCCAATTCCTGCCGCTACCCGCCCACCGGCAAGCGCTCCATGGGCGGCGCGCTGCAGCAGCTCGGCTTCGCTTCCATGCCGGTCGGCGACGCCGCGCGCATCGTCAACGAGGAAACCCTGGTCGTGGTCATGATCGAGTCGCCGCAGGGCCTCGCCAACTGCGAAGAGATCGCCGCCGTCAAAGGCGTCGACGCGCTCCTCATCGGCACCAACGACCTGTGCTTCGAGATGGGCATCCCCGGCCAGTTCAACGACCCGCGAGTGGTGGAGGCCTACAAGAAAGTCATCGCCGCGTGCCGCAAGCACGGCAAGTTTCCCGGCATGGGCGGCATGTATACCAGTGAGTTGCTCGAACGGCACATCGGCATGGGCGTGCAGCTGATCCTGTCCGGCTCGGATTTCTCGATCCTGATGCAGGCCGCCACCGCGCGCGCCAAGCTCGTGCGGGGTTTCGAGAAGGCGTCGTAGGGCAAAGCCCTGTACACTGCGCGCCCCCTTGAAGAAAGGCGCGCCATGACCCAGCCCTACGACTTCATTCCCAGCGGCCTCGTAAAAGAGGACCTCGTCGTCGGCAAGGGCGCGGCCGCCGAGTCCGGCGACGACCTGCTGGTCCACTACGTCGGCTGCCTGCAGAACGGGCAGCAGTTCGATTCCAGCCGCGCGCGCCACGACCCGCTCGACTTCGCGCTCGGCGCGGGCGACGTCATCAAGGGCTGGGACCAGGGCATCGAAGGCATGCGGGTCGGCGGCACGCGCCGGCTCACCATCCCGGCCGCGCTCGCCTACGGCGACCAGGGCTGCGGCGGCGTCATCCCGCCGCAGGCGACCTTGGTCTTCGAAGTGGAGCTGCTCGAGATCGCGTAGGTCTTCAGCCGAGGAGCCGCGCCAGCTCCTCCTCCTGCATCAACCGTATCTTCTTCTCCGCCGCGAACGCGCGCGCGGTGTCGGTGACTTCGCCCACGGCGACGTAGATCCGGCCGTGCGCGCCGGCTTCGCGCGACGCGGCGTCGTACTCGCGCAGCGGCTCGACCCCGGTGCGCACCGCCTTCCAGCGCCTGCACGCCACCAGCGTCACCAGTCCTCCGCGCGTGATCCGCAAATCGGCCCCTTCGGCCTCCCGGCTCACGCCGTAGCCCTCGCGCCGGAGCCCTTCCTCCAGCGCCGCGACGAACCCTTCCCCCGACAGCGCGCGCGCCCGCTCGAGCGTCGCCGCGATGCGCTTCGCGCTCGGCCGCCGCAGCTGCTTGTAGGCGACGTAGAGCGCGATGGCGTTGAACGGCGCGGCCGCGAACAGCGCGAAGCCCCACTCGAGCCAGATGCGCACCAGCGCGAAGACGATGGCGCCCGCGAGCGCGCTGATCCACCACGGCTGGCGCAGCAGGATGGCGAACAGCGAATTTTCGTGGAGCTGGAACTTCACCGCACGATTCTAGGCCTGCAGGTTCCAGCTTCTCCGCGCGATGGCGATCACCTGGGCGTAGGCGAGCCCATAAACCTCCGGCGGCACGCCCACCGCATCGAGATCGAGGGTGAACGACCAGTTGCAGCCGTCGGTATCGGGGCCATCGAGCGGCGTCACGCCGATGACGCCCACGCTCTCGCAACCCTCGCAGCTTTGCATCAAGGCCGTCACGCGCGCGAGCAGCTCGCCGCGCGGCAAGGCCTGGCGTTCGAGCGGTCCGCCGTGCCCCAGAGAAAAGGCGTCGGTGCTCGTTATTTCCGATTGATCGGAGCCACTCATGGCCAGGGGATTTTATCCGTTTGTCCTGCTCCGTGGGGAACGGTCAGATGGCCGCCCGGGCTCGCCGCTCTTTCCGGTCATGGTATGATTTATTCATACCGTCTTCAGGAGCCCGCGTGGCTGCCGCCGTCAAGAAAACCATTTCGTTGCCCGCCGAGCTGGCGCGGGAAACCGAAGCTCTCGCCAAAGCCGAGGGCAAGACCCTGAGCGCGGTCGTCCAGGACGCGCTGCGGCACGCGCGAGTCGGCCGGCGCCTGCAGGAGCTGCGAGGCCTCCAGGGATACTGGAGCCGCAAGGCGCGCGATCAAGGCATTCTCAGCGAGCAGGACCTCGAGCGCTACCTGCGCTCTTGAGGGTCGTGTTCGACACCAACGTCCTCGTCGCGGCGCTGGTGTTCCCGGGCGGGAACGGCGAGGCGGCCCTGCGACGCATCGTCGAAGAGCGCGATGAGCTGGTCCTTTCCAAGCCCATCCTCGACGAGTTGCTCGGCGTGCTCGCGCGAAAATTCTCGCGCGACGCCGAAGAGCTGGCCCATATCGCGGTGTTCCTGGGCGAGCTGGCCACCACCGTAAGACCCGCGCGCCGGCTGAAGGTCCTGCAGGACGACCCGGACAATCGCATCCTCGAGTGCGCTGTCGCGGGACGCGCAAATGTCATCGTTACCGGCGACCGCGCCTTGCTGGCCCTAGGCGAGTTCCGTGGCGTGCGCGTCGTCAGCCTGCGCGATTACCTCAAGTGAAGTTCGCTATTCCCCGCGATCTAGCGTACAGTCCGCCCTCGTTGTTTTAGTCCCGCCTCCCTCTCGCAGTCCGATCGCCTTTCGGTCCGGCAAAGCGGTTTTGGTCGGCGCCACCGAAAGGAAATACCGATGTTCTCCACGCTCGGCCTCGATTCGACCCTATTGGATAACCTCGTGCGCCTCGGCTATACCGAGCCGACGCCCGTGCAGCGCGAAGGCATTCCCGCGGTGCTGGCGGGCGACGACCTGCTCGTCTCCTCGCAGACCGGCAGCGGCAAGACCGCCGCCTTCGTCCTGCCGGGACTGCAGCGCCTGCGCCAGCCGGCGACCCTCCCGGGCATGGGCCCGCGCATGCTCGTGCTCACGCCGACGCGCGAGCTGGCGATGCAGGTGCAGAAGGCGACGCACGGCTACTGCAGCGGCCAGCGGATCCAAACCGCCTGCCTGGTCGGCGGCGTGCCGTTCGGCAGGCAGCTCGACCAGGTGCGCAAGCCGGTCGACATCGTCATCGCCACGCCCGGCCGTCTCAAGGACCACATGGACCGCGGCAGCGTCGAACTCAACCGCGTCGAGCTGCTGGTGCTCGACGAGGCGGACCGCATGCTCGACATGGGCTTCCAGGAAGAGATCGACTCGATCATCGCGCGCGCGCCGAAGGAGCGCCAGACGCTGCTCTTCTCCGCCACCCTCGGCGGCGTCGTCGGCCGCCTCGCGAACCGCGTCACGCGCAATCCCAAGCGCGTCGAGATCACGCGCAAGGAAGAGCCCAGGCCCGACATCACCCAGCACGCCCTCATCGCCGACAACGACGAGCACAAGAATCGCATGCTCGATTGCCTGCTGCGCGAGACCGACGTCGAGCAGGCGCTGGTCTTCACCGCCATGAAGCGCACCGCGGCCGAGCTGACCAGCGCGCTGGTGATCAAGGGCTTCACCGCCGGCGCCCTGCACGGCGACATGCACCAGAGCGACCGCACCCGCACCCTCAACCAGGTGCGCGACGGCAAGATGCGCGTGCTGGTGGCCACCGACGTCGCCGCGCGCGGCATCGACGTGCCGGGAATCAACCTGGTGGTGAACTACGACGCCCCGCGCCAGGCGGAGGACTACCTCCACCGCATCGGCCGTACCGGCCGCGCCGGCCGTGCCGGCATCGCCGTGACCTTCCTCGGCCATGCCGACCGCAACCTGGTGCGCCAGATCGAGCGCTTCACCGGCAACAAGGTGACCATGATGGAGATCGAGGGCCACGAGCCGCGCACGCGCGGCGAGCGCAAGCCCGAGGTGAAGCGCGGCGGCTATGGACAGGGGCGGCCGCAGGGGCGCGAGAGCACCCCGGCGCGGCGATTCAGCAGATAGGCGGATAATCGCCCATGCGGCAAAACGAACCGAACCTGGCGGTACACCTCCTGAGGAGCGCGCTGCACGTTGCCTGGCTGCCCTTCTCATGGTCCGCCGACGCCCTGCGCCGCTCGCGCGTCTCGAGCAACGCGCGCCGCCAATCTGCCGAGCTGGCGAAATTCGACACCCGCAAGTGGACCGCCGCGCTCCTCAAGCACCTCGAGTGGCGGCGCTTCGAAGAAACCAGCGCGGCGTACTTCGAAGCACTGGGCTTCACCACGCGCATCACCCGCCTGGCCGCGGGCGGCGGCGTAGACATCGGCCTGTGCGCCGCGGGCTCCGACACGGTGTCCATCCTCGCCCGCTGCAAGGCCTGGGACGCCTACCGCGTCGGCATCAAGCCGCTGCGCGAGCTGCGCGCCGCCATGACCGCCGGCAGCATCGCTGAAGGCGTGATGGTCACCTCGGGCCGCTTCACCCCGGAAGCCGTGACTTTCGCCGCCAAGGAAAACATCCAGCTCCTCGACGGCGCCGGGCTCCTCGCCAAGATCGCCGACCTGCCGCCGGAAACCGGGCTGGCGCTGCTCAAGTTCGCCACGCAGGGCGACTTCCTGACGCCGACCTGCCCGGCCTGCTCCATCAAGATGGCCTCGCGCAAGAGCACCCAGGGCGGCAGGACGTTCTGGGGCTGCCTCAACTACCCGCGCTGCAAGCAGACCTTCTTCGGCTCCGCGCCGGCCTGAGAAAAACCGGGGTCAGACCCCGATTTTTCTGGCCGTCAGAAACCGATCGAGCTGGTCCGCGAAGCGCTTGCGGTCCGTGTTGTCGAGCGCCGCGGGCCCACCGGTCCGCTCCCCCGTCCCCCGCAGCTCGTCCAGGTAATTCCTCAGCGCCAGGCGCTCCTGGATGTTCTCCGTCGAATAGAACTCCCCGCGCGGATTGAGCGCGTGCCCGCCCTTGGCGATCACGTCGGCGGCGAGCGGGATGTCGGCAGTGACCACCAGATCCCCCGCCGCGAGCTCGCGCACGATGTGGCTATCCGCGACATCGATCCCGCGCGGCACCTGGAGCGCGCGGATGTACGCCGACGGCGGCGTGCGCAGCCCCTTGTTCGCCACCAGCGTCATCGGGATCTTCAGCCGCTCCGCCGCCCGGTAGAGGATGTCCTTGATGACCGCGGGACACGCGTCGGCGTCCACCCAGATGCGCATGAAATATGGGGTCTGACCCCGATTCGGCGCTCTTCAGCCGGCGCGCTTGCGAGGCTTGCGCTCGATGCGATACTCGGCGCGAGGCTCCTGGATCAGAAGCTCGCTTGGAATGCCGAGCTTTTCATGGAGTGCGCGGATCATCGCCAGGGTGAGAGGCCGCCTGCGCGAAAGCACCTCGGAGGCGCGATTCTTCCCGCCGACGATTTCCGCGATGTCCGTTTGCCGCAGCCCTTGCTCCTCCATCCTGAACAGGATTGCCTCGACAGGATCGGGCTTGCCGAACTTGAAGCGCTCCTTCTCGTAGTCCTCGACCAGCTTGGCGAGCAGCTCCAGCCGGGCGCCCTCTGCGGTGCGGGGATCCGGGTCGAGCGGCACCAGCCGATGCACCTCCTTGAGGTAGCGCCGGTACTGCTGCTTCGTCTTGATGATGCGAATGTCCATGGTCGCTAGCGTTTCCTGTTGCGCTCGTCATATTCGCGGTGGCTGCCCGCCCAACGGATGGACACGATTCCAGTGCGATACGCAACTGCCACCTCGAGCCGATAAGCGTTGCCTTTGACATTGAAAATCACCACGCTGTCCGCAAGGAAGCTCGCAGAAGCGTACTGACTACGGATGTCGCGTGGCTTTGTCCAGGCGGCGAGCTCCACATCTGCCAGCCAGCGCTCTATCCATGCGCGCGCCTCCGCATGCTTCCCGCAGAACAGCTCGAGCCGTTCCCGCCCGGCAATCCTCATCTGCGCTCCGGCAATACCTCACGATGGAGACAGTACCATATAGTTCCCATTTTGGGAACCACGCGGCCGCCAGCCAGCCGCATCGAAATGGTTCTGCTCCTTCCAACGCGGGTCCGGCCCGCCGGTTGACCCTGGATATTCCACCCCCGTGACCTGCCCTGGCCCCCTGACAAGGGGGCCGTGAGCCGCGCCGCAGGCGCGGCGAGCGGGGGGTTGGGCTCAGCGTCAGGCGCCCAGCAATCTTCTCGACAGCAAGGCCTGCATGTCGCGCCGGCCGTCGGCAATCAGATACACGTCGATCCGCTTTCCTTCCACGCTGTAGACGATCCGATACGGCTTGAAAAACGTTTCGCGGTAGTCGCGTATGCCGAGCGCAAGCAACTCCCTTGGATGCGCTCCCCGGCGCGGATGCCGCGCGAGCGCCGCGACAGCAGCCAGTATCTGATCTTCCACGTGCGCGGCCCTGGACGGCGAATCGTGCAGCGCGATCCAGTCGTGGATCTCTTCGAGGTCGGCGAGCGCATCCGGCGTCAGCCGGATGTCGAAGCGCATCAGCGGCCGGCTCGGCGCGCGCGCAGCCTGCGGGTAGCCTCGGCCAGCGGAACGGCCTTGCCGTCCTCGACCTGCCGCCTGCCGAGGGCCAGGATCTTCAGCAGCGCCAGAGTCTCCTGCGTCGCCTCATAGCTGGCGACGTCCTGCATGACCGCAGTCGCTTCGCCGTTCTGGGTGATCACGAGCGGCTCACGTTTTTCCGCGAGCTCGCGGATCACCTCGGCGGCGTTCGCCTTGACGTAGCTGATCGGCTTGATCCGCGTGGAGTATTTCATGGGACTGAATTTAGTCCTTTTTAAGTCCTTCGGCAACCGTGAGCCAGGCCGCGTTTCAACGCGTGGTTTGCGCCGCGCTCTTTTTGTGCGGCGTTCCGCTGCTGCTGAAATAGGGCTGGAAGGAGTTGCTGTCGCGGGTAAGGAGGTTCATCAGCTTTGGATGGACGAAGAGCTTCTCCTTGCCGAGGACCCGCTCGCGCAGCACCCCGGCCGCGGCGAGGGCCTTGAGGTAGCGGGAGGCTGCCTGCCGGCCGGCGATGTCCGCTTCGACGAGGTTGGCGATGCGGCAGTAGGGCTGCTCGAAGATGATATCCACCAGCTCGCGGCTGTAGATCTTGGGAAGCGCCCGGCGCACGTACTCCGTGGTATCGGCGGCGAGCTTGCGTACCGCGCCGATCTTCGCGGTGGTCCAGCCGGCGGTTTCTTCCACGCCGCGCAGCATGTAGAGCAGCCAGTCCTCCCACGCCCCCTCGCGCGTCACGGCGAGGAGCAGCCGGTAGTAATCGGCCTTGTGGGCGATGATGTAGCGGCTGAGATAGAGGATCGGCAGGGTCAGCAGGCCCTGCTCGACGAGAAACAGGCTGTTCAGCACGCGCCCCGTGCGGCCGTTGCCGTCGGTGAAGGGATGGATCGCCTCGAACTGATAGTGCGCGACCGCCATGCGGATGAGCGGATCGAGGGAAGCTCCTTCGTGCAGAAAGCGCTCCCAGTTGGCCAGGAGCTCTCTCAGAAGCGCCTCGCCCTCGGGCGGGGTGTAAACCACTTCTCCCGATGCGTCTTTGGCGAGCGCCGTGCCCGGCACCTTGCGCACGCTCATTTCCACGCCTTTGATCTGCGTGCAAATCGTCTCGGCGGTGCGCGTGGCGAGCGGGCGGCTCTTGAGCGCGCGCACGCCCTCGAGCAGCGCGCGCCGGTAGCGCAGGGCTTCTTTTGTCGCGGGGTCGGCGCTGCCGCCGGCCTGCAGGTGCTGAAAGAGCTTGTCGGCAGTGGTGACGATGTTTTCGATTTCCGAGCTCGCCCGCGCTTCCAGGAGCGGCAGGGTATTGATGAGCATCGCCGGGTTGGGAATCAGCGCCGCCGCCTGTTTCAGCTCCGCGAGCGCCGCCCGGGCCGTCACGCACTGTTTCAAAACGGGCTTCGTCTCGAGCTCCACCTTCGGCGGAAGCTTGGCAAGGCCGTTCCACGGCCGCTCGGCGCGCCAGCGGCTCATGTTTCAGAAATTTTCTTTTTGCGACACGTTCGCAGCTTAGGTCGCCGGCGGCGACACGTCAAGAAAACGTGTCGCAAAAGTACGATTTTTGCGACATATCATTCCGCGCCCTGGCTTTTGGCCCCCTGACAAGGGGGCCGTGAGCCGCGGCTGCGCCGCGGCGAGCGGGGGGTTGGGTTTACGATGCTCGCTCCAAATAGCGCGCATCCGCCCCTGATCCAAGACCTCTCGCCCCTCGAGCTCACCTACTGCGTGGCGGTGCTCCTCTTCACCTTCGCCCTGCGCGGCAGCCTCGGCTTCGGCGGCGCGGTCGGCCTGCCGCTCCTCGCGCTCGTCATCCCGGTGAAGATCCTCGCGCCCGCCTGGAGCCTGGTCGGCATCGCCTCCTCCGTCGCCATCCTCGGCCGCGACCGCAAGGACGTCGCCATGCGCGAATTCCTCGGCCTCCTCCCCGGCTGCGCCCTCGGCATCGCGGCCGGCCTGTTCTTCTTCAAGACCCTCGACACCGTGATGCTCGGCCGCGTCCTGGGCGCCTTTGTCATTCTGTACGCCGTCTACTCCCTATGGATGACGACCCGGCACGCCGGCACCACCCCGTCCGCCCCTCCCGCCGTCCTCCGCCCGTTCGCAAGCTTCTTTTCCGGTGTCGTCGGCACCCTCTTCGGCTCGATGGCCACCATCTTCTTCGCGATCTACCTCGACGCCAGCCGCGCGAGCAAGCAGACCTTCCGCGCCACCCTCTCCGCCATGCTCCTGACCCTGAGCGTCGCCCGCACGATCGGCTATGCCGCCGTCGACGAGCTCACCCTCGACTCCTTCATCCTCTGCGCCGCCGCGCTTCCGGCTATGGGTATCGGGTTGCTAGTCGGCGATCGGATTCACTCGGGACTGAGCCAACGGGCGTTTCAGCGCGTGGTTTGTGCGGCGCTTTTTCTCTGCGGTCTGCCGCTGTTACTCAAATGAGGCATCAGGAAGCTCGTGCCTTGAATTGCTCAAACCTGGCCGCCAGTCGATCGCGGTCCGGCATGTCCTTCGCGCGCGATGGTCGATAGATAGGGTTCGAATCCAGGCGCTTCAGCGCCTCCAGGGTCGGGCCGTCCTTCTGCTCGAGAATGCGCCGCGAGACGTGAATCTTGAAATCCGGATCGATGCCGATTAGCTGCGCATCGAAAGCGGCGTGGTGCGTCTTAGCCAACGGTATGCCGTTCTGCACCACCGGCTGGCCAAGCTGCTCGTTCTTGTCCTCGATGATGTGTGCCGCGTCGAGCAGTACTGGTTCGCGTAAGCCTGACAACGCACAGCGCCCCTTGTAGGCCGAGATCACCGCTTCGCGGAACGAAGCCTGATGGAGTCGCTGCTTCACTTGCCGCAGGGCGTAGCGTCGCTCCGCCGCGGTCTCCGGCACCTCCAACGCATCTTCCTCTTCCGCGGCGAACGCGATGCGCGCCTTCAAGGTCCCAGGATCCCAACCGATCACAAAACTCGGAATGAGCGCCCGGTAGATCCCCGGAGCGATGCCGAGGAAATAGATCAACGGAGTCGCGTTCTCCATCGCCTCGCGCAGCCAGCGGTTCTCGGCCGCGTCGGCGTTCTGCCCCATGAAGGCATAGTCGACCGCTTCATCGCCCTCGTATATCTGGCGGTGAACTTGCCGCTGGTCGTCGTACCAGACCCTGGCGCCGGGCCGAGGATAGACCGTCCGGATCGAAAGCAGGAACCGCATCTGCGTCGGCTTGAAGATGCCGCGCTGGGGATTGACAAGCGGGAGACGCTCGCCGTCGAAGCGAAAGCCGGCGCGCAAGTCACGCGACGTCAGGTCGCCGTTCAGGTCGGCCAGCCGCCTGACCTCCCGGAAAGCGGCGATTCTCAGCGCCTGGTCATCTGCCATCGGCCGCCGCCACGAACCAGGCCTTGCGGGAGATATTCGCGAGCACCACCCCATAGCCCCAGGGCCAGGGTGCGGATGTAGTCAACGAGGGTGGGGACGATGGCGAAGTCCCAGAACCGGGCGATGGAGGTCACGGGGAGGATTTCAGCCGGCCGCGCCAATAGCCGGGCCGGCGTGCAGTATGGGCGAATGCAACGACGATGACCTCGGCGGCGCGCTCGCTCACGATCACTGCGTAGGGAAAGCGCCTGAGCAGCAGGCGCTTCGCGCCGCGAGTGCCGGCAATACCGGAAACCGAGACGAGGGGGACGAGCTCTTCTTCCAGCAGGTCAAGCGCCGCATCCACGGCGCGCCCGAAATCCACCCCGAGCCCGGGCCGTTCCATTTCGTACCACGCTGCGGCTTGCGCAGCCTCCTCGGCGGCCGCCGCGTGGATACGAACCCGGCGCATCAGGCGCGGCTCATGCGCGCCTTCATCCGCCGGCGCAACTCCTCCCGATCGATGAGTTCCGCGGTCCCGGCATCGATTTCACCCAGTCGTCGCAGGATCTCCGCGTCCCAGGCTGATTCCGCATCCGTGTCCGCTGGACCATCCAGGCTGCCTACCAGGCTGTGCGCGAGCTCCGCGCGCTCTGCTTGCGTGAGACGCAGCGCCTCGGAGCGCACCTTCTCCAGCGTCGAGCCTGCCATGCAAACCTCCTGGTAGGGCGAAAACCGTGTGAGTGATTCTACGCCAGCCTGCACGCGCAGCGACGGATCAGCCCCCTCAGCCCGCCGCGGTACCAGCCCCAAGCGCCGCCCGCACTCGATCGACAAAAACGGAACCCGCGTGATGCGTCATATGCAACCGTTCCATCGCCCTCGTCATGGCGACGTACAGGAGCTTGGCTTCGGCAGCGACCTCCTGACTGGGCGCAGGCATCGAATCCAGGCATGGAAGGAAAACGACCGGAAACTCCAGGCCCTTGCTGCTGTGCATGCTCAAGATCTTGATGCTGTCATTGCCCAGCAGGAATCGACTCGACTGCGTCGGCCCAAGAAGATCGTACGGAATTCCCGCGCGGCCGATAGCTTGCGCGAAGCTTTCGCCATGCCGGTGGTAGCGGAAAAGAATCGCCATGTCCTTCCACGCGGTGCCCGCCGCATGAAGCGCCTTCGCGCGCTCGACGACGTAGGCAAGTTCCGCGTCCTCGCCCGCAAAGCTGCGAAGCTCAGGCAACGAGCCGCTGCGGCCCGCGCTCTGCGGCGCAACAAGCGGGATGGCGTCCTCCTCCGCCTCCTTGGCCGAGAGCAGGTCGCGCGCGAACTCGCAGGCGACCGCCATGATCTGGGCCGTATTGCGGTAGTTCATCCGCAGGATCGTCGTGCGGCCGCGCGCCTGAATGCCCACTTCGGCGAAGCTGAACCCGAGCCGCGCCTTGCGCCGATTGATGCTTTGCGCGTCGTCGTAGAGCACGAGCAAGGAGTTCGTTTCGGGATGCACCATCTGCGCCACCAGCTTCAGCCACTCCGGCTCGAAATCGTGGCCCTCGTCCACCAGCACGGCGCCGTACTGCGCGCGCGGCACCTGGCCGCTATCCACGCCCTGGATGACCGTCTGCACC
>CAZNVH010000027.1:0-2326 GCA_964576525.1 uncultured Enterobacteriaceae bacterium
AAGGCCTGGTAGAGCGAAGTCAGGCGCTGCTGACCGTCGAGCACGAGGAAGGTGTGCTGGGCGCCGTCGAGAGCGGGCGCGCCTTCACACTCCCGAGCGGCGAACATTCGCTTGGCGTCGCGCACCCGGAGGATGCTACCGCCTAGAGAAAACCGGTTGCTTGAAGAGTTCCGGTTAACATAATCTCCATGGTCGGACGCAGAAAATGGCGCTACTTCCGCCTATCCGCCTGGCGGTCGGCGCGAGTTCCAGCGGGCAGGCTTCCTGCTCGACGGCGACGTTCAGGTGCACGTCGGCGGCCTTGGCCAGCGGCGAATCCGGATTGCCGGTCATCGCGATGAGCTTCACCCCGAGCTTCTTGAGCCCCGGCAGCAGCGCGACGATCTCGCCGGTCTTGCCGGAGTTGGACAGCGCCAGCACGACGTCGTGCGCGGTCAGCATGCCGAGGTCGCCGTGCGCGGCCTCGGCCGGGTGCACGAAGAACGCCGGCGTGCCGGTGCTGGCGAGGGTCGCGGCGATCTTGGTGCCGACGTGGCCGGACTTGCCGACGCCCATGACCACGACGCGGCCGCTGCGCTTCTTGTCGATCGGGCCGACCAGCTTTTCGTAGCGCAGGTAGCGGCAGGCGCGGACAAACTGGTCGTCGATGCGCTCGATCATCTGCTTGACGCCGGCGAGCTCGATCTCGATGACTTTGCGGCCGAGCTTCTTGTAGACCTCGCCGCGTTCGCTGCGCGAGCCGCCGTCCGGGAGCTTGTCCCAGCCCTTCTCCGACTTTTCCTTCTGCGCCATGTGTGCCAGACCCCGGTCAAGACCGCAATCTTACCTAACTACCGGTTAATCCTTGATTTTGCTGAAGGCTTCCAGCGCACGCGCCCGGGTCGCGGCGAGGTCCACCATGGCCTCCGGCCGCGGCTCGTGCAGGTCGGCGTCCGGCACTCCGGCGAGCTCCGGCAGCCAGCGCCGCAGGTAACGGCCCTGCGGATCGAACTTCTTCGACTGCAGCACCGGGTTGAAGATGCGGAAGAACGGCGCGGCGTCGGCGCCGCAGCCGGCGGTCCATTGCCAGCCGAGCGTGTTGTTGGCGAGGTCGGCGTCGACCAGCGTGTCCCAGAACCAGCGCGCGCCTTCCTGCCAGGGCACCAGCAGGTTCTTGACCAGCAGCGAGGCCGCGATCATGCGCACGCGGTTGTGCATCCAGCCGGTGGCCCACAGCTCGCGCAGGCCGGCGTCCACGATCGGGAAACCGGTCTGCCCGCGCTGCCAGCGGCGCAGGTCGGCGGCGTACTCCGTGCGCCACGGCAGGCGCCGGAAGCGCGCGTTGAGCGGCTCGACGGGCGTGCGCGGGAAGTGCCACAGGAGATGGTGCGCGAACTCGCGCCAGCCAAGTTCCTTCAGGAAGGTCTCGGTGCCGGCGCCGCGGCCCTGCGCCTGCAGGCCGAGGATGCGCGCGACGACCTGGCGCGGGCCGATCTCGCCGAAATGCAGGTGCGGCGACAGCCGCGAGGTGCCGGGCTCGCCCGGCCGGTCGCGGCCGGCGGCGTAGGCGGACAGCGCGGCCTCGCAGAAATCATCCAGCGCCGCCAGGGCCCCGGCCTCGCCAGGCCGCCAGGCCTGCGCGAGGCCGCCGTCCCAGGCGACGCGCGGCAGCAGCCCGAGCCCGTCGAGCGGCTCGCCGGGCGGTGACGCGCCCGCCAGCCGCGGCGGGGCCGGCTCGGGCGGCTGCGCGCCGAGCCGCGGCGCCACCGTCCGCCAGAACGGCGTGAACACCCGGTAGGGGTCGCCCGCGCCGGTCGCCACCTCGTGCGGCTCGGCCAGCAGCGCGGCGTTGAAGGTCTCGACGGCGAGGCCGTCGGCACGCAGCGCCTGCTCCACTGCGGCGTCGCGCGCGCGCGCCGCCGGCTCGTACAGGCGGTTCCAGAACACGGCGGCGGCGCCGGTCTCCCGGGCCACGGCCCGCAGGACGTCGAACGATGAGCCACGGCGGATGACCAGCGGCGCCCCCAGCCGCCCGAGCGCGGCGCCCAGCGCCGCCAGGGAATGGTGCAGCCACCAGCGCGACGCGCCGCCCAGCGGACGCACGCCGGAGCTGTCCTCGTCATGCACATAGATGGCGAGAATGGGTTGTCCTGTTTGCGCCGCGGCGGCCAGCGCGCGATTGTCCGCGAGGCGCAGGTCCTCCCGGAACCAGACCATCACGGGCCGGTCGGGTGGGGAGTCGCTTTTACGTTTTGGCATGTCGCGAGCTGACCGGTTAGTCGGACACGCCTGCATAACGCGCGAACAGCACCTGGGTATCGCCCCACACGCGCCGGTCGAGCTCCAC
>CAZNVH010000028.1:0-31699 GCA_964576525.1 uncultured Enterobacteriaceae bacterium
GATCGCGATCAATTTCTCTTCCACCGAGCGCAGCCAAATGTTCCGCCGCGAGACCTCCGTCGACTACTGGGACCGCGAGTCGTGAAGGTCTTCAACTTCCACGACGCCGAGCTGGGCGTCGACCACGACGAGCCGGACGGCTACCGCGCGCCCTACGCGGCGATCCGGCCGGTCATTGGGGCCAGGAGGCTTGGCGGCACCCTCGTGCTGCTACGAACGGGCGAGAGCCTCTGCCCCTACCACTATGAGCTCGCCGAGGAGGAGTGGCTCTTCGTCCTCGAGGGCACGCCGACCGGACGCCTGGGCGGCCCGGAGGACCTGAAGGGGCTCGCCGTGCTGCTGGCCTCGCAGGCCTCCCGTCACATCACCGGCCAGGCGATCGCCGTCGACGGCGGCGCGATCATCGTATGAGCCCGCTCGAGTTCACCCGGGAATACCAGAAGAAGATTCCCTTCATCGTCCACCTCAAGATCTCGACCGACGAGCTCGGCCAGGGCACCGCGCGGCTGTCGCTGCCGATCGAGCCGCAGCTCACCAACAGCCTGGGCACCGCGCACGGCGGGGTGATCATGTCGCTGCTCGACGTCGCGCTGTGCACTGCGGCGCGCACCCTGCACCCCGACTCGATCGGCGTGGTCACCATCGACCTGAGCACCTCGTTCATCGGCGGCGCCAACGCCTCGCGCCTGCTGGCCGAGGCGCGCGTACTCAAGGACGGCCGCAGCATGAGCTTCGTCGAGGCCGAGGCGAAGAACCCGGACGGCTCGCTGGTGGCCAAGGCGATCGCCACGCTGCGCGTGCGCTTGAAGGAAAAATAGAATACTCAACAGGGGGAGCCATGAGCACACCGAATCCGTACGCGGCGCCGAAGGCGGCGGTCACCGACGAAACGATCGTCAACCGGGGCGATTTCCTCGCCACGGGCCAGGCGGTGGCGGCGGGCCAGGGCTGGGCCTGGATCGCCGCGGCCTGGGAGCTCTACAAGCGCCAGTGGGGCCTGTGGATCGGCATCTGGCTGCTGTTCGTGGTGATCTTCATGGTGGCCTCCTTCATCCCGATCCTCGGCGGCCTGCTGACGGTGCTGTTCCTGCCGGTGTTCCTTGCAGGATTTGCCGTCGGCAGCCGCGCGCTCGATGAAGGCAGCGAACTCGAGCTCGGGCACCTTTTTGCGGGCTTCCGCGAGCGCACCGGCACGCTGATCGGCGTCGGGGCGCTGTACCTCGCCGCCACGATCGCCGTCGTGGTGGTCGTGGGACTGATCATGGGCGTGGGCATATTCACGATGATGGGCGGCGATCCCGAGGCGATGGCGGCGATGGGGGTCACCATGCTCCTCGCCATGCTCGTCATGATCGCGCTGATGGTGCCGGTGGCGATGGCGATCTGGTTTGCCGCGCCGCTCGTAGTATTCAACAACATGGGCGCGATCGATGCGCTGAAGGCGAGCTTCGCCGGCTGCCTCAAGAACATCGTGCCGTTCCTGCTGTACGGCGTGGTGCTGTTCGCCTTCGCGATTCTCGCCTCCCTGCCGATCGGCCTCGGCTGGCTGGTGCTCGGGCCGGTGATTTCGATTTCGGTCTACACCGCGTACCGCGACATCTACTTCAAGCGCCCGCAGTAGCGCGACGCTCGAGCAGCGCGCGGCCGCTCCACAGCCAGGCGAGGCCGGCGAGCTGCACCGCCCAGGTCATGCCGATCGCCCAGGGATAAGCCTCGGGCGCATACCCGGTGGCGGTCGGCGGCCACAGGTCGAGCACCAGGCCGATGCCCCACTGGCCGCTGAACATGCCGACGAAGCCGAACACGTTGAGCGCGGTGTTCGCGCGCCCGGCCATCGCCTGCGGAGTGCGGCGCGACAGGATCGAATAGGCGAGGACCACCGCAGTTCCGGTGCCGACGAAAACACACCAGAGAAACAAAGTCTGAAAAACAAAAACCACCAGTCCCAGGCTGATGGTCGAGGCCGCGACGCCGCCGATCAGCAGGCCGAGCGCGCTGCGGCCGCGGCGCTGCAGCGCGTCGGCGGCGCGGCCGAAGGCGAGGTAGCCGACGATCATCGCCACGTTCACCGCGAGCAGGCCGCGCGCCACTCCCGCCGGGCTGTAGCCCGCGACGTCGCGCAGCCAGGTCGCGATCCACAGGGTCTGCAGCGCCACCGCGGCGAACTGGCTGGCGCCGAGGCATACCGCGACGCGCAGGAACGCGGGATCACCGATGAGTTTTCCCAAATCCTGGATTTGACGAATTAATGGCTCGCCACGCGTTCGGGCGCTGCGTTCGGGCACCCAGAGCCACAGCACCAGGCTCACCGCCACGGTCGCGGCGACGATCAGCATGAACGCTTCGCGCCAGTCCCAGACGCGCAGCAGCAGCTCGAGCGGCACGGTGGTGGTCATCGCGCCGAGCGCGCCGGCCGAGAAGGCGATCGCGTTCATGGTCGAGAGGCGGTCCGCGGGGTACCACAGCACGAACGCGGTCAGCGAGGCCATCAGGCAGGCCGAGACGCCGACGCCGATCAGGGCGCGCGCCGCGATCGCGCCGGCGGCGGTTTCGGCGTGCGCGAACCACGCGCCGCCCACCGCGGCGAGGAGCAGCAGCGCCGCGTTCACCTTGCGCGGGCCGAAGCGGTCGAAGGCCACGCCGAGCGGCAGCTGGCACAGCGCGAACGAGAAGAAGTAGATGCTGGAGAGCAGGCCGAGGCCGCCGGCGGACAGCCCGAACTCGGCGGCGAGCGTCGGCGCGAGCACCGCGTTCACCATGCGGTACACGTAAGAAACGAAGTACCCCGCGATGAACGGGGCGGCTACGCGCAGGTGGAGGCTGTTCAGTTCTTCGGCGACTCGAGCCCGCCGAGGTAGAAGCGATTCCAGGTCGGGCTGATGATGAGCTCGTTGACGCAGGCGCGCGGCGGCAGCGAGGCGACGAACAGGATGGTCTTGCCGAGGTCTTCGGCCTGCAGCATGCGCGCGCGCTCCTCGGGCGGCGGCGGCACCGGCCGTTTCTCGAGGATCGGCGTCGCCACCTCGCCGGGCAGGATGCAGGTGGCGCGGATACCGTTGGCGGCCTCCTCCACGTTGAGCGTCTCGGTGAGCGACACGACCGCATGCTTGGTGGCGTTGTAGCCGGGGCCGCCCAGCGTGTTCCAGTAGCGCCCGAACCACGACGAAACGTTGATGATCAGGCCCTCCCTGCGCTCGCGCATGCCGGGCAGCACCGCGTGGCAGCAATAGAACAGGCCCGACAGGTTGATGGCGACGATCTGGTCCCAGCCGTCGACCGACACGTTGCGGAAGTTGCGCTTGGGCACGTTGATGCCGGCGCTGTTGATCAGGATGTCGATGCGGCCGTGGCGCTTGGCGATCTCGGCGGCCGCCTTCGCCACCTCCTTCTGGTCGCCGACGTCGAGGGCGATGGTCTCGCAGCTGCCCGCGGCCCTGAGCTCCTTCTCGGCCTTCTTCAGCGTCTCGGCGCTGCGGCCCGAAACCACCACGTGGGCCCCGGCCTTCGCCAGCTCGAGGCCGCCGGCCAGGCCGATGCCGGAGCCCCCGCCGGTGATCCAGGCGACCGCATTTTCCAGACTATCTCTTGGCATATTGCGCGGCGCCGAACAGGTTGTCCTTCTGCTGCTGCGTCATCTCGGTGCGGCGCCGGTCGGCGAGCACCTGCACCGCCTTCTGCACCGCCGGCCGCGCGAGGATCGCGTCGCGCCAGCGCTTGAGGGCCGGGTAGTCGTCGATGTTGACGCCCTGGCGCTCGGGCGCGCGCAGCCACGGCACGATGGCCATGTCGGCTATGGTGTACTGGTCGCACGCCACGTATTTGCTTTCACGTAATTTTTTTTCAACAACCCCATAGAGCCGATTGGCCTCGTTCTTGTAGCGGTTGATCGCGTACTCGATCTTCTCCGGCGCGTAGCCGAGGAAGTGGTGCGCCTGGCCGAGCATCGGCCCGATGTGGCCCATCTGGAACATCACCCACTGCATCACCTGCCAGCGCTTGCGCAGATCCGCAGGCAGGTACTTCCCGGTCTTCGAGGCCAGGTAGAACAGCATCGCGCCCGACTCGGCGAGGGCGAAGGGCTTGCCGCCCGGGCCGTCGGAGTCGACCATCGCCGGCATCTTGTTGTTCGGCGAGATTTTGAGGAATTCCGGCTTGAACTGGTCGCCGACGCCGATATCGACCGGGATCACGCGGTAGGGCGTGGCGGTCTCCTCGAGCATGATGTGGACCTTGTGCCCGTTGGGCGTGGGCCACGTATAGAGATCGATCATTTTTTCCTAGTCCTCGGAGTTGATGACGACGGTCTTGGCGATCTTATCGTGCCAGCCCTGCTTGCGGCGGTCGACGGCGATCCACAGGAATCCCAGCGTGAGCGGCAGCGCCGAAACGAAGTAGCCGAGGAAGCGCAGCGCGAGCCGCCCGGTGCTCGGCGGGCCGCCGCTCGATGCATCGACGACCTTCAGCGCGAGCGCGAGCTTGCCCGGCGTCGCGCCGCAATAGCGCCAGAAGCCGATCAGCGCCGCGACCAGCGCGACGGGAAGAAGCAGGCCCCAGGAGCGCAGCACCACCATCGGCGGCACGCAGACCACCAGGGCGACCAGCGCGTCGATGGCAAAGGCGGCGGCGCGCTGCCCGAAGCCGGCGTAGTCAGGCGAGCTTGACCAGCTGCTTGCCAAAGTTCTCGCCCTTCAGAAGGCCGATGAAAGCCCGCGGCGCGTTTTCCAGGCCTTGCGTGACGCTCTCGCGGTACTTGATCTTCCCCGCGGCCACCCAGCCGACGAGCTCGGGCAGCGCCTTTGCCCACAGCTCCATGCGGTCCGAAACGATGAAGCCCTGGACCTTGATGCGGTTGGTGAGGATCGACTGGAAGGTCTTCACGCCGTAGGGCTCGGTGGCGTTGTACTGCGAGATGAGGCCGCAGACCGCGATGCGCGAGAAGGCGTTCATCCTGCGCAGCGCCGCGTCGAGGATCACGCCGCCGACGTTCTCGAAGTAGCAGTCGATGCCGCCGGGCACGGCGGCCTTCAGGTCCTCGTTGAGCGCTCCGGCCTTGTAGTCGACGCAGGCATCGAAGCCGAGCTCCTTCACGACGTAGTCGCATTTCTGCCTGCCGCCGGCGATGCCGACCGCGCGGCAGCCTTTCAGCTTGGCGATCTGGCCGACCACGCTGCCGACGGCGCCGGAGGCGGCCGATACCGCCACCGTCTCGCCGGCCCTCGGCTGGCAGATGTCGAGCAGGCCGATCCAGGCCGTCACCCCGGGCATGCCCAGCACCCCAAGGTAGGCCGACATCGGCACGCGGCTGGCGTCGATCTTGTTCAATCCCTTGCCGTCGGACAGGCCGTATTGCTGCCAGCCGAACATTCCCAACACCTGGTCGCCCGCCGCAAACTTCGGATTCTTCGATTCGATAACCTCGCCGACCGTGCCGCCAATCATCACCTCGCCGATCTCCTGCTTCGCGGCGTAGGACTTGCCCTCGTTCATGCGCCCGCGCATGTACGGATCGAGCGAGAGGTAGGCGTTCTTCACCAGGACCTCGCCGTCGCGCGGCTGCGGCATCGCCGCCGTTTGCAGCTCGAAGTTCTGCTCGGTGACCCAGCCCTCGGGCCGGCTGGCGAGCACGATGCGCTGGTTCTGCACTGCTACAGCGCGGCGTAGCGCGCGAGGTGGTGGTCGGCGTCGCCGAAGCGCCGCACCAGCGCGGTCAGCCGGCGGAAGGTATGGCTCACCTTCAGCTCCTCGCTCATGCCCATGCCGCCGTGCAGCTGGACCGATTCCTGGCTGATATGGCGCGCGCTGTCGGCGATCTTGATCTTCGCGGCGGACACCGCGCGCGACCGGTCGGCGGCATTTTCAGAGGAATCGATTTTCGAGCACGCCAGGCAAGCCATGGATTTCGCCTGCTCGTAGGAGATGACCATGTCGACCATGCGGTGCTGCAGCGCCTGGAAGGCGCCGATCGGCACGCCGAACTGCTTGCGCGTCTTCAGGTACTCGAGCGTGGTGTCGCAGGCGAACTTCATCGCGCCGACGGCCTCGGCGCAGGCGAGCGCGGTGCCGAAATCGAGGATCTCCTCGAGCAGCGCCGGGCCGGCCTGCGCCAGCGGCTCGGCCTGCGCGCGCTCGATGCGGATGTCCGCCACGGCGAGGTCGTCCAGCGTGCGACGCGGTTTGACTATGGCTTTCCCGACCAGAAAGCATTTCTCCTGGGAAAACACGACGATCTTGTCCGCCATGGGCGCGCCGATGACGCCGCGTTCGCCCACCGCCAGCGCGAGCTTCATCTTCCCCTGGGCCACCGCCGGCAGGATCGACTGCTTCTGCTGCGCGTCCCCGCCGCGCGCGACGGCCAGCGCCGCGAGCAGGGTCGGCGCGAGCGGCTCGACGACCAGCGCCTCGCCGAAGGCCTCCATCACGCTCATCAGGTCGACCGCGCCGCCGCCGAAGCCGCCGTAGTCGGGCGACAGCGGCAGCCCGATGAGGCCCATCTCGGCGAAGGTCGACCAGACGCGCTCGCTGCAGCCTTCGGGCGCAGCGAGGATCTTGCGGCGCGCCTCGAAATCGTAGTCCTTCTGCAGGAAGCGCCGCACCGAGTCGGCGAGCAGCTGCTGCTCTTCGTTGTAGTCGAAATTCATAGACGTGTTACTACAGTCCTAATGTCATCTTGGCTATGATGTTTCGCTGGATCTCGTTCGATCCGGCGTAGATGGTGGTCTTGCGCATGTCGAGGTAGCGCCGCTCGATCGCCTGCGTCTCGGGGGCGGCGGGATCGGCGGCCTGCACCATCAGCTCGGTCAGCGCCTGCTGGATCTCGGTGCCGCGGATCTTGAGCATCGACACGTCGGCGCCGGGCGGCTCCCCGGTGCGGCGCATGCGGTCGAGGAAGCGCAGGTTGGTGATCTCCAGCGCGGCCAGCTCGACCTCGACGCGCGTGAGTCGATCGCGGAATCGGATGTCTTTTTGTTTTTCCAAAGAAGATTCCTTGAGCTTGCGCAGCGTGCGCTTCGACTCGCCGATGCGCCCGGTATTCATGCGCTCGTAGCCGAGCAGGTACTTGGCGACGGTCCAGCCGGCGTTTTCGTGGTGCACCCGATTCTCGAGGGGCACGGCAACGTCGTCGAAGAACACCTCGTTTACCGAGTGGCCGCCGTCCATCAGGATCAGCGGGCGCACGGTCACGCCCTTGCTCTTCATGTCGATGAGCAGGAACGAGATGCCTTCCTGGCGCTTCTCGACCGTCGGGTCGGTGCGCACCAGGCAGAAGATCCAGTCGGCGTAGTGCGCGTAGGAGGTCCAGATCTTCTGGCCGGTGACGCTGTAGTGGTCCTGCTTTCTGACCGCTTTCGTTTTCAGCGACGCCAGGTCGCTCCCCGAGCCCGGCTCGGAATAACCCTGGCACCAGAAATCGTCGCCGTTGTAGATGCGGGGCAGGAAGCGCTTCTTCTGCGCCTCGCTGCCGAAGGCGAGCAGCACCGGCGCGCACATCTGCAGGCCGAAGGGGATCAGCGGCGGCGTGCCGGCGTAGCCCAGCTCCTCCTCGAAGACATAGCGCTGCACCACGTTCCAGCCGGTGCCGCCCCACTCCTTCGGCCAGGCGGGCGCGACCCAGCCCTGCTTGGCCAGGATGCGGTGCCAGCGCAGCAGGTCTTCCTTCGACAGGTGCTCGTAGCGCTCGCCCTTTTCCTTCAGGTCGCTCGGCAGGTTGCGCGCGAGCCAGGTGCGCGCCTGGTCGCGGAACTCGAGCTCTTCGGCCGAATAGTTCAAGTCCATCAGAGAATGGTAACGCCGCCGTCGGCCACAATGCACTGCCCGGTGATGAATGCGGCGGCCGGAGAGGCCAGGAACACCGCGACGCCGGCGATGTCGCGCGGCTCCCCCAGGCGCCGCAGCGGCGTCGCCGCGATGCGCTCGTTGCGGCGCGCCTCGTCCTCCCATAGTGCGCGCGCGAACTCGGTCTTCACCAGCCCGGGCGCGATGGCGTTGACGCGCACGCCCTTCGGCCCCCATTCGGCGGCGAGGTTGCGCACCAGGTGGTGCCCCGCGGCCTTCGACAGGCCGTAAGCGCCGATCACCGTGTTGGCGAGGATGCCGCCGATCGAGCCCACGAGAATGAAGCTGCCGCCGGCGGCCATCCCCGGGAGCGTCATCTTGGCGAGCCACAGCACGCTCTTGAGGTTGCTGGCGATGATCTTGTCGAAGGCCTCGTCGGAGATGTCGGTGAGCGCCCCGTAATGCGGATTGGACGCGGCGTTCGCCACCACGACGTCGATGCGGCCCCATTTCGCCACCGTGGCGTCGACCAGGGCCTGCAACTCCTCCTTGCGCGACACGTTGCAGGGCCGGGCGAGGACCGCGGCGCCCTGTGCCTCCAGCTCCTTGCGGGCCGACTCGCAGGTCTCCGCCTTGCGGCCGCAGATCGCCACCCGGGCGCCGGCGCGCGCCATTTCCTCGGCGATCGCCCGGCCGATGCCGCGGGTCGCCCCGGTGATCAGCGCGACTTTCCCGGCGAGGTCGAACAGTGGGGTCATGGTTTCACTATGTGAAATCTAATACGACTAAGTTGTTGACAGGGCGGCGTGGGCCGACAGAATAGCGAAACGCGACACATTTCGCTGTACTGGCTTAAACCACCGGACGAGAGGCCTTCCATGGGCGCACCAGAACCCGCGGCACCGATTTCCCCCAGCCCTGCCCCGTTCAGCTACGAGCACGAAGGCGACCGGCAATTCGCCACCACGCTCGCGCGCGGGCTGGAAGTGCTGCGCTGCTTCACGCCGCTCGAGGCGCTGCTCGGCAACAAGGAGATCTCGGTGCGCACCGGCCTGCCCAAGCCGACGGTGTCGCGCCTGACCTACACGCTGACCAAGCTGGGCTACCTGCGGCACAACATGCGCCTGGGCAAGTACCAGCTCGGCTCGGCGGTGCTGTCGATCGGCTACCCGCTGCTCGCGTCGATGAACGTGCGCCAGGTGGCGCGCCCGTTCATGAAGGAGCTCGCCGACTACTGCAACGGCTCGGTGTCGATGGGCGTGCGCGACCGCCTGAGCATGGTCTACGTCGAGTCCTGCCGCAGCGGCAACGGCATCACCACGCTCCCCGATATCGGCACCTCGGTGCCGATCTCGCAATCGGTGATCGGGCGCGCGTTCCTCTCGGCCTGCACGCCGCCCGAGCGCGAGTCGGTGCTCAACCACATGAAGGTCAAGGAGCCGGAGATGCACCGCAAGTTCCGCCCCTCGATCGACAAGGCGCTCGAGGACATCCGCTCGCGCGGCTTCTGCGCCAGCACCGGCGAGCTGCGCCGCGAGGTGTACGCGGTCGGCGCGCCGATGCGCCGCACGGTCGACGGCGAGATCGTGTCGTTCAACTGCATCGTGCCCGGCTTCCTGGTGAAGAAGGGCCAGCTCGAGGACGACCTCGGCCCGCGCCTGGTCGCCATGGTGCGCAACCTCGAGGCTTCCGTGGGCTTGCACTAGGACCGGCTCAGATGGCCGGCGAGCAGCGCGTGGATCCGGCGCACGCCGTCGGTCAGCGCCGCCGGCGATTTCGATCAGCTCGCTGACCATGGGGCCGCTTAGCGGAATCAGGGTGCTCGAGTTCGAAGCGATCGGCCCGGCGCCGTTCGCCGGCATGCTGCTCGCCGACATGGGCGCCGATGTGCTGGTGATCGACCGGCCGGCGGGCACCGACCTGGGCCTGAAGCGCAGCCGCGGGCAGGACGTGATGATGCGCGGCAAGCGCTCGGTGACGCTCGATCTCAAGAAAAAAGAATCCATAGAAGCAGTCCTGCAACTCGTCGGCAAGGCGGACGCGCTGATCGAGGGCATGCGTCCGGGCGTCATGGAGCGGCTCGGCCTCGGGCCTGACGAGGTGTTCAGGAGAAATCCAAAACTGGTTTACGGCCGCATGACGGGGTGGGGCCAGGACGGCCCGCTCGCGGCGCGCGCCGGCCACGACATCAACTACATCGCGCTCGCCGGCGTGCTGCACGCCATCGGCCGCAAGGGCGAGGCGCCGGTGCCGCCGCTCAACCTGCTGGGCGACTTCGGCGGCGGCGGCATGCTGCTCGGCTTCGGCGTCGCCTGCGCGCTGCTCGAGGCGGCGCGCTCCGGCCGCGGCCAGGTGGTCGACGCGGCGATGGTGGAAGGCGCTTCGCTGCTGGCGGCCATGTTCGCCGGGTTTCTCAAAGCAGGCACCTGGAGCGAAAAGCGCGGCGAGAACATCCTCGACACCGGCGCCCCCTGGTACAACGTGTACCAGACCAGGGACGGCAAGTACATCTCGATCGGCTCGATCGAGGCACGCTTCTTCGAGGAATTGATCAAAAAACTCCAATTACGAAACGTTCCGGGCCAATACGACCGCAAGCGCTGGCCGCCGATGAAAAGGATGTTCGCAAAAGCGTTCAAGTCGAAAACGCGCGCGCAGTGGTGCAGGGTGTTCGAAGGCTCGGACGCCTGCTTCGCGCCGGTGCTGTCCTGGTCCGAGGCGCGGCGCGACCGTCACAACGTGTTCCGAAAAAGTTTTCTCACCCTGGCAGGAGTGGAGCAGCCCGCCCCGGCGCCGCGCTTCTCGCGCACGCCGGGGGCGGTGCGGCGCGCGCCGCCGGAGCGCGGCGCCGGCGGCGCGCAGGCGCTGCTGGAATGGGGTTTTGATCAGGCCGCAATAGAAGGCTTAAGATCGCGCGGCCTCGGAACGAAGGAGTAGCTCGATGCTCGGACGCCTGATGCCCCGCGAGGGGAAGTTCTTCGACCTGTTCAACGCGCATGCGGAGCGCATCGTCGAGGGCAGCCGCGAGCTCGCCGCGATGCTCGGCACCTTCACCGAGCTCGAGGCGCACGCACAGCGCATCGACGCCGTCGAGCGCGCCGCCGACAAGCTGACCCACGAGTGCATCACGCTGCTGCACAAGACCTTCATCACGCCCTTCGACCGCGACCAGATCCACCAGCTGATCTCCACCATGGATGACATCCTGGATCTCATCCAGGATGTCGCGGAATCGGTCGCGCTCTACGATCTGCGCCGCGCCACCCCCGAAGCGAAGCAGCTCGCCGAGATCAACCAGATGTGCTGCGAGCGGGTGAAGACCGCGGTCGGCCTGCTCACCAACGTCAAGCGCCCCGATGCGATCCTCAAGTGCTGCGAGGAGATCGACCGGCTCGAGTCCGACGCCGACCGGGTGCTGCGCGGCGCGATGTCGAAGCTGTTCCGCGACGAGCCCGACGTCAAGCAGCTGATCAAGCTGCGCACCATCTACGAGCTGCTGGAGACGATCAGCGACCGCTGCGAGGGACGTCGCCAACATCATCGAAGGCATCGTGCTCGAGAGCTCGTAGCGCGTGGAAAGCCTGTCGATCAGCCTGTGGGCGGTCATCGCGCTGGTGCTGGTGGCGCTGGCCTTCGATTTCATGAACGGCTTCCACGACGCCGCCAACTCGATCGCCACCGTGGTCTCGACGCGCGTGCTGACGCCCTACCAGGCGGTGATCCTGGCGGCGTTCTTCAACTTCGTCGCCGTGTTCGTGTTTCAGCTCAGCGTGGCGACGACCGTCGGCAAGGGCATCATCGACCAAGGCATCGTCGACCACTACCTGGTGTTCGGCGCGCTCACCGGCGCGATCGCCTGGAATCTCATCACCTGGTACTACGGCATTCCTTCGTCGTCCTCGCACGCGCTGATCGGCGGGCTGGTCGGCGCGGCGGTCGCCAAGGGAGGAACCTGGGCCCTGATCCCCGCCGGGATCCTGAAAACCGTCGCCTTCATCTTCATTTCCCCCATGGTCGGCATGCTGTTCGGCGCGACCCTGATGCTGATCACCGCCTGGATTTTCGTGCGCACCACGCCTTCGCGCGTCGACCGCTGGTTCCGGCGCATGCAGCTGGTGTCCGCGTCGCTCTACAGCCTGGGGCACGGCGGCAACGACGCGCAGAAGACCGTCGGCATCATCTGGATGCTGCTGATGGCCTCGGGGTACCTGGGATCGAAGGACCCGGTTCCGATGTGGGTGGTGGCGGCCTGCTACGTGACCATCGCGCTTGGCACCGCCTTCGGCGGCTGGCGCATCGTGAAAACCATGGGGCAGCGCATTACCAAGCTCAAGCCGGTGGGCGGTTTCTGCGCGGAGACCGGCGGCGCCGCGATGTTGTTCATGGCGACGGTGTTTGGCATTCCGGTTTCCACGACACACACGATTACCGGCGCCATCGTTGGCGTCGGCACGGCGCAGAACGTGTCGGCGGTGCGCTGGGGAATCGCCGGGAACATTGTCTGGGCCTGGGTGCTCACCATCCCCTGCTCGGCGTTCATCGCCGCGCTCGCCTGGGCCCTCGGCCGCTGGCTGTTCGGGTCGTGATCATTTGCGGTTTTCCTCTTCCTGCAGCTGGCGCCACAGGATCTTGCCGGTGGCGGTCTTCGGCAGCTCGTCCACGAACTCGACCACACGCGGCACCTTGAAGACCGCCATCTTGCTTCGCGCCCAGTCGATAATCGCTTTGGGTTCGGTTTTTTTAAGAAATTCTTTCCTTATGACCACGAGCGCCTTGACCGTTTCACCCCGGTATTCGTCGCGCGAACCGATAACGCAGGCCTCCTGCACCGCCGGGTGCGCATAGAGCATGGCCTCGACCTCGGCGGGCCACACCTTGAAGCCCGAGCAGTTGATCATGCGCTTCAGGCGGTCGGTGATGAAGAAGTAGCCCTCCTCGTCGTAGTAGCCGAGGTCGCCGGTGCGGAAGAAGCGTTTCCCATCATGTGAGAGGAAGGCCTGGGCGCTCGCTTCGGGCTGCTTCCAGTAGCCCTGGAACAGCTGTGGGCCCTGCACGACGATCTCGCCCACCTGATGGGGTTCCAGTTCCTTCAGGGATTCCACGTCCAGGACGCGAGCATCCGTGCCGAAAAAGGGGATGCCGCCGCACTGCCGCTTCGGCCGGTGCGGCGGGTTGATGTGCGTGGGCGCCATGGTCTCCGACAGGCCGTAGCCCTCGACGAACGGCAGCCCGATCACCTCCTCGAGGCGCCGCGCCAGGGCCTCGGGCATCGCCGCGCCGCCGCCGCCGAGCGCGCGCAGCGACGACAGGTCGTAGTCCTTGAGCTTCGGGTTCGACAGGAAGTCGACCAGCATCGTCGTGATCGCCGACCAGTTGGTGACGCGCGCCCGCTGGATCTGCAGCGCGGCGCAATCGCGGTCCCAGCGCGACAGCACCACCAGGGTCGCCGCCGTGTGGATCGGCGCGTTCATCCCGGCCTGCATGCCGGTGACGTGGAACATCGGCAGCGCCGAGAGCACCACGCTCTCGTCCTGCGCGCCGCGCCAGTACAGGTAGGCGACCGTGGTCGCCTGGACGCTGCTGTGGGTGTGCATGCAGCCCTTCGGTTTGCCGGTGGTGCCCGAGGTGTAGGGCATGACCGCCAGGTCGTTGGGACCGGCAAGATGCGGGCCGGGCTCGAGCTTCGCGCCCAGGGCCTCCTGCCACGCGCGTGGACCTGCGGCGCGCACGAAGTCCGGCACCGGCAAGTCGGTCGGCGCCGCGAGGTAGTCGGAGTAGACGATGGGGAGAATGCGCCCCACGCCGAGCGGCTCGATCTCGCGCAGCACGTCCTGGCCGGCGATCGCCACGCGCGCGTCCGAATCCTCGACGTAGTGGCGCAGCTCCTCGGTGCGGTTCATCGGGTTGACCGGCACCACCACGGCGTCGGCGCGCAGGATCGCGTAGTAGGCGATGACGAACTGCGGACAGTTCTGCGCGTAGAGCAGCACGCGGTCGCCGCGCGCCACCCCGAGGCGCTGCTGCAGGAAGCCGGCGAGCGCATCCACCTCGCTCTTGAGATTCGCGTAGGGGATGCGGCTGCCGTAGTAATCGATCGCCGCGCGCTGCGGATGGCGCGCGGCGCTCGCCGCGAGGTTGGCGCACACGCTTTCCCGCGGCAGCTCGAGCGATCTCGGCTGCCCAGGAGGCCAGTGCGCGAAATGCCGGGTGAACATCACAGCTGGTAGCGCTTCACCGCCTTCTCGTTCCACTCCATGCCTAGCCCGGGGCGTTCGGGAATGACGACATTCCCGCCCTTCAGCTCGACCGGGTTCTTGAGAATCGGGTCTGCCCAGTCGACATACTCGAGCCAGTGGCAGGTCGGCGTCGCCGCGAGCAGGTGGCAGCTCGCTTCCGGGAACAGGTGGCTCGACATCTCCACGCCGGCGGCCTGGGCGAGCGCCGCCGCCCGCAGCCAGCCGGTGACGCCGCCGATGCGCTCCAAGTCCGGCATCACGTAGTCGCAGGCGCCGGCGGCGAGCGCCTGCGCCATCTGCTCGGGGCCCATGAAGTTCTCGCCGATCTGAATAGGCGTATGTACTTTCAGCCTTACTTGATGACTTCCTGAAAAATCATCCGCGCGCACCGGCTCCTCGATCCAGACCACGCCGCCCTCGTCGTCGATCATGCGGCCGCGCTTGACCGCCTCGGCCACGCTGAGTCCCTGGTTGAAGTCGGTCATCAGCAGGATGTCCGGGCCGATTTCCTTTTTCACCGCCCGGATCGCCGCCAGGTCATCGCGCGCCTCGGCCCGGCCGAGGCGCAGCTTGATCGCGGCGAAGCCCTCGCCGGCCAACTCGCGCGCTTCCTTGACCAGCGGCTTGAGCGGCATGAGCCCCAGGCCCTTGGAGTTGTAGGCGCGAATCGGCCGCGGCGCGGCGCCCAGCAGGCGCACGAGGGGCTGCCCGCGGGCCTGGCCGAGCGCGTCCCAGGCCGCCATGTCGATGCCCGACAGGGCGAACAACACGATGTTGTGCACGCCGAGGAGCGCGTAGCGCGCGCGCAGTTTCCTCTCGAGCTCGAGCGGCGCCACCTCGTCGCCTTTCACCATCTCGGCCATGGCTTCGACCAGCTTCGCGATCGCCGGCAGGTTGTGGCGGCCGACGCCGAAGAGATAGGAGCGCCCGACGATGCCGCCGTCGGTGCGCAGGTCGAGCAGGAGCAGGGCTGCCGCGGTCAGCGCCCCGCTTGCGGTCGCCAGCGGCCGCTTCATGGGCGCCGCCACCGCGCGCACCCGCACGTCCTTGATCCTCAGCGCCTGCGCGGCCTTCATCGGCTATTTCCCCTTGAAACGCGGCTTGCGCTTCTCCATGAACGCGCGCCGGCCTTCCGCGTAGTCCTCGCTCTTCGCGCAGCGCTCGATCGCGGCGCGCATGCGCGCCGCATCCGGAGCGCCCGAGGACTTCACGTACTCCTCGATGAGGGTTTTGGAGTTGAGGATCGAAAGCGGCGCGTTTTCCGACAGCTCCTGAAGAACCTTTTCAGAGAAACTTTCAAGCTCGCCGTCGGGCACGACGCGCTGCACCAGGCCGATCGCCAGCGCCTCGCCGGCGTCATAGCTCCGTCCGAGAAACATGATCTCCCTGGCGCGCGCGTGGCCGACGGTCTCGAGCAGGCGCTTGTGGCCCTCGACGTTGTAGGCGAGGCCGAGCTTCGCCGCCGGGACGGCGAACTTCGCCGCCGCGCCGCAATAGCGCAGGTCGCAAGCGAGCGCGATCTCCAGCCCGCCGCCGAAGCAATAGCCGTAGATCATGGCCAGCGAGGGCTTGGGCGAGCCCTGGATCGCGTGCAGCACCTGGTCGAGCAGGCCGTCGTATTCGCCGACCGCCGTGCTGGCGGAGCGCGCCGCCTCGAACTCGGAGATGTCGGCGCCTGCGGAAAACGCCGCGGTGCCGGCGCCGCGGAAAGCCACGCAGCGCACCTCGGGGTCGGCGTCGAAGCGGGCCATGGCGGGCGCGATGCCGCGCCACATGGCGCCGTTGATCGCGTTGCGCCGCGCCGGCTGGTCGAAGACGACCCAGCCCACGCTGCCACGTTTCTCGACCCGCAGCGTCATGGCTTGCCGGACGGTCCGTAGATCGACGGCACGGTCGAGCGCGCGTCGCGCGGGCCCCAGCGACCGGCTTCGACCTGGTGGAAGAACGCCTCCACCAGCTCGTTGAACAGCGCCGGCTCCTCCAGATTGATGGCATGGCCGCTGCGCGGCAGGATCGCGAGCGCGGCCGTCGGGATCGTGCGCTTCATCAGGAGCTTGACCTCCAGGCAGGGTTCTTCCTCGTCGCCCGACATGATGAGCGTCGGCACGTCCATGCGCGCCATCTCGGCGGTCAGGTCGTAGAACGACGGGCGGCGGCACTGCACGCCGAGCAGCGTGTTGATCGCGCCGAGCGCGGAGTGCTCCTTGAACTGGCGCAGGTACTCGGCGAAGCCGCGCGGATCCTTGATCTGGTACTGCACGCGCTGCGGGCCGCTGCCGTAGGTGTCGACGAAGGAGGCCATGCCTTCGCGCCGGATGAGCTCGGCGTTCTTTTTCGAGTCGGCCTGGAACTGCCGGTACTGCGCCGGGTGCGAGCCGTAGCCGCCGCCCGCGACCGTGATGGACAGCGCGCGGTAGCCGTAGGTCATGCCGAAATGCAGCGTGGCGAAGGCGCCCATCGACAGGCCGACGACGTGCGCGCGCTGGAGGCCGAGCGCGTCGAGCACCGAGCGGATGTCGTCGCGCGCGCGCGCCTGGGAGTAGCGCTCGAAATCCTCGGGCACGTCCGAGGGCGGATAGCCGCGCGCGTTGTAGGTGATGCAGCGGTAGCGGCGCGAGAAATGGCGCACCTGCGGCTCCCAGCTGCGGTGGTCGCCGCCGTACTCGTGCACGAACACGATCGGCGCGCCGCTGCCCGCCTCCTCGTAGTAGAGCTTGACGCCGTCGTCGGCGGACAGGGTTGGCATAATGCAAGCCTACGATGAAAGCGGTGCTCTGCAAACAGTTCGGCCCTCCCGATTCGCTCGTAGTCGAGGAATTGCCCTCGCCGCAGCCGGGAGCCGGCGAAGTGGTGATCTCGGTGAAGGCGGCAAGCCTGAACTTCCCCGATGTCCTGATCATCCAGAACAAGTACCAGTTCAAGCCGCCGCTGCCCTTCTCCCCCGGCAGCGAGCTCGCCGGCGTGGTGAAGGAGGTGGGCGCCGGGGTCGACGCGTTCCGGCCGGGCGACAAGGTGATGGCGTTCACCACCTACGGGGCGTTCGCCGAGGAAGTAAAGACCGAAGCCACGCGCCTGGTCGCGCTTCCCGAGGGCATGGATTTCGTCACTGGGGCTGCGTTCCTGCTGACCTACGCGACGACCGACCATGCGCTGCGCGACCGCGGCACGCTAAAGGCCGGCGAGACCCTTTTGGTGCTAGGCGCTTCGGGCGGCGTAGGCCTTGCCGCGGTACAAATCGGCAAGGCGCTCGGCGCGCGCGTCATCGCCTGCGCCTCGAGCGAGGACAAGCTCGCGCTGTGCCGCAGCCACGGCGCCGACGCCACGATCAACTATGCCGCCGAGGACCTGCGCGAGCGGATCAAGGCGCTCACCGAGGGGCGGGGCGTGGACGTCGTTTACGACCCGGTCGGCGGCCCCTATACCGAGCCGGCGTTCCGCTCGCTCGCCTGGCGCGGCCGGCTGCTGGTGGTGGGCTTCGCCGCGGGGGAAATTCCCAAGCTGCCGCTGAATCTCGCCCTGCTGAAAGGCGCTTCGGTGGTCGGCGTATTCTGGGGCGACTTCACCCGGCGCGAGCCGCGGCGCTTCGCCGACAGCCTGCGCCAGCTCGCGCAGTGGTATGGCGAAGGCCGGCTCAAGCCGCACGTGTCGCAGACCTTGCCGCTGGAAAAGGCCGCCGAAGCGCTCAAGCTGATGGCGGCGCGCCAGGTGAAGGGGAAGCTGGTCCTTACGGTCGGCTAGGCGAAGCGCCGTCCCCCGGTCCCAGGGGACGCTGCATGATGACGCTGTCGACCCAGCGGCCGAACTTGAAGCCGACCGAGCGCAGCGTGCCGACCCGCAGGAAGCCGCAGGCGGCGTGCACCCCGATCGAGGCGGCATGGCCGCTGTCGCCGATCACGGCGATCAGCTGGTGGTAGCCCAGCGCCTCGCAGCGGCGCACCAGCTCGCCGAGCAGCGCCTTGCCCACGCCGCGGCCGGTCATGTCGTGGCGGATGTAGACCGAATCCTCGAGCGAATGGCGGTAGGCGCTGCGCGCGCGGTACGGCGAGCAGTAACCGTACCCGGCGACGACCCCGCCGAGCTCGGCGACCAGATAGGGCAGCCCGCGCCCGGTGATGTCGCGGTAGCGGTTGCCCAGCTCGTCCACCGACGGCGGGACTTCCTCGAACGACGCCAGGCCGTGGAGCACATGGTGGGAATAGATGGCGTGGATCCCGGCAAGATCCTCCGGCCGCGCCGGCCGCAACTGCACCGCCTCAGGCGGAATAGGACGGCTCCTCGCGATCGAGGATGCGCTTGAGCGCGTCGAAGTGCGCGCCGGCGTACTTCGGCGCGTCCGCCAGCATCATGCGGTACGCGTCGCGCACCACCTCGGGGCGCACCGCGCGCAGCTTGCCGCCCATGGAGCGCGCCAGCACCTGCAGGCGGCAGGCCCGCTCGAGGTAGTACATGGCGTCGAAAGCCTCGGCGACCGAGGGGCCGACCACGATCACGCCGTGGTTGGCGAGGAACAGGACGCGCTTGCCGCCGAGCGCGCGCGCCAGGCGGTCGCCCTCGGCGTCGTCGACCACCAGGCCGTTGTAGACGTCGTCATACGCGATGTCGTCGGCGAAGCGCAGCGCATTCTGCTCCACCATCTCGAGCCGCCCGCCCTCGAGCAGCGTGAGCGCGGTGGCGTAGGGCATGTGGGTGTGCAATACGCAGGTCGCGCGCGGGTTGGCGAAGTGGATGCGCGAATGGATGTAGAACGCGGTTTTCTCGAACTCGCCCTCGCCCTCGAGCACCTTGCCCTTGGCGTCGAGCGTGAGCAGGTTGGAGACCGTGACTTCGCTCCAGTGCAGGCCGTAGCGGTTGAGCAGGAACCGCTTGCCGTCCTGGAGCATCACGCTGAAGTGGTTGCAGACCCCCTCGTGAAGGTCCAGGCGGACCGCCAGGCGAAACGCGGCAGCCAGGTCGACCCGCATTGCGTGCTCGACGGCATTTGCAACATCTGGCATCGTGCCCATGGGAGCGATTATAGGGGCACTCAAATGAGAGTCGGTTTGGCCTTGGTCCTGCTGTTGCCGCTGTCCTGCATCGCCGCCGACGACGGCGAGCTGTGGGAAGTCACTTCGCAGATGAACATCCCCGGCATGCCCGCCGGCATGGCGGGCATGGGCCAGGCGCCGCAGCGCGTTTGCACCGGCAAGGACCCGAAGCAGGACGCCACCAAGCGGCCGGACATGAAGGATTGCAAGGTCACCGACTTCAAGCAGACCGGGCCGCGCATGACCATGACCCTGAACTGCCCGAGAGGCCAGGCGGTCATCGACCAGACCTTCAACGCCGCGCGCACCGAGTACAAGGGCAGCATGAAGATGACCGGCAAGGACGGCGAAATGGTCATCAACACCTCGGGCCGCAAACTCGGCACCTGCGACACGGCGCAAGCGACGCGCGAGCGCGACGACAAGGTCGCCAAGATGAAGGCGCAGGGCGCCGCTGCGACCGCCGCAGCGAACCAGCAGATGGCGGAGGCCCAGAAGCAGACCACGGCCACCATCACCAAGGCGTGCAACGAGGCTACGGCCGCCATGAACGCCTCCAAGTTCCCGGCCTGCTACAACCCGCGCGACCCGATGACCAAGTCCGCGATGTGCACCGACCCGCAGGTGCGCAACAGCTTCGTGCCCCCGGCAGGCAAGACCGTGTGCGACGCGAAGAAGGCGGAGTTCTGCCAGAAGTACCAGACCGAAGCCGGCTTCACCCTGGCTGCACAAGCCGAAAAGGAAGGCGCGGACAACGGCGCCGCGCTTTGCGGCGTGCAGAAACCCAAGGTCCAGGCGACCCTGTGCACGGGCGCGCTCAAGGGCGAGTCGCTCGAATTCCTGTCGCGCTACTGTCCGGCGGAAATCAAGCAGGTGGGCGCCAAGCTCTGCCCGAAAGCGGTGCAGACCGAGGCCTACCACTACATCTACCGGAACTGCCCGGCGGACGCCAAGTCGCTTTTCGCCAAGAACTGCGCCGGGCGCCAGTACACCAGCTTGCAGGACCGCAAGATGCGCAACATGTGCACGACGCTCGCCAGCCTCGAGGAGGAAAGTGGCGGCCGCGTGCTGCAGACCGGGTCGCCGCCCACGGCCACCGAGCAGGTGCAGCAGGGCGTCACCAAGGGCATCGACAAGCTGAAGGGCCTCTTCGGAAGATAGCGGCTGCGGCTCGGCCTCGTTCTAGTCGCCTTTCTCGCCGCCTGCGTCGCGCAGGCGGCGGACAACCCCTACCCGTCGGTCGCCGCCGCCTACCTGGTGAAGCGCGACGGCAAGCTGCTGTGGGCCGGGGCCGCGGACGCGCGGCTGCCCCCGGCGAGCCTCACCAAGCTGATGACCGCGCTGCTCGCGCTCGAGAGCGGCGACCTCGATAGCCGCGTCACGGTCGGCCGCGGCGTGCTGCAGGAAACCGGCACGCGCATCGGCCTGAAGCCCGGCGAGGAGCTGCGCGCGCGCGACCTGCTCGCGGCGACGGTGATCCGCTCGGCGAACGACGCCTGCCGCGCGCTCGCCGACCACATCGGCGGCACCACGGCGAAGTTCGTCGCGCAGATGAACCGGCGCGCGGCCGCGCTCGGCATGGCTGGCACGCGGTTCGGCGATCCCTGCGGGCACGACCGCGATGACCAGTACACCACCGCCGCCGACCTGGTGCGGCTCGCCGAGCAGGTGATGCGCCACGAGGAATACCTGCGCCTCGCCCTGATCGAGCGCCTGAGCATCCGCACCCTCGACGGCGGTCGCAGCTTCGCGCTGCGCAGCACCAATGCGCTGATCGGGCGCTACCCCGGCGCCCTCGGCCTGAAGACCGGCTACACGGAGCGCGCCGGCAACTGCCTGGTGGCGCTCGCCGAGCGCGACGGCGTGCGCGTGCTGGCGGTGCTGCTGAATGCGCCCGACCGCTGGTGGAGCGCGGTCGGGCTGCTGAACCGCGCCTTCGACGCGCCGGGGCCGTGAGCCCCGCCGGCCGCATCGCGCTGGCGATCGCGCTCGCCGTGACGGCGGTCTATCTGCCGTCGTTCCTCGGCGTATTCCACTTCGACGACTACAACGTCATCGTCAACTATCCGACGGTGCACTCCTGGCAGGCGCTGCTCGAGCGCGCCGGCGACGGCGTGCGCCCGCTGCTCAAGGCGAGCTACGCGCTGAACTGGACCCTAGGGGAAGGCGAGTTCGGCTTCCACCTCTTCAACAATGCGGTGCACGCGCTCAACGCGGTCCTGCTCTATTTCGTCGGTAGAACCCTGTTCGGGCATTCAGGCGCCGCGCTGGTCGCAGCTTTGCTGTTCGCGTTCCATCCGGCGGCGACCGAGGCGGTCACCTACATCAGCGGGCGCTCGACCTCGCTGATGGCGAGCTTCTACCTCGGCGCCCTGCTCGTCTACCTGCGCGGCGCTCACTGGGCGGTTTCGGCCGTGCTCTTCTTGTGCGCCTTGGCGGTGCGCGAGACCGCGGTGACGCTGCCGGCGGCGCTGCTCCTGTGCGAGCTGGCGCGCCGCGAGCGGCCGGACTGGAGAACCGTCCTGCGGCGGCAGGGCGTCCACTGGGCGCTGCTCGCCGCCGGCGCGCTGTTCGTTCTGCTCAGCACACGCTACTTCGAGCACCTCAGCTTCGGCTACACGCAGCGCAGCGTTGCGGACAACCTGCTCACGCAGGTCGGCGGTGTGTCCTGGCTGGTCTCGCGCCTGATCGGCCTGCACGGCTACAACATCGACCCGGCGCTGCCGGTACTGACGGACTGGAATGCCGTATTGATTTTTCAAGCACTGTTGTTCGTGAACCTCGGCGTGCTCGGGGCCGCCAACCTCCGCTCCCGTCCGTGGATCGGTTTCGGGGTTCTCTGGTTTTTCCTGCAGCTCGCGCCGACCAACTCGCTGGTGCCGCGCCTCGACGTGGTCAACGACCGCCAGCTGTACCTCGCGTCCTGGGGCTTGTTTCTCGCTCTTTGTATTCAACTACAAGAAATAATTCATGCAAAAGTTGCAACGGCATTGCTGCTTTCCTTGTTTGCCGCAGCCAGCCTCTACCGCCAGCTGGACTACACGAGCGAGGTCCGGCTGTGGGAGTCGAGCGTGCGCCTCGCACCGTGGAACGCGCGCGGCCACAACAACCTCGGCTACGCCTATCAGCTCGAGGGGCGGCTGGCCGAAGCGCGGCGCGAGTACCAGAGCGCGCTGTTTCTCGACCCCGGGCATCGCACCGCCCGCTATAACCTGATGCTGCTGCCGCCCGCGGGCCGCTAGCGCCTACTCGTCGACGTCGACGTCGACCTTGCGCCCGGACTCGGCGAATACCACGGCGAACGCGATTCCCGCCGTCACCGCGTGGTCGCGCTTGACCAGCGGGCTCGACTCGAACACCGCTCCCTTCAGCGTGTCGTAGCGCGCGAAGCCCCCGATCCAGAAGCGTGAAAAGCGCCGGGTCAGCGACACCAGGGCGAGCGCGCCCGAGTAGCCGCCGCCGGCCGCGTAGGCCGGCCGCTCGGGCGTGGCGAAGGCTTCGTCCACGCCGTAGAAGTACTGGTGGTACTCGCGCGAGGCATACAGCAGCCCGCCCTGCAAGCCGAGGTTCCAGCGCGCCCCGGCGATCATCGGCCGCGTGAAGAGATTCAGATGCGGATAGGCCACGGTGCCGATATGGCGGGTGTGGGAAAGGTCGGTGGCGATCGCTGCGCGCAGCGGCAGGCGCGCCTCGAACGACCATTGCCGCTCGCGGTCGCGCGCCAGGGTCAGGTCGAGCCGGGGGCCGATCTCGAGGGTCGGGTCAAGGTGCGGCATGCCCTCGCGCGCGCGGTTCTCGTCGCTGTCCACCGGCGGGGTGGCGCCGACGCTGAGATTCAGCTCTACGCGATCGGACTCGAAGAAGATGCCGCGCACGCCCTGGCGGTCGACGCGCAGGTGCTCGCCGCGATAGACCAGGTAGGGAAAGGGGAGCACGTAGCCCCGGCTCTCGTCCGAGCCGCGGTAGTCGGGCAGCGTGAACGCGCTCGCCCCCAGCCCGAACTCCCATTCCGGCCGCAGCTCGGCATGCGCCGGCAGGGCGCACAGCAGGGCGACGAGCGGGACAGCACGCATTCTCTTAGCGTATCAGCAAAAAAAAGAGCGCCCGGAGGCGCCCTTGCTCCTGCCAAGAGAGCTATCAGCTGCCGCCGGCAGTGGCCTCCGCCTGCGGCGCGGGCTCGGCCGGGGCGACCGGGAACTCGGCCAGCACCGGCTCGGCGGCCTGCGCTTTGCGGATGTTGTGGTAGGCGAGGCCGGTGCCGGCCGGAATCAGGCGGCCGACGATGACGTTTTCCTTCAGGCCGCGCAGGCCGTCGCGCTTGCCCATGATCGCCGCCTCGGTCAGCACGCGCGTGGTCTCCTGGAAGGAGGCCGCGGAGATGAACGAATCGGTCGACAGGGAGGCCTTGGTGATGCCGAGCAGCATGTTGGCGTAGACCGCGGGCTTCTTGCCCTCCTTCACCGCCTTCTCGTTCTCCTCGAACAGATCGGCGCGCTCCGACTGCTCGCCGGTGATGTACGTGGTCTCGCCCGGATCGGTGATCTCCACGCGGCGCAGCATCTGGCGCACGATCACCTCGATGTGCTTGTCGTTGATCTTTACGCCCTGCAGGCGGTACACGTCCTGCACCTCGTCGATGATGTAGCGCGCCAGCTCCTCGATGCCGAGCAGGCGCAGCAGGTCGTGCGGATCCACCGGGCCGTCGACGATCATCTCGCCCTTGTTGACCACCTGGCCGTCGTGCACCAGCAGGTGCTTGTCCTTGGCGATCAGGTACTCGTGCTCCTGCTTCTCGAGGTCGGTGATCACCAGGCGCTGCTTGCCTTTCGTGTCCTTGCCGAAACTCACGGTGCCAGTGACCTCTGCAAGCATGCCCGCGTCTTTCGGCGAGCGCGCCTCGAACAGCTCCGCCACCCGCGGCAGGCCGCCGGTGATGTCGCGCGTCTTCGAGACTTCCTGCGGGATCCGCGCCAGCACCTCGCCGACCTGGACCTGCTGGCCGTCGCGCACCGCGATGACCGCGCCCACCGGGAAGCTGATGTTCACCGCGTGGTCGGTGCCGGCAATGCGCACTTCGTCGCCGGCTTCGTTGATCAGCTTCACCGAAGGACGCTGTCCCTTGCCCGCGGCTGTGGTGCGCCGCTTGACGTCGATCACCACCAGGGTCGAAAGGCCCGTGACGTCGTCGACCTGCTTGGCGACGGTGGAGCCTTCCTCGACGTGCTCGAACCTGATCGTGCCGGCGTACTCCGTGATGATCGGCCGGTGGTGCGGATCCCAGTTGGCGAGCATCTTGCCGGCGCGGATGGTGTCGCCGTCCGCGGACAGCAGCAGCGCGCCGTACGGCACCTTGTGGCGCTCGCGCTCGCGGCCGTTGTCGTCGGTGATGCTGATCTCGCCCGAGCGGGAGATGACCACCTTGTCGCCCTTGGCGTTGCTGACGTAGCGCATGGTCGGGGTGAAGCGCACCGTGCCGGCCGACTTGGCGTCGACCTGGCTCTGCACCGCGGTCCGCGATGCGGCGCCACCGATGTGGAAGGTGCGCATGGTGAGCTGCGTGCCGGGCTCGCCGATCGACTGCGCGGCAATCACGCCGATCGCTTCGCCGACGTTCACCAGCGAGCCGCGTCCCAGGTCGCGCCCGTAGCACTTGGCGCACACGCCGAAGCGCGTATCGCAGGACAGCGCGGTCCTCACCTTGACCTCGTCGATGCCGAGGCTGTCGATCGCCTCGATCCCGTCCTCGTCGATCAGGGTGCCGGCGCCGAACAGCACGTCCTGCGTTTCCGGGTGCACCAGATCGATGGCCAGAACGCGGCCGAGGATGCGCTCCCTCAGCGCCTCGACCACCTCGCCGCCCTCGACCAGGGCCTTCATGGAAACGCCGTTCTGCGTCGCGCAGTCGTCCTCGGTGACCACCAGGTCCTGCGTCACGTCCACTAGGCGCCGCGTCAGGTAGCCCGAGTTCGCGGTCTTCAGCGCCGTGTCCGCGAGGCCCTTGCGGGCGCCGTGGGTGGAGATGAAGTATTGCAGCACGTTCAGCCCCTCGCGGAAGTTGGCCGTGATCGGCGTCTCGATGATCGATCCGTCGGGCTTGGCCATCAGGCCGCGCATGCCGGCCAGCTGCCGGATCTGCGCCGCCGAGCCGCGCGCGCCGGAGTCAGCCATCATGTAGATGGAGTTGAACGCCTCCTGCTTCACCGTCTTGCCGTGGCGGTTCTCGACCTCTTCCGAGCCGAGCTGCTCCATCATCACCTTGCCGACCTGCTCGCCGCAGCGCGACCAGATGTCGACCACCTTGTTGTAGCGCTCGCCGGCGGTCACCAGGCCGGAGGTGTACTGGTTCTCGATTTCCTTCACCTCGCCCTCGGCGGCCCGGATCAGCTCCTGCTTCTGCGCCGGGATCGTCATGTCGTGCACGCCGAACGAGATGCCGGCGCGCGTGGCGTGGGTGAATCCCGCCTGCATCAGCTTGTCGGCGAAAATCACCGTCTCGCGCAAGCCGCAGCGGCGGAAGCCGATATTGATCAGCTTCGAGATCTCCTTCTTCTTCAGCGGCCGATTGAGCAGCTCGAAGGACAGGCCAGCGGGCAGGATCTCGGAGAGCAGCGCCCGGCCGATGGTGGTCTCGTAGCGCTTGGTGCGCTCCGTGATCTCGCCGTCCTCGGCAACGTCTTTCTCCTTGATGCGTACCCATACCCGCGCGTTGATCTCCACCTGGCGCGAGTCGTAAGCGCGGTGCACTTCCGCGAGGTCCGAGAAGCTCATGCCCTCGCCCCTGGCGTTGATGCGCTCGCGCGTGGCGTAGTACAGGCCGAGCACGATGTCCTGCGAGGGCACGATGATCGGCTCGCCGTTCGCCGGGGAAAGCACGTTGTTGGACGCGAGCATCAGCGTGCGCGCCTCCATCTGCGCTTCCAGCGACAGCGGCACGTGGACCGCCATCTGGTCGCCGTCGAAGTCGGCGTTGAACGCCGCGCACACCAGCGGGTGCAGCTGGATCGCCTTGCCCTCGATCAGCACCGGCTCGAAAGCCTGGATGCCGAGGCGGTGCAGGGTCGGGGCGCGGTTGAGCATCACCGGGTGCTCGCGGATCACCTCTTCCAGGATGTCCCAGACCTCGGGTACTTCCTGCTCCACCAGGCGCTTGGCCGCCTTGATGGTGGTGGCGAGCCCCAGCAGCTCCAGCTTGTTGAAGATGAACGGCTTGAACAGCTCGAGCGCCATCTTCTTCGGCAGGCCGCACTGGTGCAGCTTGAGCTGCGGGCCGACCACGATCACCGAGCGGCCGGAGTAGTCGACGCGCTTGCCGAGCAGGTTCTGGCGGAAGCGTCCGCCCTTGCCCTTGATCATGTCGGCGAGCGACTTGAGCGGGCGCTTGTTAGCGCCGGTCATCGCCTTGCCGCGGCGGCCGTTGTCGAGCAGCGAATCGACCGCTTCCTGCAGCATGCGCTTCTCGTTGCGCACGATGATCTCCGGAGCCTTCAGCTCCAGAAGTCTTTTCAACCTATTATTTCTATTAATGACGCGACGATAGAGATCGTTCAGGTCCGAGGTGGCGAAGCGGCCGCCGTCCAGCGGGACCAGCGGGCGCAGCTCCGGCGGCAGCACCGGCAGCACCTCCATGATCATCCAGTCGGGCTTGATGTTGGAGTTCTTGAAGCCCTCCAGCACCTTCAGGCGCTTGGCGAACTTCTTGATTTTCGCGTCCGAGCTGGTGGCTGCGAGCTCCTTGTGCAGCTCATCGATCGACTTGTTGAGGTCGAGCGAGCGCAGCAGCGCGCGGATGCCTTCGGCGCCCATTGCCGCGGCGAAGTCGTCGCCGAACTCCTCCACCTTGGCGAGGTAGTCGTCCTCGGTCAGGAGCTGGGTGCGCTTGAGCGGCGTCAGCCCCGGGTCGGTCACCACGTAGGCTTCGAAGTACAGCACGCGCTCGATGTCGCGCAGCGTCATGTCGAGAACGAGACCCAAACGCGAAGGAAGGGACTTCAGGAACCAGATGTGCGCGGTGGGGCTCGCCAGTTCAATGTGCCCCATGCGCTCGCGGCGCACCTTGGCCAGCGTCACTTCGACGCCGCACTTCACGCAGATCACGCCGCGGTGCTTGAGGCGCTTGTACTTGCCGCACAAGCACTCGTAGTCCTTGATCGGCCCGAAAATCTTGGCGCAGAACAGGCCGTCGCGCTCGGGCTTGAAAGTGCGGTAGTTGATGGTCTCCGGCTTCTTCACTTCGCCGTAGGACCACGAGCGGATCTTCTCGGGCGAGGCGAGTCCGATCTTGATGGCATCGAACTCCTCGTCCTGCTGGACCTGCTTGAACAGCTCGAGCAGCGCTTTCATCAGTACCTCTCCAGATCGATGTCGATGCCGAGCGAACGGATTTCCTTCACCAGCACGTTGAACGACTCGGGCATGCCCGCTTCGATTTTGTGGTCGCCCTTGACGATGTTCTCGTACACCTTGGTGCGGCCGGTGATGTCGTCGGACTTCACCGTCAGCATCTCCTGCAGGGTGTACGCCGCGCCGTAGGCCTCCAGCGCCCAGACCTCCATCTCGCCGAAGCGCTGGCCGCCGAACTGCGCCTTGCCGCCGAGCGGCTGCTGCGTGACGAGCGAGTACGGCCCGGTCGAGCGCGCGTGCATCTTGTCGTCGACCAGGTGATGCAGCTTCAGCATGTGCATGTAGCCCACGGTGACGCTGCGGTCGAACGCCTCGCCGGTGCGGCCGTCGAACAGCGTGATCTGGCCCGACACCGGCAGCCCGGCCATCTCCAGCATGCCGTTGATCTCGCTCTCGGAGGCGCCGTCGAACACCGGCGTGGCGAATGGCACGCCTTCCTTCAGGTTGTGCGCGAGCGCCAGGATCTCCTCGTCGGTGAGCTTGGAGATGTCCTCTTCCTTGCCGCTGTAGATGCGCTCCACCGTCTTGCGGATCTCGGCGACCTTCTGCTGCTGCTTGATCAGCTCGCCGATCCTCAGGCCGAGGCCCTTCGCCGCCCAGCCGAGGTGCGTCTCGAGGATCTGGCCGACGTTCATGCGCGAGGGCACGCCGAGCGGGTTGAGCACGATGTCCACCGGCGTGCCGTCGGCCATGTGCGGCATGTCCTCGACCGGGGTGATCTTGGAGATCACGCCCTTGTTGCCGTGGCGCCCCGCCATCTTGTCGCCCGGCTGCAGGCGGCGCTTCACCGCCACGTAGACCTTGACCATTTTCAGCACGCCCGGCGGCAGCTCGTCGCCCTGCGTCAGCTTCTTCCTCTTGGCCTCGAACATGGCATCGAACTCGCGGCGCTTCTGCGCCAGCGAGTCCTTCAGGCTCTCGACCTGCGCCGCGGCCTCCTCGTTGGCGAGGCGAATGTCGAACCAGTCGTAGCGCTCGACCCCGGTCAGGTAGTCTTTGGTGACCTTGGTTCCCTTGGCCAGGCGCTTGGGTCCGCCGTTGGCAGTCTTGTTGGTGAGCAGCCGCTCGAGGCGCTCGAAGGTGTCCGACTCGACGATGCGCATCTGGTCGGCGAGGTCGGTCTTGTAGCGCTTGAGCTCGTCCTCGATGATCGCCTGGCTGCGCTTGTCGCGCTCGATGCCCTCGCGCGTGAACACCTGCACGTCGATCACCGTGCCGCTGATGCCCGAGGGCACGCGCAGCGAAGTGTCCTTCACGTCGGACGCCTTCTCGCCGAAGATCGCCCGCAGCAGCTTCTCCTCCGGCGTCAGCTGGGTTTCGCCTTTCGGCGTCACCTTGCCGACCAGCACGTCGCCCGCCTCGACCTCGGCGCCGATGTACACGATGCCCGATTCGTCCAGGCGCGCGAGCTGTGCCTCGGACAGGTTGGAGATGTCGCGCGTGATCTCTTCGGGCCCGAGCTTGGTGTCGCGCGCCACGACGGTCAGCTCCTCGATGTGGATCGAGGTGAAGCGGTCGTCGCCGACCACCCGCTCGCTGATCAGGATCGAGTCCTCGAAGTTGAAGCCGTTCCACGGCATGAACGCGACCAGCATGTTCTGGCCGAGCGCCAGCTCGCCGAGGTCGGTCGAGGCGCCGTCGGCGACCACGTCGCCCTTGGACAGCAGCTCGCCCTGCTTCACGATCGGGCGCTGGTTGATGTTGGTGTTCTGGTTGGAGCGCGTGTACTTGGTGAGCTTGTAGATGTCGACGCCGACGTCGCCGGCGACCGTCTCGTCGTCGTTCACCCGCACCACGATGCGCTGGGCGTCGACGTAGTCGACCGTGCCGCCGCGCAGCGCGATGACGCAGGTGCCCGAATCGATCGCCGCGGTGCGCTCGACGCCGGTGCCGACCAGCGGCTTCTCCGGCCGCAGGCAAGGCACCGCCTGGCGCTGCATGTTGGAACCCATCAGCGCGCGGTTGGCGTCGTCGTGCTCGAGGAACGGAATCAGCGAGGCCGCCACCGAGACGATCTGCGAGGGCGCCACGTCCATGTACTGCACCTCTTCGGGCGACTTCAGCTCGAACTCGTTCTTGAAGCGGCACGACACCAGGGTGTCGACCAGCCTGAGGCCCTTGTCGAGCGAGGCGTTCGCCTGGGCGATGACGTAGTTGCCTTCCTCGATCGCCGACAGGTAGTTGATCTCGCTGGTGGCCTTTCCATCCTTCACCTTGCGGTACGGCGTCTCGAGGAAGCCGTACTTGTTGGTGCGCGCGTACAGCGCGAGCGAGTTGATCAGGCCGATGTTCGGGCCTTCCGGGGTCTCGATCGGGCACACGCGGCCGTAGTGCGTCGGGTGCACGTCGCGCACCTCGAATCCCGCCCGCTCGCGCGTCAGGCCGCCCGGCCCGAGCGCGGAGACGCGCCGCTTGTGGGTGATCTCCGACAGCGGGTTGGTCTGGTCCATGAACTGCGACAGCTGCGAGGAGCCGAAGAATTCCTTGATCGCCGCCGAAATCGGCTTGGCGTTGATCAGGTCGTGCGGCATCAGGTTCTCGGACTCGGCCTGCGACAGGCGCTCCTTCACCGCTCTTTCCACCCGCACCAGGCCGGCGCGGAACTGGTTCTCGGCCAGCTCGCCCACCGAGCGCACGCGGCGGTTGCCGAGGTGGTCGATGTCGTCGATCTCGCCGCGGCCGTTGCGCAGCTCGACCAGGATGCGGATCACCTCGACGATGTCCTTCGGGCTGAGGGTCAGGCGGTTCTCGATCCTCACCTCGAGCTTGTTCTTGTCCACGCCCTTCGACTTCAGGTCGTGGAACATCTTGTCGACGATCTCCTGGGCGTTGGCTTCGCTCGCCATGCCCTCGAGGCTCACCTTGCCGAGCGACAGCTCGGGCACGTTCTTGAAATAGGCGCGCAGCTCGGCGTCGGCCTCCTTGGCCAGCGCCAGCCCCTTGAAGCGCAGCTGCCAGCTCGATTCGCTCGGCGCGCCGATGCGGCGGTTGAACTTCATGCGGCCCACCGCGGAGAGGTCGTAGCGCTCCTCGGCGAAGAACAGGCCGTTGAACAGCGCCTCGACCGCGTCTTCCGTCGGCGGCTCGCCCGGACGCATCATGCGGTAGATCGCGACGCGCGCCGCCTGCATGTCGGCGGTCTCGTCGGCGCGCAGCGTCTGCGACACGTACGGTCCCTGGTCGAGATCGTTGGTGAACAGGGTCTGCAGCTTGCCCACCTTGGTCTCGCGCAGCTTGGCGAGCAGGGTCTCGGTGATCTCGTCGTTGGCGTTGGCGAGGATCTCGCCGCTGTCGGCGCTGATGACGTTGTGCGCCAGGGTGCGGCCGAGGATGAACTCGTCGGGTGCGGCGATGCGCTTGATGCCGGCCGCCTCCATGTCGCGGATGTGCTTGACCGTGATGCGCTTGTCCTTGGCGACGACGGTCTTGCCGCTCTTGTCGTGGATGTCGAAGCGCGCCACCTCGCCGCGCAGGCGCTCGGGCACCACTTCGAACTCGACGCCGGCGGGCTTGACGTGGAAGCCGTCGAAGTCGAAGAACTCCTGCAGGATGCGCTCGGGCGTGTAGCCCAACGCCTTCAGCAGGATGGTCACCGGCATCTTGCGGCGCCGGTCGACGCGGAAGAACACGATGTCCTTCGGGTCGAACTCGAAGTCGAGCCACGAGCCGCGGTACGGGATGACGCGCGCCGAGAAAAGAAGTTTCCCGCTGGAGTGGGTCTTGCCGCGGTCGTGCTCGAAGAACACGCCGGGCGAGCGGTGCAACTGGCTGACGATGACGCGCTCGGTGCCGTTGATGATGAACGAGCCGGTGGTGGTCATGAGCGGGATCTCGCCCATGTACACCTCCTGCTCCTTCACTTCCTTGGTGGTCGGCTTGGGCGCCTCCTTGTCCAGGATCACCAGGCGCACCTTGGCGCGCAGCGGGCTGGCGAAAGTCAGCCCGCGCTGCTGGCATGCGTTGACGTCGAACGGCGGCTCGCCGAGGGAGTAGCTGACGGACTCCAGCTTGGCATTCCCCGAGTGGCTGACGATCGGGAAGATCGAGGTGAACGCGGCCTGCAGTCCTTCGTTCCTGCGGCTCTCGGGCGCGACGTGCGCCTGCAGGAATCCGGTGTAGGACTCGAGCTGCGTCGCGATCAGATACGGCACGGGCTGCACGTTCGCGCGCTTGGCGAAGCTCTTGCGGATGCGTTTACGCTCGGTAAGCGAATAGGTCATGTACGGTCCCGATCAAAAATGTGTGCGCAACGGAATTGCAGGGGCC
>CAZNVH010000029.1:0-63013 GCA_964576525.1 uncultured Enterobacteriaceae bacterium
CGACGCTGGCGTGGTACCGGCACGTGCTCCAAGCGGACTGGCGTTCGCCTGCCGAGGTCAAACGCGAATTCGGCAGCGCCAGTATCCTGCGAGACGGGCGGGCGGTGTTCAACATTGCTGGCAACAAGTACCGCATCGTGGTCTGGATCAATTATCCGTACCGCGTCGTGTACATCCGGTTCGTCGGCACCCACGCGCAATACGACAGGATAGACGCGCAGACCATCTGAAAGGGCGGCGAACATGGAGATCAGACCGATCAGGACGAAGGCGGATTATCGCGCCGTGCTGAAGCAGATCGAGGCGCTGATGCCGGCGCAACGCGATACGCCGGAGGGCGAGCGCCTGGACGTGCTGGTCACGCTTGTCGAGGCGTACGAGAACAGGCACCACCGGCTCGACCTGCCCGACCCTGTCGAGGCGATCAGGTTCCGCATGGAGCAGAAGGGCATGACCCCGAAGGATCTGGTGCCGATGATCGGGCGGATCAACCGCGTGTACGAAATCCTGGGCCGCCGGCGTCCGCTGACGCTCGCCATGATCCAGCGGCTGCACAGCGATCTCGGCATCCCCGCGGAATCGTTGATCAAGCAATCCGACAGGCAGAAGGCCGCCTGACAAAGCCCTGACCATGGTCGATCATTTCATCCGGGAATTTGACCGCGCTCTTCGAGCCGTGGCGGGCGTGGCCCAGGCCAGCCGGGAGTCCCCGGCGGCGAAGGTCTCGGAAAGCTCAATTACCGGGGAACAACGTCAACACGCCGCCGCACTGATGCGCGTGAATCACGTCGGAGAGGTTTGCGCGCAGGCGCTCTACCAGGGGCAGGCGCTCACCGCGCGCGATCCCCGGTCGCGCGAGGCGCTCGAGCGCGCCGCGCGCGAGGAGCAGGACCACCTCGCCTGGAGCGCGCAGCGCATCCGCGAGCTCGGCGGCCGGCCGAGCCTGCTCAACCCGCTGTGGTACGCGGGCTCGTTCGCCATCGGCGCTGCCGCCGGCGCGCTCGGCGACCGGTGGAACCTCGCCTTCCTCGCGGAAACCGAGCGCCAGGTCGAGGAGCACCTCGCCGGGCACCTCGAGGCGCTGCCGCAGGAGGACCGGCGCACGCGCGCGGTGGTCGAGGAGATGCGCGCCGACGAGGCGCGGCACCGCGCCAGCGCGCTCGAGCTCGGCGCCGCCGAGCTGCCGGACCCGGTGAAGCGCGCGATGCGCTTCGCGTCGAGGGTGATGACCACAGTCGCTTACCGGATCTAGGGGGTATCGATGCTTGCTCGTATTGCACTCGCCGTATTTGCCAGCCTGTTCATCCTCGGCAACGCCGGGGCCCAGCTCCTCACGGAGAAGAAGTTCTTCACCCTGCCGCAGTACACCACCGCCGGCGGCAAGACGATCAAGGGCGTGCGCGTCGGCTACGAGACCTACGGCAAGCTGAACGCCGCGGGCGACAACGCGGTGTTCATCGCGCATTTCTTCTCCGGCACCTCGCACGCCGCCGGACGCTACAAGGCGGACGAGAAGGCCGCCGGCTACTGGGACGCGATCATCGGGCCGGGCAAGGCGATCGACACCGACCGGTATTTCGTGGTGAGCGCGGATACGCTCGCCAACCTCAACGTCAAGAGCCCGCTGGTCGGCACCGCCGGCCCGGCGACGATCAATCCCGACACCGGCAAGCCGTACGGCTCGAGCTTCCCGGTGGTGTCGATGAAGGATTCGGTGCGGGTCCACAAAGCTCTATTGGACTTTTTAAACATCAAAAGACTTCAAGCGGTGGCAGGGGCCTCGGGCGGCTCGATCCAGGCGATGGAGTGGGGCGTGGAATACCCGGAGCTCGTCGAGCGCGTGATCCACGTCATCGGCCCGGGCCTGGAAATTCAGCCCTATACGCTGGGGATGATCGATGTGTGGACCATGCCGATCAGGCTCGACCCCAACTGGAAAGGCGGCGACTACTACGGCGGCGCCGAGCCGACCGAAGGCCTCGCCCAGGCGCTCAAGGTCGTGACGCTGACCACGGTGCATTTCGCGTGGGCGGAGAAGCTGCACGGCTACAAGTGGGCGGAGGAGGGAAAGAATCCCGCCGACTCGATGGCGAATCTCTTCTCCATCGAGGATGCGCTCACCAAGTCCGGACGGGCGCGAGCGGGCGCGAACGACGCCGGGCACTTCGTCTGGATGGCGAAAGCCAACGCGCTTTACAACGTCGACAAGGACGCCAAGCGCATCAAGGCCAAGGTCCTGTTCCTGCCGGCGAGCACCGACCTGCTGTTTCCGCCAGACTTCTCGCGCAAGGCGGCGGAGAAGCTCCGCGCCCAGGGCAACGCCGTCGAGCTCTACGAGATCGACGGCACCAACGGCCACCTCGACGGGATCTTCTCGATCGGCAAGGTCGCCGACCGCATCAAGGCTTTCCTGGAGAAGTAGGAATTCGGGGTCAGGGTCGTAATTCAGGGACAGACCACGTTTTCCGGCGTTCCGCTCCCGCGGGCAGGAAAACGTGGTCTGTCCCTGAATTACTCGGCGCGCGCCTGCGGCTTGGGCCGGCGGCCGATGTTGATCGTCGCGTCGACGTCCTGGCCCTTGCGCCTGAAGCGCATCGTTGCCGGCGCGCCCGGCGCCAGCGCCGCGATCAGGTTGAGCATCGAGGCCGGGTCGACGACCGGCTTGCCTTCCACCTCGACCAGGATGTCGCCGGGCTTGACGCCGGCATGGTCGGCGGGGCCGCCGGGCAGCACGCCGGCGATCAGCGCGCCGCGCTGGCCGCCGAGCTTGAATGACTCCGCGAGGGCCGGCGTGATCTCCTGAACCTCGACGCCGATCCAGCCGCGCGTCACGGCGCCATGCTTCACGATCTGCTCGAGCACCATCTTCGCGCTCGACACCGGGATGGCGAAGCCGATGCCCATCGAGCCGCCCGAGCGCGAGAAGATCGCGGTATTGATGCCGACCAGGTTGCCGCCGGCGTCGATCAGCGCGCCGCCCGAGTTGCCGGGGTTGATCGCGGCGTCGGTCTGGATGAAGTTCTCGAAGGTATTGATCCCCAGCCCGGTGCGGCCGAGCGCGCTGACGATGCCGGCGGTCACGGTCTGGCCGACGCCGAACGGGTTGCCGATCGCCAGCACCACGTCGCCGACCTTGAGCGCGTCGGAGGAACCGAAGGTGATCGCCGGCAGGTTCTCCGCGTTGACGCGCAGCACCGCGAGGTCGGTCTCGGGGTCGTTGCCGACCACCTTGGCGAGCAGCTTGCGGCCGTCGGTGAGCGCCACCTCGATCTCGTCGGCCGCCTCGACCACATGGTGGTTGGTGAGCACGTAGCCGCTCGAGCTGACCAGCACGCCCGAGCCCAGGCTCGAGGCGCGCTGCGTTTCGTCGGGCTCGCCGAAGAAACGGCGCACCGCCGGGTCGTTGAACAGGGGCGAGCGCCGCGAGCGCACTTCCTTCGAGCTGAAGACATTCACCACCGAAGGCGCGGCGCGCTGCACCGCCTCGTGGTACGAGCCGATATGCACCGCAGCCAGCGGCCCTGTTGCGCTGGGCGCCTGTTGCAGCACCGCGACCTGCCCGGAGCGCTGCGGCAGCCATTCCGGGCGGAAGGTCGACACCACGAACAGCACCGCGACGGCTACCGTGGCGGCCTGCGCGAAGATTAGCCAGAGGCGAAACATGGGGGCGACTTAGTATACAAAATTCCCCTGCAAAACTAAGACTTTAGGAGCGAAATCGTGACTTTTCGCAGGGGCGTCGCTAGAATCGCACTGCTTCGCGCCACCCATAAATAAGCCCATCCTCATGAACAACCAAGAAAAACCGGACAAGACGCGCCGCAACCTGATCGTCGCAACCTCGGTCGCCGGCGGCGCCGCCGGCCTCGGCGTCGCGGTGCCGTTCGCCGCGAGCATGCTGCCCTCGGAGCGCGCCAAAGCCGCCGGCGCGCCGGTCGAGATCGACATCTCGAGGATCGGGCCGGGCGAGCTCGCGGTGTTCGAATGGCGCGGCAAGCCGGTGTGGGTCATCCGCCGCACCAAGGAGATGCTCGAGTCGCTGAAGACGCAGGCGCCGCGGCTCACCGATCCGGGCTCGCGCTCTTCCGAGCAGCCGAAGTACGCCGAGAACGAGCACCGCTCGGCCAAGCCCGAGGTGATGGTGATGGAGGGCGTGTGCACGCACCTCGGCTGCTCGCCGCAGCTAAAGAGCGCGGACGCGAAGGCCGAGATGGGCGGCGACTGGGCGGGCGGCTTCTACTGCCCCTGCCACGGCTCGAAGTTCGACTTCGCCGGCCGCGTGTTCCGCGGCGCGCCGGCGCCGACCAACCTGACGGTGCCGCCTTATACCTTCCTCTCGGACACCACCCTGCTGGTCGGCGAAGACCGGGAAAACAAGGGGGCGTAGATGGTCGCGCGCCTGTGGCAGTGGTTCGATGCCCGCATGCCTTCGGTGGCGTCGGAGTGGCGCAAGCACGCCTCCGAGTACTACGCGCCGAAGAACTTCAACTTCTGGTACTACTTCGGCGCGCTGTCGCTGATGGTGCTCGGCATCCAGATCGTTTCGGGCATCTTCCTGACGATGCACTACAAGCCCGACGCCAACCTGGCGTTCGCCTCGGTCGAGTACATCATGCGCGACGTGCCCGGCGGCTGGCTGCTGCGCTACATCCATTCCACCGGCGCCTCGGCGTTCTTCCTGGTGGTCTACCTGCACATGTTCCGCGCCATGCTGTACGGCTCGTACAAGCAGCCGCGCGAGCTGGTATGGATCTTCGGCGTGCTGATCTATCTCACGATGATGGGCGAAGCGTTCTTCGGCTACCTGCTGCCCTGGGGCCAGATGTCGTACTGGGGCGCGCAGGTGATCGTGAACCTGTTCGGCACCGTGCCGTTCATCGGCACCGACCTGGCGCTGTGGATCCGCGGCGACTACGTCGTGTCCGACGTGACGCTGAACCGCTTCTTCGCCCTGCACGTGATCGCGTTCCCGCTGGTGCTGCTGGGCCTGGTGGTCGCGCACGTGCTCGCGCTGCACGACGTCGGCTCGAACAACCCCGACGGCGTCGACATCAAGAAGACCAAGGGCGCCGACGGCCACCCGCTCGACGGCATCCCGTTCCACCCCTACTACACGGTGAAGGACCTGGTGGGCGCGGTGGTGTTCCTCGCCATCTTCTGTTTCGTGATGTTCTTCGTCCCGGAGATGGGCGGCTACTTCCTCGAGCACAACAACTTCATCCCGGCCGACCCGCTGAAGACGCCGGAGCACATCGCGCCGGTGTGGTACTTCACGCCGTACTACTCGATCCTGCGCGCGGTGCCGCCGCTGTTCAACTCGCAGTTCCCCGGCGTGATGGCGATGGGCCTCGCGACCATGATCCTGTTCTTCCTGCCCTGGCTCGACCGCAGCCCGGTGAAGTCGATCCGCTACCGCGGCGGCCTGTACAAGGGATGGCTCACGGCGTTCGTCGTCGTGTTCCTGGTCCTGGGCTATCTGGGCACCGAAAACACCAACGTCTGGGGCCAGTTCCCGGTCAGCGACACGAGTTTCCTCGGCCGCCATATCCTCGACACCAAGGACGTGGCGACCTGGGCGGCGCGGGTCTGCACCGTCGTCTACTTCCTGTTTTTCTTCCTGATGCCCTGGTACACCGCGCGCGACAAGGTACGGCCGGTCCCCGAGCGAGTCACGGCATGAAGAAAATCCTCGCGATTCTCCTGTTCGCCCCGGCGGTCGCGCTCGCCGCCACCGCGGGCTATCGCCTGGACAGCTCGCCGCACGACCTGCGCGATCTGGTCAGCCTCCAGTCCGGCGCGCGCACTTACGTCAACTACTGCCTGGGCTGCCACAGCCTGCAATACATGCGCTACAGCGGGCTCAGCCAGATCGGCCTGACCGAAGCGCAGATCAAGGACCACCTGCTGTTCACCGCCGACAAGGTGGGCGAGCCGATCAAGGGGCCGCTCGACGCGAAGACCGGCAAGGCCTGGTTCGGCGTCAACCCGCCCGACCTGTCGGTGATCGCGCGGGTGCGCGGCGCGGACTGGCTCTACACCTACCTGCGCACCTTCTACCGCGACCCGAAGACCGCCACCGGCTGGAACAACGCCGCGTTTCCGAACGTCGCCATGCCGCATGCGCTGTGGATGCTGCAGGGCGAGCGCGGCCTGGACGCGAAGCAAGGCAAGTGGATCGAGATCTCCAAGGGTTCGCAGTCGAGCGCGGAATACGACGCCACGGTGCGCGACCTGGTCAACTTCCTGGTCTACGCCGGCGAGCCGTCGGCGACCGACCGCAAGACCATCGGCATCGCGGTGCTGTTCGTGCTCCTCGGGCTGCTGCTGCCGCTGACGTACTGGCTGAAGAAGGAATACTGGAAGGACGTGAAGTAAACCCCGCCGGGGCGCGTCCCCGGTCGCTCGCCCAAGCAGGCCCTAACGCCATGATGCAACTCTATTCGGGCACCGCGTGCCCCTTCAGCCACCGCTGCCGCTTCGTGCTGTACGAGAAGGGCATGGACTTCCAGGTCATCGACGTCGACCTGTACAACAAGCCCGAGGACATCGCGGTGATGAATCCCTACAACCGCCTGCCGGTGCTGGTGGAGCGCGACCTGTTCCTGTCCGAGTCGGACATTATCAACGAGTGCATCGGCGAGCGCTTCCCGCACCCGCAGCTGATGCCCGCCGACCCCGTGATGCGCGCGCGTGCGCGCTTGATGCTGTACAACATGGAAGTGGAGCTGTTCTCGCAGGTCGAGGCGCTCGAGTCGGGCAAGGAGAAGCAGATCGAGCGCGCGCGCTCGCACGTCGCCGACCAGCTGATCCAGGTGTCGCCGATCTTCACCAAGACCAAGCACATGCTGGGCGACGACTTCACCATGCTCGACGTGGCGATCGCGCCGCTGCTCTGGCGCCTGGACCACTACGGCATCAAGCTCGGCAAGACCGCGGCGCCGCTGATGAAGTACGCCGAGAGGATCTTTTCCCGCTCCGCGTTCATCGAAGCGCTGACGCCCTCGGAAAAAGTCATGCGAAAGTAATGGCAGAGATCCCGACCAAGCCCTACCTGCTGCGCGCGCTGTTCGAATGGTGCGTGGACAACGGCTACACGCCGCATGTCGCGGCGAAGGTCGACTCCAAGTCCCAGGTTCCCGCCGAGTACGTGAAGAACGGCGAGATCACGCTCAACATCAGCCCCAGCGCGGTGCACAAGCTGCAGATCGGCAACGAGCTGATCGAGTTCTCGGCGCGTTTCGGCGGCGTCGCGCGCCAGATCTCGCTGCCGATCGCCAGCATCTACGCCCTCTACGCGCGCGAGACCGGCCACGGCATGACCTTCGACCTCGACGGCGCGAAGCCGAGCGTGCAGGCGAAGGGCGAATCCGAGGCCGTCCCGACGACGCCCGGACCGCCCACCGCGCTGCCCGCGCCCGTTCCCGATCCGAGGAAGCCCTCGGGCGGCGGCAAGCCGACATTGCGCCGGATTAAGTAAAAATCAGGGACAGGGCCCATTTTAATAAAATGGGCCCTGTCCCTCGGCCGGCTTAGCTCAGGGGTAGAGCAGCGGTTTTGTAAACCGTTGGTCGGCGGTTCGATTCCGTCAGCCGGCACCGACTCTCAAAGAAAGATTGCTGGAGAGACCCCGAAGCGCTTGGCCAGCGCCTTTGCCTGACGAGCATTGACCGCTCGGTTTCCTGAAAGGATCTCCGACACCACCCCTTGCGTTCCGATCTCTTTCCGAAGATCGGACTGCTTCAGTTCGTGCTGTTCCATGAGGAACTTGAGCACTTCTACTGGCTTTGCCGATTCGAGACCGGGCGTGTTCTCGTCCTCATACTGAGCGACCAGCATGCCGATCACATCAAGCAGATCGGCAAGCGGATGCTCCTCGTCATCCTCGACGACCTGCAAGAGTTCGTCCATTAGCGCTTGCATGCGTTCGTAGTCACGCTCATTGCGAATGGGCCCGAAGAAAGGGACCGAGGTACGCAGGCCCTTCCATGCGGGGATCAGCTTGTTGAGGTTGAGATCAGTTGCCGTCGCCGGTTTCACTCGTTCTTCCATTGGTCCTGGTCGTATTCCTCGTGCGTGAGAACGGCCCGGACATATATTCGTTTGCGATTGAAGTGGACTACTACTATCAGCCTGAATTTGTTTCCGCCTATGTCAAAAACAACGAACTTGCCGACCTTGTCGACCGTTCGAAACGCCTGCTTGAGCTGTCCAAAATTCTCAAAATCCTTGGTCCGGCAGATCGTAAGCCAGGTTCTTAACGGCTTTTCAGCGTCTGGATGCTTCGTCCAGAACTGAACCAAGGGCCTCTTCGCGATTACTCGTATATCTCATACTGAGATAAGCCGCCGCCCTTGTCAATCCCCCAAAAGCAAAAAGCCCGCTGGCGCGGGCTTTTCTTCATTCGAAGCGGCTCTTAGAGCGGCTTGATGTTGTGCGCCTGCAGGCCCTTGGGGCCACGCTTCACCTCGAACTCGACTTTCTGGCCCTCCTTCAGGGTCTTGAAGCCGGACATCTGGATCGCGGTGTGATGCGCGAACAGGTCCTCGCCGCCTTCGGTCGGGGTGATGAAGCCGAAGCCTTTGGAATCGTTGAACCACTTCACGGTGCCAGTTGCCATCTTTACTTTCCTAGTCGCGGACGCTCTGCACCGGAATGACATCGACGCCGTCGGCTTGGCCCGACGGCAGCGGCAAGGGCGGCTGCGGCGGGACGACGCGCACGACCGGCGGCGAAAACAGCAGGCCGCGCTCGTCGGCCATGCGGCTGCGCTCGTAAGGCTGCAGCGAACGCGCGAGCGCCGGGTCGGCCGGCAGCGCCGCGCCGACGTCGCGCAGCTGCTGCGCGTGCAGCGTCTCGAGCGCGGCGCGATCCGGCGCGCCGCGCACGCCGGCGGCGAACTCCGCCGATTGCTGGTCGCGCTGGATCAGCGCGCGCTGGATCTCGCGCTGCGTCCCCAAGTCCTGCGCCGCGCAGGACAACGCCGCCAGGCCCAGCACCAGTCCGGCGAGCGCTCTCATCCGATCCTCATTCGACTTCCACGGCGCGTCTTTCGCGCACGGTGCCGGCGAAGTCGAGCACCGCCTGCGCCAGCGCGACGCGGTCCTCGACCGAGCGCATGATGGTCGGCGCCGCCATCACCTCGATGCCGAGCGAGCGCACGCCCTCGGCGTAGCGCAGATCCTCGTGGTCGATGACGAAGCCGTCGATCAGCCGCAGATAGTGGCCCGCCACCGAGCGTGGCGAGGGCTCCTTGCCCAGCTCGCGCATCATCTTGCCCGCCGAGCCCTTCAGCGCCTTGCCGCCGATGATCGGCGTCACCGCGATCACCGGCGCGCCGCGCTTGCGCAGGAGCTCGCGCATGCCGCTGATCTCCAGGATCGGCGCGATGGCGTGGTAGGGATTCGCCGGGCAGATCACCACCGCCTCGAGGTCGGCGGCGTGCAGCGCGTCGAACACCTCGTCGGGGATGCGCGCCTGGTCGGCGCCGGCGTACTCCAGCCCGCGCGCCACCGGCTCGCAGGCGAAGTGGCTGAAGTACTCGGGAAACGGAATCGCGCCGTCGTCGGTGAGCACGTGGGTGCGCACCGGGTCGTCGCTCATCGGCAGCAGGCGCGCGGCGATGCCGAGATTGCGGCAGAAGTCGAACGTGATCTCGGTCAGGCGCCGGCCCGCGGCGAGTCCCTGCGTGCGCAGCAGTGGCGCGGCGAGCGACTTGTCGCCGAGCAGCGGCCGGTCGGGCCCGCCGAGCGCCTTGAGCATGCCGTGCACCGCGCGCGATTCGGCCTCGGGCTCCCAGCCGGCGATCGCGCCGGCGATGCCGGCGAGCATGTAGAGCGCGGTGTCGAGGTCCGGCGAGAAGGCGAGGCCGAGGTGCTCGTAATCGTCGCCGGTGTTGACGATCACGCTCAGCTCCCTGCCGCGCAGCCGGTACAGCCCGTCCGTGAGTTTCGCGCCGCCGACCTGCGCCGAGAGAGCGACCACTGTGCCCATGCGATCGATTCTACCGCCCGGCTAGCTGCGCAGGACGAATACCGTGCCGAGGACCACGAGCGCTGCGCCGGCGAGCATGGGAGCCGAGATCGGCTCGCCGAGAAACAGCGCGCCCCACAGCACGCCGAACGCCGGGATCAGGTAAGTCACGGTGAGCGCGCCGGTCGCGCCGATGTCGGCGATCAGGCGGAAGTAAAGGAGATAAGCGAGCGCGCCGCAGACCAGGCCGAGCGCCAGCATGCTCGCGGCGACCGTCGGCGTCGGCGCCACCGCCGCCGGCCACAGCGGGATGAAGGGGATCAGCAGGACCCCGGCCGCCATCTGCGTGCCGACCGCCATGCCGCGCGAAGGCACGCCGCTCGCCCAGCGCTTCATAGTGGCCCCGGCGAGCCCGTAGCAGAAAGCTGCCCCTAACGCCGCCGCGACTGCCCAGGAAGAGAATTCTGAAGATCCGGGTTGCGTCACGAGGGCGACACCGACAACCCCAATCACAAGTCCAAGCACGCCGCGCGCGCTGACGCGCTCGCGCAGCAGGATCGCCGACCACAGCGCGCCCCACATCGGCGAAGTGGCGTTCAGCACCGACATCAGTCCCGCGGTCAGGCTGAGCGCGGCGTAGGCCCAGAGCAGGAAGGGCAGGGCGGAGGTGAGGACGCCGACGATCACGTACTGGCGCCACCAGCGCCGCCACTCGGGGTCGTAGCCGATGGCGGCGAACCAGGCGGCGAGCGCGATGCCGGCGATCAGGGTGCGCAGCTCGGCGGTCAGCACCGGCCCGAGCGCCGGGGCGGCGATGCGGTTGAACAGGAAGGACGCGCCCCAGATCGCGGCGAGCAGCACGAGGCGCGCCGCATCCGCGCCCCTCATCCCGGAAAACCTACTTCCTCTCGAGGGCGAGCAGCTTTTTCTTGCGTGACAGCCCCCAGGCGTAGCCGCCGAGGCCGCCGTCGGTGCGCACCGCGCGGTGGCAGGGCACGGCGAGCGCCACCGGGTTCGCGCCGCAGGCGCTGCCCACGGCGCGCACTGCGGCCGGCGCGCCGACCGCGCGCGCGATGTCCTTGTACGTGCGCGTCTCGCCGCGCGGGATGCGGCGCAGCTCGTCCCAGACCTTGCGCTGGAACAGCGTGCCGCGGATGTCGAGCGGCAGGCGGGCCAGGCTGGCTTCGCCGTTGATGAACGCGAGGATCCGGGTTCTCAGGTCTTTCAGATCCCCTTCGACGAATTGCGCCGCACTGTATTCCTCGGCAAGCGATTTTTTCAGGGGGGCGGCATCGTCGCCAAGCTTGACGGAGCACAGGCCCTTGTCGGTCGCGGCGATCAGAACCGTGCCGAGCGGCGTGCTGAACGCGCAATAGCGGATGCGCTGGCCCCGGCCATGGGCGCGGTAGTCGCGCGCGCGCATGCCCAGGTGCGGCTTCTCGTAGAAGCGCGACACCGAGCCGTAGCCGGCATCGAACAGCGCGTCGGTGACGCGGCTGCCGTTCTTGAGGGAGGACTTCACCGCCTCGACGCGGTGCGCATCCTGGTAGCCGCGCGGCGACACGCCGAAGGCCTCCTTGAAGCGGCGCTGCAGGTGGAACGGGCTCGCGCCGACCGCCGTGGCGAGCCGGTCCAGCGTCACGCGCTCGCCGCGGCGCGCATCGAGATAGTGGCGTGCTTTTTCGAGGATCGCTTCCATGCAGCGCATTGTGCCCGGCAATGCCGGCGCCTTCTATCCGGTTCTTGCGCTCTCCACGTGCTTGCGCGTGGTGCGCGGATCGAGGCCGGTGCGCTTCGCCACCTCGGCGTAGGTGCCCAGGCGCCGGTGCAGCATGGCGCTGTAGCGGGCGAGAAGCTCCGCCGCCGTCAGCTCGCCGGCACGCAGCTTCTCCACCAGCGCCGCGTCTTCATCGCGCCCCGCGTGCGCCAGGTCGGGGGCGTAGCGGCCGGTGAGCAGGATGCGGCGCACCGCCTGCTCCAGCTCGCGCACGTTGCCCGGCCAGGGATAGCCGCGCGGCAGGCTCTCTTCGAGGCTTTGCAGCACGCCGTCGGCCAGCCCGGGGATCTGCCCTCCGGTAATGCGCTCGACCAGCAGCCGCACCAGCTCGGACAGCTCGGCGCTCGCTTCCGCAATGCGCTGGCGCAACGTCGGCACCGCGATGACGTCCGAGCACAGGCGGTAGAAGAAATCCTCCCGGAAACGCCCCTGGCTGCGCAGCGCATCGAGGGGCTGGTTGGTCGCCGCGATGACCCGGCCGGAAAAGCGCCGGGCCTCCCGCCCGCCGAGCGGGGTGAAGGTTCGCTCCTGCAGCACCTGCAGCAGCTTGATCTGCACCGGCACCGCGACCTCGCCGATCTCGTCCAGGAACAGCGCGCCGTGCGCGCTGCAGCGCTCAAAGACGCCTTCGTGATGGTCGATCGCGCCGGTGAAGGCGCCTTTGCGGTGCCCGAACAGCTCCGACTCGATCAGCGACTCGGGGAACTGCGACAGGTTGATGGCGATGAAGCTTTCGGCGAAATTGGCGGCGAAGCGGCGCTCGCCCGGCAGGTAGGGGATGAACTCCGAGCGCCCGATCGCCGCCGCCGCCTGGCCCTTGCCGGTGCCGGTTTCGCCCAGCAGCAGCGTCGAGAAGTCCTCCATCCGGCTCCACAGCGCGGCGTCGTAGCCGCGCATGTCATGCGTGAAGACGTTGTTCCACAGCGCCTCGCGCAGCCGGCGCATCGACTCACACTTGCCCGCGAGCGAGCGTTCGATGAAGTAGAAGGCGCGGCGCAGCTGGAAGAACAGCGCGAAATAGCGCGCGGCGCGCTCCTCCGGGAAGGCGCTGTGCGCGAGCTCGGCGATCAGGTCCTCGCCGAAGGCGACGGGAAGAGGCGCGCCCCCCTGTCTTGCCTGGCGCTCGATCAGCGCGTCGATCTGCGGCACGTAGCGGTGGTAGCAGACGTAGAGCAGCGCCGGCTCGAGCAGGCGTCGCTCCTCGCCTCCCAGCCGACCCAGGCCGGCCCGGCCTTCCCGCTGCCAGGGCGCAAGCCGCTGCGCGACCAGGCGGGCGAGAGCCTCGCGGTCCTGCGTGAGGTCCCCAAGCGTTGCGCCCGGGGCGAGCCGGACGACCAGCTCGGCGCGCTGCGGGCTGAACGGGTTGCCGAACACCACGTCGGCAAGCGCCGAGAAGAACTGTTGATCCGGCGGAGAAATTCTTGGACTTGGCATACATAAAATGTAGTACAGATAATCATAAATTGCATCTCTCATATCGTTAGAGGAGTCTGGGAGTACTCACATGTTCAAGCGATAACAATGACTTAGACGACATGGCACAGACGATGCAAGTGAAGCGGGAAAGGAGGGAATATGAACCAAAACCGCTTCACCGGACTGATGAACTGGACCTTCCAGGGATCGCGCTGCCCGATTACCGAGCGCGAAACCCAGGTCCTGCGCCTGCTCGCCTTCGGCTGCACCTACGAGCAGATCGCCGAGCGCCTCGGCGTGTCGCCGCACACCGTGACCACGCACATCAAGAACCTCTATCGGAAGCTCGACGTGCATACCGCGGCGTCCGCGGTCATGCGCGGGGTAGAGCTGCAGGTTCTCGGAGGACTTCGACCGGGGACTCAATCATGACCCATACGAATTCGGTCCCGACCCCGGGTTCACGCGGGGACCCGCTGCATCGCCTGCTGATCGCCGAGCTTGCACACGCCGGCTGCTTTCGACCGGCAAACGCGCGGAGCTTCCTGTACGGGGCATTTATTCTCGGCGCCTTCGCAACCGCCTACGCGACCTTGCTCACGGACCCGGGTGTTGTGGTGCGCGCCGCCGCCTGCGTCGCGCTCGCCTTCATCAGCGTGCACGCCGGCTTTCTTGCGCACGAAGCGGGTCATGGGGCGCTGACCCGCAGCCGCTTCGTGGCGGCCTGCGTCGGGCAGGTGTTCAACACGCTGCTCACCGGTCTGTGCTACGCGTACTTCTCCCACATCCACCGCCGCCATCACCCGCACTGCAACGATCCGGCGCGCGATCCCGACCTGCAGTCCGGGGTGTTCAGCATGTACCCGCAGTCGGCCCGCGAAAAGACCGGGCTCGGCAGGCGAGTCAGCCGCCACCAGGCGGTTCTGATCTGGATCCTGGTATGGCTGCAGGGCTATACGCTGAAGCTCGACAGCCTGCAGTTCCTCTGGCGCAACGCGCGCAGCACCCGCGCCGACCAGATCTTCTTCGCGCTGCACCTCGCGCTGTGGTTCGTTCCTCCGGCCCTGGTGCTCGGCCTGGAGGAAGCGCTGCTCAACTACTCGATGGTGTCGCTGCTGATCGGGGGGTATACCGGCGCGATCTTCCTCGTCAACCACATGGGCATGCGCGTGATCGAGCCGGACGAGCCGCTGTCGTTCCTCAGGCACCAGCTCAGCGTCACCCGCAACCTCGGCGAGTCGCGCCTGCAGGACTTCCTTTTCGGCGGGCTGAACAACCACATCGAGCATCACCTGTTTCCCGCGATGCCGACGGCCCGCCTGCGCGCCGCGCGCCGCATCACGCGCGAGTTCTGCCGCAGGCACGGCCTGGTCTATCGCGAGATGTCGTGGCTTGCCGCGGCGCGCGAGGTCGCGCGCTACTTCAAGGCAATGTCGGCGTTCGTTCCGTCATGAATCCACTGTCCAACGGAGGTCCCGCTATGACCAGCACTCACACCACGGCGATCGTCATCGGCGCCGGAATCACGGGGATCGGCGCAGCGTATTACCTGCGCGACAACGACATCCCGTACGTCGTTCTCGAGGCCAACCAGGACCTGGGCGGCGTTTGGCACACGCAGCGGTGGCACGGCGCGCGCTGCGACTCGGATTTCGTCAAGTATTCGTACAGCTTCAGGCCCTACCTCTCGCCGCACTGCCTGCAGGACCGCGAGCAGATCCAGCGCTACCTGCGGGCGGTGGCGGAGGAATTCACCATCCTGGACCACATCAGGTTCAACACGCTCGTGACCTCGGCGGCCTTTGACTCCAGGCGCCAGGAATGGGTGGTCCACACCAACCACGGGACCTTTACGGCGCAGTTTCTGATCAACGGCAACGGCTATTTCTCGGAGCCCCACGTGCCCGAGTTCCGCGACTCCGGGAAGTTCGCCGGCGAGATCATCCATACGTTCGCCCTCGACGCGAAACGGACCTTCGCCGGGAAGGACGTGGTGCTCGTCGGCAGCGGATCGACGGCGGTGTGCTGCGCGCCCGAGCTCGCGCGCGTCTCCCGGTCGCTCGTGATGCTGCAGCGATCGCCTTCGTATATCTACGAGATCGACAACCGGGCCGGCCCTTTCATGCGCCTGTGCCAGTACCTTTACGGGCTGGGCATCGCATTTCCGGTCAAGGTCCTGCGCGCCTACCTGCAGGTCAGGGACGACGTCATTTTCGTCGGCTTTCGCAGCTTTCCACGCCTCGCCCGCTGGTTCTTCCGGCGGCACTGGCTGGGGGACGTCGACGAGAAGAGCCTGCGCGAGCATTTCACGCCGAAATACGGCCCCTGGGAGCAGCGCATTCCTATCGCGGTGGGCTTCAAGGAGGCGCTGCGCAGCGGCCAGGTCGTGGTCAAGACCGGGGAGATCGAGCGCTTCACGCCCTCGTCCATCGTGCTCGCGGGCGGGCGGGAGCTGAAGTGCGACGTGTGCGTCCTCGCCACCGGGTTCGAGCTGAACTTCCTGAAGTTCGGCATGTACGTGGATGATGCCAAGGTCGACATGGCGGGGATCAACTTCTACAAGGGCATCATGATGGGCGCGGTGCCGAACTACTTCCAGCCGGTCGGCGTCTGGCATTCCGCATGGACGCAGCGCTCGGAGACCGCCACGCGCTACGCGCTGAGGATTATGGCGTACATGAAGAAGCACGGCTTCCGCACCGTCAGCGTTGACCGCAAGGGCGTGCGCTACACGCCGGCAATAACGCCCAACTACATCATGCGGCGCCTGGAGGGGATGCCGCAGCTCTATGGCACCTACGAGCTGCCTTCGGTGGACAATGTTCTTTGCTATCGCTTTGATCCGGGTGCGTTCAATTTTTCCTAGCCGAGCGGTCTTGCGGGTCCTGGGGCTGGCGGCTGGCCTGGCCGCGCTGATGGCGCTGGTCCTCGCGCCGCCGCTCGCCGAGCCTCCCGGCCTGCTCAGCCTGGTGGACACGCGCGCGTTCTTCGGCGTCGCCAATTTCTGGAACGTCGCATCGAATGCGCCCCTGTTCCTGGTTGGCGCCGCCGGGATGCATGTCCTCGCACGACGCAACCGGCCGGCGGGCGCCTTCGCGGCGCCGTCCGAACGGTGGGCTTACGCAGCCTGCTTTTCTGCGGTGGCGCTCGCCGGCGTGGGATCGACCTACTACCACCTCGCTCCCGACGCGGATCGGCTGATGTGGGACCGCCTGCCGATCGCGCTCGGGTTCATGGCGCTCCTGTCGGCAGTGATTGCCGAGCGCATCAGCATCCAGGCGGGAGCGCGTGCGCTGGCACCGCTGCTGCTGGCCGGGGCGGCGAGCGTCGTCTACTGGCGCTGGAGTGTGCTGCGCGGCGTGGAGGACATCTTGCCGTACGCCGTCGTGCAATACGGCGCCCTCGCGGCCATGGTGGGCATCGCGCTCGCTTGCCCTTCGCGCTACACGCGCGGCGCCGACTTGTTCGTCGCCGCGGGCGTGTACGCGGCAGCCAAGGTCGCGGAAGCGCTCGATGCCGAGATCTATGCGCTCGGCCAGCTCATCAGCGGCCACACCCTGAAACACCTGCTCGCCGCCGTTGCCATTGGGTGGCTGCTGCGCATGCTCCTGCTGCGCCGCGCTAACCCGCCATCGTCAGCCCGCCCGACACGCTGATCACCTGCCCGGTAATGAAGGCCGCCTCGTCGGAGGCGAGGAACACGACGATGCCGGGGATGTCGCCGGGCTGGCCGACGCGCTTCATCGGGATGGCGCGGATCAGCGCGTCAAAGACCTTCTGCCCGGCCTCGCCTTCGCCGAGGAAGCCGCGCAGGATCGGCGTGTCGGTCGGCCCGGGGCAGACCACGTTGACCGTGATGCCCTTGCGCGCCACCTCGCGCGCCAGCGTCTTGGAGAAGGTGATGATGCCGCCCTTGCAGGCGGCGTAGATCGACTCGCCCGAGGAGCCGACGCGCGCCGCGTCCGAGGAGATGTTGACGATGCGGCCGTGGCCGCGCGCCAGCATCTGCGGCAGCACCAGGTGGTGCATGTGCAGCGGGCCGCGCAGGTTGATGTCGATCAGCGCCTCCCATTCGTCGGGGCGGGTGTCGACGAAGTTCTGGAAGCGGTCCCAGCCGGCGTTGTTGATCAGGATGTCGATGCGCTCGGCGCCGAGCGCGGCCTTCGACTCGTCGTAGCGCGCGATGTCGAACACCAGCGCCTTGCCGTCCACCTCCTTGGCGACGCGCGCCGCCGCTTCGCGGCTGCGGTCGGCGACCAGCACGCGGGCGTGCTCCTCGGCGAAGCGCCGGCAGATCGCGCCGCCGATGGCGCCGCCGCCGCCGGTCACCAGCACCGTCTTGCCCGAGAGGCCTTTCATGGGGCGCGGGTCGCTAAGCCCCTTTGGGGCGCTTGTCTATCACGCGCTTGGCCTTGCCGATCGAGCGCTCGACCGCGCCGATCCGCACCTCGGCGCTGATGCCGATGGCGGCCTTGATGTCGCGCTGCAGGCGCGAGCTCGCCTGCGCCTCGCCTTCGACGACGACGGTGAGGTGGTCGAGCGCCCCCTGCTTGGAGAGCTCGAGCACGTAGTGCGGCGCCAGGCCGGGCTGCTTCAGGATCAGCTCCTCGATCTGCGACGGGAACAGATTGACGCCGCGCACGATCAGCATGTCGTCGGAGCGGCCGGTCACTTTCTCCATGCGCCGCATGGACCGGGCGCTGCCGGGCAGCAGGCGCGTCAGGTCGCGCGTGCGGTAGCGGATCACCGGCAGCGCCTCCTTGGTGAGCGAGGTCAGCACCAGCTCGCCCTTCTCGCCGTCGGGCAGCACTGCGCCGCTCTCCGGGTCGACGATCTCGGGGTAGAAGTGGTCCTCCCAGATCGTCAGCCCGTCCTTGGTCTCGGCGCACTCCTGCGCCACGCCGGGGCCGATCACTTCCGACAGGCCGTACAGGTCCATCGCGCTCAGGGAGAGCCTTTCCTCAATAGAATTTCTTAACTGATTCGTCCAAGGTTCCGCGCCGAATATTCCGATCCGCAGCGAGGTCTTCTTCGGGTTGATGCCCTGGCGCTGCATCTCGTCGGCGATCGCCAGCATGTAGCTCGGCGTCGCCATGATGATCTCGGGCTTGAAGTCGGCGATCAGCTGCACCTGGCGCTCGGTCATCCCGCCGCCGAGCGGGATGACCGCAAGGCCCAGGCGCTCTGCGCCGTAGTGCGCGCCGAGCCCGCCGGTGAACAGGCCGTAGCCGTAGGCGACCTGCACCTTGTCGCCCGGGCGCGCGCCGGCAGCGCGGATCGAGCGCGCCATGAGGTTCGCCCAGGTATCGATGTCCTTCGCGCTGTAGCCCACCACCGTGGGCTTGCCGGTCGTGCCCGAGGACGCGTGGATGCGCACGACGCGGCCCATCGGCACCGCGAACATGCCGAAGGGATAGGTTTCGCGCAGGTCGGTCTTGGTGGTGAACGGGAAGCGCGCCAGGTCGGCGAGCGAGCGGCAGTCGCCGGGCCGGACGCCGGCGGCGGCGAACTTCTCGCGGTAGCGCGGCACGCGGGCGTGCGCGTGGCCGAGCGACCAGCGCAGCCGCTCGAGCTGCAGGGCCTTCAGTTTGCGCGTCGAGGCCTTCTCGATCGCTTCGAGGGGGAAGCGCTTCGCCGATGCCATGGGTTTAGAATTCTGCCATGAGCTATGAGTTCATCACCGTTGAGCAGAAAGGCCGCGTCGGCGTGATCACGCTCAACCGGCCGAAGCAGTTGAACGCGCTCAGCCCCGGCCTGATGGCCGAGCTCGGCGCCGCGCTGCGGGCGCTTGATGCCGACGAGGGCATCGGGGCGATCCTGCTCACCGGCAACGAGAAGGCCTTCGCCGCCGGCGCCGACATCACGCAGATGAAGGACTTCAGCTACATGCACGCGTACATGACCGACTACATCACCGGCTGGGAGCATTTCCGCGGGGTGCGCAAGCCGGTCATCGCCGCGGTGGCGGGCTACGCCCTCGGCGGCGGCAACGAGCTCGCCATGCAGTGCGATCTGGTCATCGCCGCGGACAACGCCAAATTCGGCCAGCCGGAGATCAACCTCGGCATCATGCCGGGCTACGGCGGCACACAGCGCCTGCCGCGCTACACCAGCAAGGCGAAGGCGATGGACCTGTGCCTGACCGCGCGCATGATGGACGCGCAAGAGGCCGAGCGCGCCGGGCTGGTGTCGCGCGTGGTGCCCCTGGACAAGCTGATGACCGAGGCCCTGGGCGTAGCCGAGAAGATCGCCGGCTACTCGCTGCCGGTAGTCATGATGATCAAGGAATCGATCAACCGCGCCTACGAGACCACCCTTGCCGAGGGTGCGCTGTTCGAGCGCCGCGTGTTCCAGTCGCAGTTCTCGCTCGAGGACCAGAAAGAGGGCATGGCGGCCTTCGTGGAGAAGCGCAAACCCGTCTTCAAGAACAAATAATTCGGGGTCAGGGTCGTAATTATTCCGCCGCGACACGCGGACCCGGTCGTCCCCGTTCCGTCCTCCGGCCTGGCTCTGCGATCAGCCGGGACTTGAACGAATCGCTGCCGAGCGGATAACCGCCGTTGGTGGCGGTCCGAATGGTCTTGAGCAGCGCGTCATCGAAAGATTGCTCGAATAGTGCTCGGTACGAAACATGGCGCCGGGCGCTGTTCGCGGCCAACGCAGTGAATTCGCAGTGTGGCAACACCATGGGATCGGCGCGCATCCCGGAATTGACCGTGTGACTCGACCATGGATAGGCGCTCGGATGACTCACGATCCCGGCACGCACGGGGTTCAACTCGATGTAACGGTAGCAGGCGAGCACGTACGCTGCGGATTCGACGATGCAGGAGCGAAACCGCCCTTCCCACAGCGTCCCGGTGCGATCGTGCCGGCGATTGAAGTGGCGGACATAGGACCGACCCAGGTCGCGCATCAGCGGCGAGCAGCCACCGGTTTCGGTCGGTGTGAGTAGAAGGTGAACATGGTTGGTCATGAGGCAGTACGCATGCAGTTCGCACTGATACCTGCCGCACAGATGGCGAAGGTGTGCCAAATACATGCGGTAGTCGCTGTCGTCCTTGAAGCAGGCGCCGCGGTTGTTGCCACGTTGGATGACGTGCAGCGCGACGCCGGGAAGGATGAGGCGCGGATGCCTGGCCATGACCCAGAAAACGGCCTCAGCGGGTGCGCGTTGACCGGGCGTTTACATTAATTACGACCCTGACCCCGGGGTAGAATCGACCAAACGCCTCTGGAGGAGGAGACATGGAGCGCATCTGGCTTAAGAGTTATCCCCCCGGCGTGCCGGCGGACATCAAGTTCGACGAGTTCAAGTCGGTCGGCGCCCTGGTCGACAAGAAGGTGGTCGAGTTCCGCGAGCGGCCGGCCTTCCACTGCATGGGCAAGACGATCAGCTTCGGCGAGCTCGACGGGATGTCGCGCGCGTTCGGCGCCTGGCTGCAATCGAAGGGCTACGGCAAGGGCGTGCGCGTCGCGATCATGATGCCGAACTGCCTGCAGTACCCGGTGGCGCTGTACGGCACGCTGCGCGCGGGCGGGATCGTGGTCAACGTCAACCCGCTCTACACGCCGCGCGAGCTCGAGCACCAGCTGAAGGACTCGGGCGCGGAAGTCATCGTGATCCTCGAGAACTTCGCCACCACGCTCGAGCAAGTGCTGGCGAAGACCCCGATCAAGCACGTCATCGTCACTTCGCTGGGCGAGATGCTCGGGTTGAAGGGCCTGATCGTGAACTTCGTGGTGCGCAAGGTGAAGAAGATGGTGCCGCCCTTCAACCTGCCCACGGCGCTCGGCTTCAAGGACGTGCTCGCAGAGGGGGCCGGCCAGTCAATGAAAAAGGTGGAGGTCGGCCACGACGACATCGCCTTCCTGCAGTACACGGGCGGCACCACCGGCGTGTCGAAAGGCGCGATGCTGCTCCACCGCAACATCCTCGCCAACATCGAGCAGGCGGAGGCCTGGCTCACGCCGGGCCTCGCCGGCGAGACCGCGATCATCATCACCGCGCTGCCGCTGTATCACATCTTCTCGCTCACGGTGAACTGCCTGAACATGATGAAGGTCGGCGGCCTCAACGTGCTGATCACCAACCCGCGCGACATCCCGGGCTTCGTCAAGGAGCTCGGCAAGCACCCCTACAACGTGATCACCGGCGTGAACACGCTGTTCAACGCCTTCCTCAACAACCCGGAATTCAACAAGCTCGATTTCTCGAAGGTGCGGCTGTGCGTCGGCGGCGGCATGGCGGTGCAGAAGGCGGTGGCCGACCGCTGGAAGCAGGTCACCGGCAAGACGCTCCTCGAGGGCTACGGCCTCACCGAGACCAGCCCCTGCGCCACGATGAACCCGCTCGACCTCAAGGAGTACAGCGGCTCCATCGGGCTGCCGATGCCCTCGACCGAGGTGGTGCTGCGCGACGACAACGGCAAGGACGTGGCGCTCGGCCAGCCGGGGGAAATCTGCATCCGCGGCCCGCAGGTGATGAAGGGCTACTGGCAGCGGCCCGACGAGACCGCGAAAGTGTTCGCCGCCGACGGATTCCTGCTGACCGGCGACGTCGGCATCATGGACGAGAAGGGCTTCGTGCGCATCGTCGACCGCAAGAAGGACATGATCCTGGTGTCGGGCTTCAACGTGTATCCGAACGAGATCGAGCAGGTGGTCGCCATGCACCCCGGCGTGCTGGAGGTGGCGGCGATCGGCGTGCCCGACGAGCACTCCGGCGAGGTGCCCAAGATCTTCGTGGTGAGGAAGGACCCGCAGCTCACCGAGCAGGACCTGCTCGAGCACTGCAAGAAGGAGCTCACCGGCTACAAGCGGCCGAAGTACGTCGAGTTCCGCGCCGACCTGCCCAAGACCAACGTCGGCAAGATCCTGCGCCGCGCGCTCAGGGATGAGAAGAAAGCCGCATAGACAGGTAGTTAGAATCGATGTTGCGCTGCGGTATTTCTGCTATTGTGGGTGTCGATGCTCTACAGCCTTTACGAGGCCCAGCATAGCGCGCTAGCGCCGTTTCGGTTTTGGGCGGAGTTCTCGCGAGGCTGGCTCGGGCATCCCTTCAGCCCCTTCTCGCACCTGCCTTTTGCCCGGCGCCTTGCGGCCTCGAGCGATCTCTTCCTGCGGGTCACCGAGCGCTACGAGAAACCGGAATGGGACATCGCCGAGGCCGAGATCGAGGTGGCGCTCGACCGGCCTTTCTGCAAGCTGATTCATTTCAAGCAAAAGTCCGAGAAGAAGCACAAGGTGCTGGTCGTTGCGCCCCTTTCCGGCCACCACGCGACGCTGCTGCGCGACACGGTGCGCGCGCTGCTCCCGGCGCACGACGTCTGGGTCACCGACTGGGTCGACGCGCGCATGGTGCCGCTCACCGCCGGGCCGTTCCATCTCGACGACTACGTCGACTACGTGCGCGACTGGATTCGTTTCTTGAGTAGTGAAAAAGAGTTTAGCCTCAATGTAATTTCTGTCTGTCAGCCAACCGTTCCGGTGCTCGCCGCAGTATCGCTTTTGTCTGCCAACAAGGAATCGGTTCCAAGAACCATGGTGATGATGGGCGGGCCGATCGACGCTCGGCGCAGCCCGACCGCGGTGAACAACCTCGCGCGCCGCAAGCCTTATTCGTGGTTCGAGCAGAACGTGATCCAGCGCGTGCCGTCGAAATACCCGGGCTACATGCGCCGCGTGTATCCGGGCTTCCTGCAGCACCTGGGATTCGTGGCGATGAACCCGGACCGCCACCTGATCGCGCACTGGGACTACTACCACAAGCTGGTGATGGGTGACGGCGAGTCGACGAGCGCGCACCGGCGCTTCTACGACGAGTACAACGCGGTACTCGACATGCCGGCGGAGTACTACCTCGACACGGTGAAGACGGTGTTCCAGGATTACGCGCTGCCGAAGGGGCGGATGTTCGTGCGCGACGAGCTGGTGCGGCCGCAGGCGATCCGCGAGACGGCGCTGCTGACCGTCGAGGGCGAGCTGGACGACATCTCCGGCAACGGCCAGACCGAGGCCGCGCACGCCCTGTGCCTGAACATCCCGCGCGAGCGCCGCAGCCACTTCGTCGCCGCGGGCGTCGGGCACTACGGCATTTTCTCCGGGCGGCGCTGGCGCGAGCTGGTGTTCCCGCGCGTGCGCGACTTCATCGCGCAGAATTCGGGGTCAGGGTCGTAATTATTCTCGTCGCTTCGATGCGCCGAATAATTACGACCCTGACCCCGAATTCCTAAAGCTCGTAGCTCGAACCTTCCTGCCCCATGACCGCGCCCTCGACGCTGGCGCGCGACAGCTGCGGGGCGAACAGCTCGATGAACTCGTAGGCGTAGCGCCGCAGGTAGGCGCCGCGCTTGATGCCCAGGCGCGTGGTGCTCGACTCGAACAGGTGGCTGGCGTCGATCGCGCGCAGCGTCGCGTCGCGCTTGGCGTCGAAGGCCATCTTGGCGAGGATGCCGACGCCCAGGCCGAGCTCGACGTAGGTCTTGATGACGTCGGAGTCCTGCGCGCTCAGCACCACGTGCGGCTTCAGGCCGCGGCTCTCGAAGGCCTTCTGCACCAGGGAGCGGTTGGCGAAAGCGAAGTCGTAGGTGACGATCGGGTGCTCGGCGAGCTTCTCCAGCGTCAGCGGCTGCTCCTTGAGCAGCGGGTGCTTCGGCAGCACCACCACGCAGCGGTTCCACTGGTAGACCGGGAGCGAAACCAGCCCGGCGTAGCTTGAGATCATCTCGGTGGCAACGCACATGTCGGCTTCGCCGGACAGCACCTGGTCGCAGATCTGGGTCGGGTTGCCCTGGTGGATCAGCAGCTCCACGGTGGGGTAGCGCCGCTTGAACGCAGCGACCGCCTTCGGAAGCGCGTAGCGCGCCTGGGTGTGAGTGGCCGCTATCGTCAAAGTGCCCAGCTGATCATTGGCAAACTCATCGCCGGCACGGCGCAGGTTCTGCGCCTCGGCGAGGATGCGCTCGGCGATTGCCACTATCGCTTTGCCCGGTTCGGTGATCGCGACCAGGCGCTTGCCGTGGCGCACGAAGACCTGCACGCCCAGCTCGTCCTCGAGCGCCCGGATCTGCTTCGACACCCCCGGCTGCGAGGTGTGCAAGGCCTCGGCCGCGTCGGACACGTTCAGCCCGTGGCGGGCCACCTCGGTCAGGCAACGCAATTGCTGGAGCTTCATATATGCATTTACGTCATAACATCCTAACACATCAGTCTTTGAAGGAATAACGAGCCGGCCGACAATTCCGGGGTGTACCTCTACGACGAAATCGACCAGCGCCTGGTCGACGAGCGCGTGGTCCAGTTCCGCGGCCAGACGCGCCGTTTCCTCGACGGCAAGCTGTCGGAGGAGGAGTTCCGCGCCCTGCGGCTGCGCAACGGCCTGTACATCCAGCGCTACGCGCCAATGCTCCGTATCGCGATTCCTTATGGTCTTCTAACTTCAAAACAATTAAAAAAACTGGCTTTCATCGCGCGCAAGTACGACCGCGATTACGGGCACTTCTCGACGCGCCAGAACCTGCAGCTCAACTGGCCGCAGCTCCCTGCTGTCCCCGAGATCCTCGCCGAGCTCGCGACGGTGCAGATGCACGCGATCCAGACCTCGGGCAACTCGTTCCGCAACGTCACCACCGATCACTTCGCCGGGGTGGCGGCCGACGAGATCGTCGACTCCTTCGTCTGGTGCGAGATCCTGCGGCAGTGGTCGACCTTCCATCCCGAGTTCTCCTACCTGCCGCGCAAATTCAAGTTCGCGGTAAACGGCGCCAAGGCCGACCGCGCCGCGGTCGGCGTGCACGACATCGGCCTGCATGCCGTCAGGAAGGACGGCGAGGTCGGCTTCCGCGTGCTGGTCGGCGGCGGGCTCGGCCGCACGCCGATGGTCGGCTTCGAGATCCGCGAATTCCTGCCCTGGCCGCACCTGCTCACCTACGTCGAGGCGATCCTGCGCGTCTACAACCGCTACGGCCGCCGCGACAACATCCACAAGGCGCGCATCAAGATCCTGGTGAAGGAGCGCGGCCCGCAGAAATTCCGCGACGAGGTCGAGGCCGAGTGGGCGCATCTCAAGGACGGCCCGGCGACGCTGACGGCGGCGGAAGTGGCGCGCGTCGAGAAGCGCTTTACCCGTCCTCGGCACGAGAATCTGAAAAATGAAACTGCTTTTGCAGAAGTTCCCGGTTTTGATTCCTGGAAGAAAAGAAATACTCATCCTCACAAGATTCCCGGCTACGCGGCGGTGACGCTGTCGCTGAAGAAGACCGGGGTGCCGCCGGGCGACGTCACCAGCGACCAGATGGACGCCATCGCGAGCCTCGCCGAGCGCTACTCGTTCGGCGAGCTGCGCGTGTCGCACGAGCAGAACCTGGTGCTGGCCGACGTGCGCCAGCGCGACCTCGCGGCGCTGTGGCGAGAGGCGCGCGCTCTCGGCCTGGCGACGCCGAACGTCGGCCTGCTGACCAACGTCATCGCCTGCCCGGGGGGCGACTTCTGCGCGCTCGCCAACGCCAAGTCGATCCCGGTGGCGCAGGCGGTCCAGGAGCGCTTCGACGATCTCGACTACCTGCACGAGATCGGCGAGCTCGACTTGAACATCTCGGGCTGCATCAACGCCTGCGGCCACCACCACGTCGGCCACATCGGCATCCTCGGCGTGGATAAGAACGGCGAGGAGTGGTACCAGATCCAGATCGGCGGCAACCAGGGAGAAACCCTGGTCGGCGGCGCCGGCGCTTCCCTGGGAAAGATCATCGGGCCTTCGTTCGCGAGGAATGAGGTGCCGGATGTGATCGAGACCCTGATCGAAACCTATTTGCAGAACCGCGACAGCGACGCCGAGCGCTTCGTGGACGTCGTGCAGCGCATCGGCATCCAACCTTTCAAGGAACGCGTCTATGGCAGCGCTCATCAAAGGGCGTCGCGCAGTGGACGAGAGCCCGCTCTCGCCTGACGCGCGCGTGGTCCGTCTCGAGCCCGCCGACGATCCCGCGGCGGTGGCGGGCGAGCTCGCGCAGGCTGCGCGCGTCGAAGTCAACTTCCCGAAATTCGGCGACGGCCGCGGCTTTTCGATCGGCCGGCTGCTGCGCGAACGCCACGGCTACAAGGGCGAATTGCGCGCCGTCGGCCACATCACGCGCGACCACCTGTTCTTCCTGGAGAGCTGCGGCTTCGACGCCTTCGAGCTGCGCGATGGCGAGGACCCGCACGAGGCGCTCGCCGCCTTCGGCGATTTCAGCGAGTCCTACCAGGCCTCGGTGGCGCGGCCGCAGCCGCTTTTCCGTCGTCGCGGCGCATGAAGCAGAGCTTGCTCGAGGCGGAGCTCGGGCGCGTCGCCGACCAGTATTTCCCGGCCGCGCTCGCCAGCAGCCTGTCGGCCGAGGACATGCTGCTCACCGACGTGATCGCGCGCCGGCGCCTGCCGATCGATGTGTTCGTGCTGGAGACCGGGCGGCTGCACGCCGACACGCTTTCGCTCCTCGACGAGACCGGCAAGCGCTATGGCATCGAGATCCGCGTGGTCCGGCCCGAGGCGCCGGCGGTCGAGCAGTACGTCCGGGTGCACGGCCGCGACGCCTTCTACGGCAGCGTCGCGCTGCGCCAGCGCTGCTGCGAGATCCGCAAGGTGGAGCCGCTGAAGCGCGCGCTGAAAGGCAAGCGGGCCTGGATTACCGGGCAGCGGCGCGAGCACTCCCCCGACCGCGCGCAGCTTGCCGAGCGCGAATTCGACGCCGCGCACGGACTCGAGAAATTCAACCCGCTCGCGATGTGGAGCGAGGCCGAGGTCTGGGATTACCTGCGCGCCCAGGGCGTGCCGTACAACCGGCTCTACGAGCAGGGCTACCGCTCGATCGGCTGCGCGCCCTGCACGCGTCCGGTGCTGCCGCACGAAGATCCGCGCGACGGCCGCTGGTGGTGGGAGCAGAGCGGGCACAAGGAATGCGGGCTGCATCTCGAGGATCGGGGTCTGACCCCGGTCTTGAAAAGCGCGAGCCATGCTGGCTGAGCGCAGCCACCTCGACTGGCTCGAGTCCGAGGCGATCTACATCCTGCGCGAGGTCGCCGGCCAGTGCCAGAGCCCGGTGCTGTTCTTCTCCGGCGGCAAGGACTCGATCTGCCTGCTGCGCCTCGCCGAGAAGGCGTTCCGCCCGGGACGCTTTCCGTTCCCGCTGCTGCACATCGACACCGGGCACAACTACGCCGAGGTGATCGAGTTCCGCGACCGGCGCGCCGCCGAGCTCGGCGAGCGGCTGATCGTGCGCAGCGTGGAGGATTCGATCCGCAGGGGCTCGGTGAGGCTGAGTTCCGAGAATCAAAGCCGCAATGCCGCCCAGTCGGTCACGCTGCTCGAGGCGATCACCGAGCACGGTTTCGACGCCGCCATCGGCGGCGCGCGGCGCGACGAGGAAAAGGCGCGCGCCAAGGAGCGCGTGTTCTCGGTGCGCGACGAGCTCGGCCAGTGGGATCCGCGCAACCAGCGCCCCGAGCTGTGGAGCCTGTACAACGCGCGCGTGCATCCCGGCCAGCACGTGCGCGTGTTTCCGATCAGCAACTGGACCGAGCTCGACGTCTGGCAGTACATCGCGCGCGAAAAGCTCGAGGTGCCCTCGATCTATTACGCCCACCGCCGCCCGGTGGTGCGCCGGCGCGGCCTGATCGTGCCGGTGACGCCGATTACCCCGGCGAAGGCGGGGGAGGCCGTGGAGGAGATATCGGTCCGCTTCCGCACCGTCGGCGACATCAGCTGTACGTGCCCGGTTGAATCAGATGCTTTTACGATAGAAAAAATACTTGAAGAGACTGCCACGGCGCGTCTGACCGAGCGGGGCGCGACGCGCATGGACGACCAGACCTCGGACGCGTCGATGGAGCGGCGCAAGAAGGAAGGGTATTTTTGAGGAGATTCCTCTGATGCATCCGCTCCGCTTCGCCACCGCTGGCAGCGTCGACGACGGCAAGAGCACGCTGATCGGGCGGCTGCTGTACGACGCGCGCGCCATCCAGGAGGACCAGCTCGCGGCGGTGGAGCGCGCCTCGCTGCGCCGCGGCGCGGGCGGGCTCGACCTGTCGCTCCTCACCGACGGCCTCGAGGCCGAGCGCGAGCAGGGCATCACCATCGACGTCGCCTATCGCTATTTCGCCACGCCGCGGCGCAAGTTCATCATCGCCGACTCGCCCGGCCACGAGCAGTACACGCGCAACATGGCCACCGGGGCGAGCAATGCGGATGCTCTGGTCCTGGTTCTGGATGTAAAGGAAGGCCTCAAAGAGCAAACCAGAAAGCATCTGCAGATCGCCAGGCTCCTCGGCATCCGCCAGGTGCTCGCCTTCGTCAACAAGATGGACCTGGTGGGCTATTCGCGCGCCGCCTTCGAGCGGCTCGAGCTCGAAGGCCTGGAGGCGATCCCGGGCTCGGCGCTGCACGGCGACAACGTCGTCGAGCGCGGCGGGCGGCTTGACTGGTACCGCGGGCCGACGCTGCTCGAGCGGCTCGAAACCCTGCCCGCCGGCGCCGAGAGCGCGGCGGCCGGGCCGCTGCGCTTTCCGGTGCAGCTGGTCTCGCGGCCGCGAGAGGACTCATCACAGCCGACTTCGCGCGGCTACATGGGGCGCATCGAATCGGGACACGTGCTGGCCGGCGCGCAAGTCGTGGCCCTGCCTTCGGGCCGGCGCACGCGCGTGCGCGAGATCCTCGCCAACGGCGCCCGGCGCGAGATCGCCGTGGCCGGCGACTCGGTCACGCTGGTGCTCGCCGACGACATCGACCTCGGGCGCGGCGACCTGATCGCCGGCCCGGAGCAGCCGCCTCGCGCGGCGCGCGAGGTCGACGTGACGCTGGTGTGGCTCGCCGAGGAGCCGCTGCGCCGCGAGGGGCGCTACCTGGTGCAGCAGGCGGCGCGGCGCGTCCCCGCGAAGGTGTCCGCGCCCGCGGCGATCGGCCTCAACGACATCGGCGCGGCGCACCTGTCGCTGCACGCGCCGCTGTTCGTCGACCCGTACGAGACGGTCCGCGTGACCGGCTCGCTGATCCTCATCGACGAGGCGACCCACCAGACGGTCGCCGCAGCGATGGTGAAATGAGGGTGCAATGACAGGCACCGTGCATCTCGTCGGCGCCGGACCGGGCGCGGCTGACCTCCTAACGCTGCGCGCGGTCCGGCTGCTCGGCGAGGCCGACATCGTCTTTCATGACGCCCTGGTGCCGAAGGAGATCCTCGCGCTTGCCGCGAAGGCCAGGCTGGTTGCCGTAGGCAAGCGCAGCGGCCGGCGCTCCACCGCCCAGCATTTCATCAACAAGCAGCTTCTGGATGCGGCGCGGCTTTATCCGGTTGTCGTGCGGCTGAAGGGCGGCGACCCGATGTTGTTCGGCCGCGCCCATGAGGAAATTGCATTTTTGAAAAAGAATTTGGTGAAAGTTGAAGTCGTCCCGGGAGTTACCGCGGCCCTCGCGGCGGCCGGCGAGTTGCGTGTTTCCCTCACCCGCCGCGGCCTGGCGCGAAGCGTGACCTTCGTCACGCCGCGCGTCGCGGCTGGCGAGCGGCCGAGCGACTGGGCGCGCGCTGCCGCGGCCGCCGACACCGCCGCGATCTACATGGGCGCGGGCGAGGGCCCGGCGATCGCCGCCGCACTCATCGCCGCGGGCAAGCCGGGCTCGACGCCGGTCGCGGCGATCGCCAACGCCTCGCTCCCGGAGTCCATGGTCATCCACGGAACGCTGCAGCACCTGCCGCAGCTCGTGGACGGGCCGGTCCTGATCCTGGTCGGCGAAGTGTTCCGCGATGCCGGCGAAGCGGCCACAGAGGCGTTTCCGGCTACACGCCGCGCCTGACCGTTTGAGCAGGCTGGGGTGCCACGGAACTAGCTGACGGTTTGCGACTGCAGGTAAAGATCGCGCTCCGCGCACCACAACCCCGCATAGTCCACGTCCTGCTTGTTCGGGAACCATGGGCCGCCGTTGGTAAAGTGGATCGCGTACGGCGTTTGCTCCGGTTTCGGGTACTCGCCTTCGAGGAAATTCCAGCCGGACGGCAGCTCGCCGATTAGCTGGTCGTCGCCGACCCAGCTCAGTCGATGCAGGAACGAAGGGCTCTGGCCGTTCACGACGGCGGGCGTGAGCGCCTTCACCTGCGGATGCGCGTTGTTGAACAGCATGAAGGACGACCAGTTCTTGCGCGCGTACGCGCTCTGCGCCCGCCCGTCCATCTTCACCGGCCTTGCCGGGGTGTAGTCGTGCTTCACGACATAGACGGCCTTGCCGCGATCCGCGCCGTCCAGGACCCGCCACACGTCGGTGGTGAAAAGAAAATCGCAGTCGACAAAGAGCGTCCATCCGTCATGGGCGGCAAGATGGGGCGTTAGAAAGCGAGTCAGCGAGAACTCGGTGGAAGCCCGATCGGGTCCGCGTGTGTACAACCCCCGCTCCCGTAGTTCGGCCTGCCTGAGGGCCTGGATTTCGAGCTCGCGGGTCGCATGCCGCAGCAGCGAAAAGCGGCAAACCTGCCAGGCAATGTCCTCGCGGCTGTCGTACCCGACGTAGATCTTCATCTTAGGCTGATGCATTGCGGAGCTGCCCCGTCACCGCCCTCGCGGTGGCTTTGAAATCGTGAGCCAGGCGGCGAAGACCCCGAGCGCGGTGAACCAACCGAACGACCAGCCGGCGATCGACAGGCCGAGGAAGCTCCAGTCGACCACAGCGCACTCGCCGGTGCCGGTGAAGAGCTTCTCGAGCGTGCGCGTGAGCGGGAAGTTCTCCAGCATGAAGAACAGGTCCGGCCCGCACTGTGGCACCTTGTCGGGCGGCAGGCTTTGCAGCCAGAGTTGGCGGCCAGCGGTGCCGGTGCCGCCGAGGGCGAACAGCACCACGAGCGCCGAATACAGTGCGGCAATCCTGCCGCGCGGGCCATGGATCGCCGCGGCGATGAACACTGCCATCACGGCGTAGAAGAAGCCGCGCTGCACCATGCAAAGCGGGCAGGGATCCAGCCCCTCCACGTGCTGGAGGTAGTAGCCGAAGCCGAGCAGCAGCGCGCAGGCCAGCGCGCCGAGTGCGGCGCCGAGACGGAAGCTCATGAGGTGATCAAGCCTGTGGCTTCTCCGAAGCCGATGCGCCGCCGGGCGCGTTCGCCGATTCCACCCGGCTGCGCAGGCCCGGGTCATGGGTTTCGTCGAGCGCCATCCGCATGCGAGGTTATCATCATGGGGCGAAGGGCACTTTCATCCCGGTGACGTAGGAGAAATCGGGCTCTGGCCCCGATTTTCTGGCAAAGTGCATCCGGGGAGGAGATCCACATGTTCGTCAAGCAGGTTCTAGCCGCCGCGGCCGTCGCCCTGGCGCTCGGCGCGCCCGCGGCTCACGCGCAGCAGAAGTACGAGATGAAGCTCGCCTATTTCGTCGGCGACCAGCATGCGATGTCGCAGTGGCTGATCCGCTGGTCGGAGCAGCTCGAGAAGGGCTCCGGCGGGCGGCTGACCGTGAAGCGCTTTCCGAGCGCGCAGATGGGCCCGACGCCCGCGCACTACGACTTCGCGCGCACCGGGCAGGCGGATGCGTCCTGGTTCCTGCACGGCGGCACGCCGGGGCGCTTCCCGCTGACCGAGATCATCAACCTGCCGTTCATGGTCGGCAGCTCCGAGATCGGCACCAAGGTGCTGAACGATGCCGAGCTGCGCTCGAAGTACCTCGATGCCGAGCACAAGGGGCTGAAGATCGTGATGCTGTTCACGCACCAGCCCGGCGGCCCGCACACCACGAAGAAGGCGATCCGCAGCCTGGAGGACTTCAAGGGCCTGCGCCTGCGCTTCGCCTCGCCGACGGTGCGCGACCTGGTCGGCGCGCTCGGCGCGACGCCGGTCGGCGTGCCGCCGACGGAAATCGCCGAGCAGCTGCAGAAAGGCACGATCGACGGCGCCTTCATGGACTACGGCGGCGTCGGCATCGCCTTCAAGCTCGGCGGCACCATCAAGTACTCGACCGAGCTCTACGTGTACGTGACGAGCTTCGGCGTCGGCCTGAACGAGGAGTTCTGGAACAAGCTGCCCGCGGACCTGAAGAAGCTCATCACCGACACCACCACCGGCAAGGAAGCCGAGATCGGGCGCGCCTGGGATGCGCTCGACGTGCCGGGCAAGAAGGCGGTAATGGACGGCGGCGGCGAAGCGATCCAGTTCTCCAAGGCGGAGATGGACAAGGTGCGCCGCATCGGCGTGGAAGTGTCCGAGGCGAAGATCAAGGAGTACGAGGCCAAGGGCATGCCGGCGCGCGCCGTGTACGACCAGATGCGCGCGCTGGCTGAAAGACACGCGAAGACCTCGAAGAGCTTCTGGAACTGAAGCGGTGGCGTAGCTTCGTCGCCACGGTCTGCGGCGCGGTCGCGGGCCTGTTCCTCGTCGCGATGATGCTGCTGACGGTGGCGGACGTCGTGCTGCGCGCGACCACCAACCGCCCGATCCGCGGCACGCTCGAGATCGTCGAGCTGCTGCTCGCCTGCACCTTCTTCATCGCCCTGCCGGCGGTGTTCCTGCGCGACGAGAACCTGGTGGTCGACGTCATCGACCCGCTCGCGCCGCGCTGGGTGCCGTGGCTGCGGCGCTTCGCCGAGCTGGTGGCGGTCCCGGTCCTCGGCGTCATGGCCTGGCAGGGCTGGCAGGCCGCCGCCGAGACCCTGGTGTTTAACGACGTGACTTCCGACCTGGCGATCCACCGCATCCTGTACTGGATACCGGTGCTCTTCGGCCTGGTCGGCGCCGCCATTGCAGCGGCTTTTGTCTTTTTCTTTCCAGAGAACAAAAAACCTTGAGCACGGGGATGGTGGCCACCCTCGGCGTGATTGGCCTGCTCGCGCTGATCTTTGCGCGCGTGCCGATCGCTATCGCACTCGCCGCGAGCGGGCTCCTCGGCTACGCGGCGATCGACGGCTGGGCGCCGGCGCTCAAGATGTTCGGGCGCGTGCCGTTCACGCTGGCGAGCGCGTATTCGCTTTCGGTGATCCCGCTGTTCATCCTGATGGGCGCGGTGGCGGCGCGCGGCAACATGGCGAAGGAGCTGTTCGACGCGGCGAACGGCCTGTTCGCCGGCGTGCGCGGCGCGCTGGCGAACGCGACCATCGGCTCCTGCGCCCTGTTCGGCGCCATCTGCGGCTCCTCCATCGCCACCGCCGCGACCTTCTCCAAAGTGGCGATTCCCGAGATGCGGCGCCACGGCTACGACCCGGCCTTTGCCGCCGGTGCCGTGGCGAGCGCCGGGACCCTGGACGTGCTGATCCCGCCTTCGGTGCTGCTCGCGATCTACGCCATCGTCGCCGAGCAGTCACTGCCCCGGCTGTACGCGGCGGCGTTCATTCCCGGCTTCGTCCTTGCGGCGCTGTACGTCCTCGCCGTGTGGGTGGTGGCCTGGCTGCGCCCGCAGTGGGTGCCGAAGGTTCCCGGCATGCCGCTCGCCGCGCGGCTGCGCGCCGCGGTCGGCATGTGGAAGCTGGCGGTGCTGTTCTTCTTCGCGGTGTTCGGCATCTACCTCGGCTGGTTCTCGCCCACCGAGGCGGCGGCGGTCGCCGCCCTGGCCGCCATCCTGATCGCGATGCTCACGCGGCAGATGGGCTGGCGCGGCCTGTGGGAGGCGGTGCTCGAGACCGCCTACACCACGGCCGCGATTTTCTTCATCGTGGTCGGCGCTTTCATTTTCTCGCGCTTCATCGTCCTGACGCAGGTTCCCAACGAGTTCGCCGGCTGGGTGAAGCAGTCCGGCCTCGGCGCCGGCTGGATCCTCCTCGGCGTCATCGCCCTCTATGTGACCGTCGGCACCTTCCTCGACGAGATCAGCACCATCCTGATCACCGTGCCGGTCACGCTGCCGATGGTGCTGGGGCTGGGTTACGACGGCGTGTGGTTCGGCATCTTCGTCACCGTGATGTGCACCATCGGGCTCATCAGCCCGCCGACCGGCATGACGGTGTTCGTGATCCAGGCGCAGCACCCGGACATCCCGGTCGCCCGCATCTACCTCGGCACGCTGCCGTTCCTGTTGGCGGACTTCGTGCTGGTCGCGCTCCTGATCGCGCTGCCGGGCATGGTGGCGTGGCTGCCGGCGATGCTGCGCATGTAATTCGGGGTCAGGGTCGGGAATTCGGGGTCAGGGTCGTAATTATTCGGTCTGCGCGTAGCGCTGCGAATAATTACGACCCTGACCCCGAATTCCCCGAATTACGCAGGCGGGCGTAGATCGGGGTGAAGTCCGGCGCGGTGTCGCGCAGCAGCTGGTCGAAGGAGTCGATCACGAAGTACGTTTCCTGGTAGCGGTCGATCTGGTATTCGGCACGCATGATCCGCTCCAGCTCGAACGGCAGGCGCCGCGGCGCCGGATCGTCCACGCAGTAGGCGAGCTCGCCGCCGGAGGAGATCAGCCCCGCGCCGTAGGCGCGCACGCCCGCCGGCGTGTTCATCAGACCGAATTCGATCGTGTACCAGTAGAGCCGGGCGAGCATCTTCACCGCGTCCAGGCGCATCGCCTTCAGGCCGCCCTTGCCGTACTCGTGGAGGTGGTCGGCGTAGGTGCGGTCGAACAGCAGCGGCACGTGACCGAAGAAATCGTGGAACACGTCGGGCTCGACGATGTAGTCGAACTCCTCGGGCCGGCGCAGCCAGACCGTCACCGGGAAGCGGCGGCCGGCGAGGTGCGTGAAGAACGCCTCGTCCGGGATCAGCCCGGGCACCGCCACTATTTCCCAGCCCGTTTTTTTTCTGAGAGTTTTTGAAATGACCTCGAAGCGGGGGATCTTCGCGGCCGCATCCAGCCTCGCGATCGCCTCGCTCCACTCCGGGCAGGCGTAGCGCGGCACGAGCTTCGCCTGGCGCTCGAACAGGCGCCGGTAGAGCGCGTGCTCCTCGGCGGTGTAGCGCGCCCAGTCCTGCTCGACGGAGAAATCCGCGCCTGCGCCGGAATAGTCGCCGCGCAGCTCGGGGTTCGACTTGGTCTTCAATCGGAGAATTCTAGACCTGTATGATTTACGCCATGCAACGCGTGCCGCTGGCGGACTTCGAGCCCGCCCTGAAAAAAAGACTCGAGGAGCTGTGGGGCACGCCGCCCAACCTGTACAAGGCGCTCGCCAACCACCCCGGGCTGGTCGCCGCCTGGACCGAGTTTTCGAAGACGCTGCGCCACGACACGCGCACGCCGCGCGCGCTGCGCGAGCTGGTGATCCTGCGCGGGGCGCAGCTGATGCGCTCGGAGTACGAGTGGGCGCAGCACCTGCCGATGGCGCGCAAGGCGGGGGTGTCCGAGGCCCAGATCCAGAATCTGTCGTCCTGGAAAACCTCGCCGCACTTCGACGCGCGCGAGAAGGCGGCGCTGGCGCTCGGCGAGGCGGTGACGCAAGGCAGCGTCGGCGATGACGTTTATGTGCTTGCCATGAAACAGTTTGATCATCACGACTACGTGGAGATCGCCGTCGTCGCCGCGTTCTACGCCATGGTCGGCCGCATGCTTGATGCGATGGGCGTGCAGCTGGAGCCCGAAGTCCGGAACTACGCGCCGAAGCTGCCGTGAAGAGCTACCGCTATTACGACTTCGTGATGGCGGCCTTCGTCACGGTCCTGCTGTGCTCGAACTTCATCGGCGCGGCCAAGCAGGCGACGCTGACGCTGCCGCTGCTGGGCGCGGTGACCTTCAGCGCCGGCGTCCTGTTCTTCCCGATCTCGTACATCTTCGGCGATATCCTCACCGAGGTGTACGGCTACGGCCGCGACCGCCGGGTGGTGTGGGCGGGGTTCGGCGCGCTGGCGTTCGCCTCGCTGATGGCGTGGGTGGTGATCAGCCTGCCCCCCGCCGGCAGCGACTTCATGAAGGCCTACCAGGCGAACCTCGAGGGTGTCTTCGGCAACAGCTGGCGCATCGCCCTCGGCTCGATGATCGCGTTCTGGTGCGGCAGCTTCACCAACTCCTACGTGCTGGCGAAGATGAAGCTGAAGACCCAGGGACGCTGGCTGTGGACGCGCACCATCGGCTCGACCGTGGTGGGCGAGGCCGTGGACACGTCGCTGTTCTACGTTATCGCCTTCTACGGCATCTGGGCGACGCCCGACCTGATCAAGATCGCAATCGCGCAGTACGTGCTCAAGACTTTGTGGGAAATCATGATGACGCCGGTCACCTACCGCGTGGTCGCCTTCCTGAAGCGGGCGGAGAACGAGGACTATTACGACCGCGGCACCAACTTCAGCCCGTTCACCCTCAAGACATGATTTTTTAGGGCCAACTGCGGCACAGTTCCTCGACCGCCCCCGCGGCCGGCACCATCCTCCGGACTTCTTCGGAGCGATCTTGGCAAAAAAGACGAAAATACCCCCCGATTACCGCCTCGGCGAGCTGCTCGCACGCGCCGGACTCCTGGCGCGTGCCAAGCTGGGCGACGCGCTCGAGCGGCAGGCGGTGCGCAACAGCAAGCTCGGCGCGCTGCTGGTCGAGCTCGGGCTGATCGAGGAAGCCGAGCTTTACGCGGTACTTGCGCTGCAGTCCGGCCTGCACCAGGCCGAGGCTGCGGACGTGATCCTGTTCCTGCGCGGCCGCTTGGGCGACATCCTGCTCGGCGCGGCCGCGGTCACCGAGCCCCAGTTGCTGCGCGCACTGCTGCAGCAGGAGCGCGGCGGCGAGCCCCTCGGCGAGATCCTGGTGCGCCAGGGCGCGATCAGCCCGGCGGTGCGCGAAGGCGCGCTCGGCTTCCAGCGCACCCTGAGCAGCCCGTTCCGCGAGCGCCTGCGCCTCGGGCGCATGCTGCTCGAGGCCGGCATCGTCGACCCGGTGACGCTCGAGGCGGCCATCCGCCGCCAGCGCGGCGCGCGCGTCAAGCTCGGCGACACGCTGCTCGAGATGGGCGCGATCACCCAGGAAGTCCTCGAAGCCTTCCTCCGGCGCCAGCGCCGGCTGCTCGCCGCGCTCGCGGCCGGCATGGCGCTCGCCGCCGAAGCCTACGGGCTCCCAGCCCGCGCCTGTTAATTCGGGGTCAGGGTCGTAATTATGTTGCCGCGTACGCGCAACCATAATTACGACCCTGACCCCGAATTACGGATCTTCTGCAGCACGCGGCGTAGCTGCGTGCGTTCCGCGCTCGGAATGTCGTCCAGCAGGAACTTGCCCTCGATCTCGACGTAGTACTGGCCGGCGACCTGGCTCGCCGGCTCGGCGAGCTTCCACACCAGCAACCGGTGGCGCCCGAGCGCCACTTCCGCGATCGGCCGGTCTCCCGCCGCGAGGTAGCTCGCGAACACGCGCTTGAACTCTTCGGCGCCGACGGCGTCGCGGTAGTCGCGCAGCACCTCGAAACGGCGCCGCGGCGCGTTGGACAGGGCGGCCGCCTCGCCGATCTCGCCTTCGGCGAGGTGGCGCAGCACCTGGATCGCGGTGGCGCGGGCGCTGTCCGGCGCTTCGGGATCGAGCAGGCGCTCCTGCGCGAGGGCCGGCGCCGCGGCGAGCAGCGCGGCGGCCAGCAGAACCCTCACGCCGCTGCGCGCTCGGCGCCCGGCCCGGCGGCGAAGCGCGCGAGCAGCTCGTCGCGCTTCTTGCGGGCCGGCGCGATGCTGCGCGCCTTGACGTGGCCGAAGCCGCGGATCTCCTCCGGGATCGCGGCGATCTGCAGCGCGAGCGCGTGGTTCTGCGGCGTCAGGCGCGCCAGCAGCTGCTCGACCGACGCCTCGTACTCGGCGATGAGCGCGCGCTCCGTGCGGCGCTCTCCGGTGTAGCCAAAGAGGTCGAAAGGGGTTCCCCGCAGCCCCTTCAGGCGGCTGAGGATCTTGAACAAGCCCATGACCCAGGGCCCGAAGCGCATCTTGCGCGGCTCGCCGGAAGCGGGATCGGTGCGCGCGAGCAGCGGCGGCGCGAGGTGGTAGACCACGCGGTAGTCGCCTTCGAACATGCCTTCGATCTTGCGCCGGAACTCGCCGTCGGCGTGGAGGCGGGCGACTTCATACTCGTCCTTGTAGGCGAGGAGCTTGGCGTAGCCGCGCGCCACGGCCTCCGCGATTTTCGAAGAATTGGCTTTTTCCTGCTCCGCCTTCCTCACGCGGTCCACGAGAGAGAAGTACTTTTGTGAAAGACCCTCGTCCTGGTACGCGGCGAGGAGCTTCATCCGCCGCTCGAGTAGCTCGTCGAGGTTGCGCGAGAAGTGCTGCCCGATCGGAATCACCTCGGCGGGGAAGGCGATGCGCCGCACGCGCTCCAGGTCGGCGGCGGCGCGCCGCCCCCAGACGAAGCTCGTGCGGTTGAACTCGACCGCGACGCCGTTCAGCTCGATGGCGCGCTCGAGCGAGGCGCCGGCGAGCGGCAGCCAGCCTTTCTGGTAGGCGTAGCCCAGCATGAACATGTTGGTGGCGATCGCGTCGCCCATGAGGCCGGTGGCGAGCTCGGTGGCCGGAACGAAGGCCGCGGCCTGCACGGTTTCGGTGATGTCGCGCTGCAGGTCGCTGCCGGGAAGCTGCCAGTCCGGGTTCTTGACGAACTCGGCGGTCGGCGTGACCGTGGCGTTCACCACGGCGCGCGTGCGTCCGGCAGCCATCTTGGAGATCGCCTCGGTGCTCGCCGTGACCACCAGGTCGCAGCCGAGCACCAGCGACGCGCTCCCGGTATCGAGGCGGGTGGCGTGCATCTGGCCCGGCTGCGCGGCGAGCTGGACGTGCGACATGACCGCGCCGTATTTCTGCGCCAGCCCCGACATGTCGAGGACCGTGACGCCCTTGCCTTCGAGGTGCGCCGCCATGCCGACGATCTGGCCGATGGTGATGACCCCGGTGCCGCCGATTCCGGTGACGAGGATGCCGTAGGGCGCGTCGAGCGGGGCTGCCTTGGGTTCTTCGAGGGAGAAAACCTCTTCCGTCGAAGCCACGCTCGCCTTGCCCTTCTTCAAGCGGCCGCCTTCCACCGTGACGAAGCTCGGGCAGAAGCCTTTGACGCAGGAATAGTCCTTGTTGCACGAGGACTGGTTGATGGTGCGCTTGCGGCCGAGCTCGGTCTCGAGCGGCTCGACCGACAGGCAGTTCGACTTGGCGCTGCAGTCGCCGCAGCCCTCGCACACCCGCTCGTTGATCACCGCGCGGATCGCCGGATCGGGGAACTCATTGCGCTTGCGGCGCCGGCGCTTCTCCGAGGCGCAGGTCTGGTCGTAGATCAGCGCCGAGACCCCGGGCGTCTCGCGCAGCTCGCGCTGCACCGTGTCGAGCTCGTCGCGGTGGCGGACGGTCACGCCCGGCGCCCAGTTGACGCTGTGCGGGTACTTTTCCGGCTCGTCGGTGACCACCACGATCGGGGTCACGCCCTCGGCGGCGATCTGGCGCGAGATCATCGCCGGGTCGAGCGGCCCGTCGTGGCGCTGGCCGCCGGTCATCGCCACCGCATCGTTGTAGAGGATCTTGTAGGTCATGCGGACCTTCGCCGCGACCGCGGCGCGGATCGCGAGCAGGCCCGAGTGGAAGTAGGTGCCGTCGCCGAGGTTGGCGAAGATGTGCTTCTCCTTCGTGAACGGCGCCTGGCCGATCCAGGGCGCGCCCTCGGCGCCCATGTGGGTGAACGTGGAGGTCTTGCGGTCCATCCACACCGCCATGAAGTGGCAGCCGATGCCGGCGGTGGCGCGGCTGCCCTCGGGGACGCGGGTCGAGGTGTTGTGCGGGCAGCCCGAGCAGAAGTAGGGCTGGCGGATCGCGGTGACGCGGGGTTTCGCCAGCGCTTTTTCCTTGAACTCGAGGTAAGCCAGTCGTTCTCGGAATTGAGAGCCCAGCTTTTCGGTTAGACCCAGCTTGGTAAGCCGCTGAGCGATCGCCTTGGCCACCATCGCGGGCGAATGCTCGTAGTGCGCCGGCAGCAGCCAGGTGCCGGCCGGCTGGCCGCCGCTGCGGCTCCATTCGCCGCTGTCGTCGAACTTGCCGACCACGCGCGGCGCGCGCACGCCTTCCTTCCAGTTGTAGAGCTCCTCCTTGATCTCGTACTCGATCAACTGGCGCTTCTCCTCGACCACCAGGATCTCTTCCAGGCCGTCGGCGAAGCGGCGCGCGCCCTGCGGCTCGAGCGGCCAGGACATCGCCACCTTGTAGACGCGCAGGCCGATGTCCCGTGCAACCGCTTCGGTGATTCCCAGGGACGAAAGCGCTTCCATCACGTCGCCGAAGGACTTGCCGGTGGTGACGATGCCCAGGCGCGCGCGCGGCGAGTCCCAGACGATGCGGTCCAGGCCGTTGGCGCGCACATAAGCGAGCGCGGCGTAGACCTTCCAGTCGAGCAGCCGCGCTTCCTGCTCGAGGAAGCCGTCGGGCCAGCGGATGTTCAGCCCGCCCTCGGGAAGCGCGAAGTCGTCCGGAATCTTCGTCTGGACTCTTTTTTCATCGATGACGACGGAAGAACCCGATTCGACGATGTCGGTCACGCACTTGAAGCCGATCCAGCAGCCGGAGTAGCGGCTCATGGCGAAGCCGTGCAGGCCGAAGTCGAGGTAGTCCTGGACGTTGGAGGGATTCAGGACCGGGATGCAGCAGGCCTTCAGGATGTGCTCGCTCTGGTGCGCGAGGGTCGAGGACTTGGCGGCGTGGTCGTCGCCGGCGAGCACCAGCACGCCGCCGTTCTTCGAGGTGCCGGCGGAGTTGGCGTGCTTGAACACGTCGCCGCAGCGGTCCACGCCCGGGCCCTTGCCGTACCACATGGAGAACACGCCGTCGTAGTTCGCGCCCGGGAACATCCCGACCTGCTGCGTGCCCCAGATCGCGGTGGCGGCGAGGTCCTCGTTGACCCCGGGCTGGAACTTGATGTGGTGGCTCTCGAGGTGCTTCTGCGCCCGCCACAGCGACTGGTCGAGGCCGCCGAGCGGCGAGCCGCGGTAGCCGGAGACGTAGCCGGCGGTGTTCAGCCCGGCGCGCAGGTCGCGCTCGCGCTGCAGCATCATCAGGCGGATCAGCGCCTGCGTGCCCGTCAGAAAGACCCGGCCGGTTTCAGCCGTGTACTTGTCCTCGAGGGATGCGGTGGCGAGGTTCATCGATCCTGTTTTTAGCACAACCTCATGCCGCCGAACGCGCCTTGATTCTCGGCTTCGGCGACTTCAGCGACTTCGGTTTGTCCCCGGATCGATCCCCGGGTTTGTCCCAATAGGGCTCGGGGCCGAAGGACTCGGCGAGGAACTCGATGAAGGCGCGCGTCTTGGCGGGCAGGTGGCGCCGGTGAGGATAGACCGCGTAGATCGCCACGTCGCTCGCGAAGGTATGGCCCGCCAGCAGCGGAACGAGCGAGCCGTCCTCGAGGTGCTTGCGCACGTCCCAGGTGGACTTCAGCGCAATGCCCAGGCCCGCGAGCGCCCACTCGCGCAGCACTTCCCAGTTGTCGCAGGCGTAACGCCCCGTTACGCGCACCGAGCCGGGAGCGCCGTCGGGGCCGCGGTAGTCCCAGTTCATGACGAAGTCGGTGGTCGTCAGGCAGTTGTGCTTCGCCAGGTCCGCCGGGGCGAGCGGCGCGCCGTGCTGCCGCAGGTAGGCCGGGCTCGCGCACACCACGCGCCGGTTGGGCGCGAGCTTGCGCGCCGCGAGCGAGGAGTCGGCGAGATCGGCGATGCGGATCGCGAGGTCGAAACCCTCCTCGATCACGTTGACGGTGCGGTCGGACAGGCTGAGCGCGAGCTGCACGTCGGGATAGAGCTCGGCAAACCGCGGTATCAGCGGCGCCACGTGCTGGTGGCCGAACGAGGCGGGCAGCGCCACCTTGAGGATGCCGCGCGGCTCGAGGCGGCCGGCCGAGACCGCGGCATCGGCCTGCTCCATTTCGGCGAGCACGCGCTGGCAGGTCTCGTAGTACCCCGCGCCCTCGTCGGTCAGGTGCAGGCTGCGGGTGGTGCGGTTGATCAGGCGCACCCCCAGGCGGGCTTCGAGCGACGCCAGGCGCCGGCTGATCAGCGCCGGGGAGAGGCCCATTTCCCGGGCGGCGGCCGAAAGGCTCCCGGTGCCTACGATCCGGGTGAAGGCGGTGATTTCCTGGAGGGTGTCGGCCATCTTTGCAGATTATGCACAAGTGTTTTACAAATATGTCCTATTCTAAACCCAGGAGCAAAGCCCTAAGATTGTTGCGTTGCAGCAGCCCGGTTGGTTCCTCCTCCTCCTCCATTACAGTCGGGCTGACTCGGGGGCAGGCCCCTAAGGCCTGCCCCTTATTTTTTTAGGCCTTGAAGAAGTATCCGCGGGGCGCGAAGGTCCAGCCGAATTTCTCCTCCCGGGCGCCATCGGCGACCAGCACCTCGGGATTCAACTGCAGGAACTCCTCGATGGCTTCCATGGGGCCGGGGCCAAAGTCCGGGCGCACGGGGTGGCCATTTACGCAGCTGTCTTCCACCACAAGGTAATCGCCCGACTGCATCAGCGGCACGTACGCCTCGAGCTCCCGCAGGACGTGCGCTTTGCGATGGTCCGAGTCGAGGATCACGAACATCGGCGCGCGCTGCGCCGGCAGCAGCCCGCGGATCGCGGCAAGAATGGCAGGCGACGCGCTGTCGCCCTTCAGCAAGCGCAGGCGCTCGTGTCCCGCGCCGGGAATCTGCAGCAAGTCGTGCTTCAGATCCACCGAGATCACCAGCCCGCAAGCCGTACGCGCCGCGAGCAGATCAGCGAAAAATAATGCCGCGCCGCCGTGGCGCGTTCCGGTTTCCACCACCCACTCGACGGCGCGTTCCTGGATGATCTCCTGGTAGTTCCAGAGGTCGACGGGGCTTTTCAGCGTTCTTACGCCGCGGTAGCTAAGGCGCTTCCACACCGCACTGTCGTAGTACCAGCGCAGATAGGCTTCCCCTTGCGCGTTCATGGCGAGCCCGGCTTGCGGCCCACCAGCCGCATATCGCGGGGTTCGCGCAGCTTGAACTGCGCCGGCTCCTGGCGGATCTCGACGAGCCCGGCCTGCCCCATGATTTTCGCCAGGCTGCGCGGCGTGTAGCCCCAGCGGTGCACCATCAGCGGGTCGCGCCAGTTCGGGTCGCCGTAGAACACCCACATCGTGCGCTTCAGGTCGTCCGGGTCGCGGAGGAAATGCTCGCAGGCGCTTTGCAGGTTGGGACACTCCAGGATCATCGGCGCGCCGGGCTTCAACACGCGCGCCCACTCGCGCAGGACCTCCACGACTTCCCAGCGCCAGAAGTGCTCGACCACGTGCACCGCGAGAACTTCGTCGGCGCTCGCGTCCTCGAACGGCTTGAGGCTGCGCAGGTCGCAGATCGTGTCGGGCTGCTGCCCGGCCCGGGAGGGCGCGACGTCGACGTTGACGTAGCCCGGCAGGATCTTGTCGCCGCAGCCGAGGTTGAGCTTCACGGCGGTCAGGTTAGTTCCTTGGGGTGGAACACGTCGAGCCAGAAACGCGCCACGGCGTCGGGCGAATGGACCTGGTCGATGAGCTTCTGGCCGCGCGCGATGCGCTCGAGCACCTCGCGCGGATGCCCGATCGTCCAGTCGAGGCCGGCGCACAGATCCTCGCCGACCCAGGCGCAGTCCGCGTACGGCGCGTAGGCCGGCAGGGGATGCGCGACCACGATGCGGCCGCCGTGCAGGCCGGCGACCAGGCGGTTCGGGCTCTTCGCCTGGCGCTTCGGATCGCGCCAGGCGCTTGGGATGAAGACCACGTCGCTGCCGGCGATCAGCGCGTCCATCGCCAGCGGAGACCAGGGGACGAAATGCAGGCGCAGGCGCGCGTCCGGGTGCGCGCGCACCGCCGTGAGCAGCTCCGACATCTCCGGGAAGGGCCGCGTGACCAGCGTCAGCAGGAGCGGGTGGCGGCGCGCGAACGCCTCGAGCGCGGGAAGGAGCTCGATCAGCGGCGGCAGGTTCTGCGGATAGCCGAACCACAGCAGCCGCAGCCGCCAGTGGTCCTCCGACAGGCCGATGCGGCGCGCGAGCCAGGCGAGCGGGGCCGGGGGCCTGCGCGTGACGAATGCCTGGGGCGTGCCGCGGCTTCCCTCCAAGGGCTCGGGCGCGACGAGCACGGGGCGAGAGGTCAGGCCGCGAAGCCTCTGCGCCAGCGGCTCGGAGATCGCGGTCACCGCGAGGCACTCGGGCAGGACTTCGCGGTAGAAGGCGAGGAAATCCTGCTCGTCGAAGTGATCGTCGGCGATGCTGAAGACCACGCGGCTGCGCGGCTCGCCGACCAGGGGCAGCAGCCGGCGGTAGGCCGCGATCGCCGTCGACCAGCCCTCGCGGGTCGGGACCATCTCGCCGAATACCACGCGTTTCGCCGAGCGCACCGCGGCCTCGGCGAGCACGGTATCGCCGACGACGCTGAAGGTGCGGGCGTCGTAGCCGAGGCGCACCAGGGCGCGCGTCGGCCCCAGGCTGCCGAGGCGCGTCGAGGCGCCGAGGGAGGTCACGCGACCCTCGAGGTTGACCAGGTTCGCCGGGGTGAGGAAGCAATACTCGGTGCTCGCCGCGGTCATGACGGGAAGCCGGCGCTCAGCCGGCGCGAGACCTCCTCCAGCACGTCGCTCCATTCGTTCAGCCGCGCCTGCCGCACCAGCCGCACCGACGGGTACCAGGCCATGCGCTCGCCCACGCCGCCGTAGCGCCAGTCGGCGCCGAACGGCACCATCACCAGCGCCGGGCGGCCGAGCGCGCCGCTCAGATGGACGATGGCGGTGCACACCGTGAGCACGCCGTCCAGGGCGCAGGCGAGCGCCGCGGTCTGGTCGTAGTCGTCGATCGCCTCCTGCCAGTGATGGATCCTGACCCCGTGGCGCTCCTCCAGCGCGCGCATCTCCTCGCGCGCGTCGGTGTACTGCAGGTTGACGAAGCGCAGGCCGGGAAGGCGCAGCAGCGGCAGGAGCTGCTCGAGCGACAGCGAGCGGCGCTTCTTGCCGGTGTAGGCGACGCCGCCGCGCCACGACAGCCCGATGTTGCGGCCCGGGCCGAGCGCCTCCAGCCGCTCGCGCCAGCGCGCGACGGCGCCGGGGTCCGCCTCGAGGAAGTTGCGCTGCGGGAAATCGGCCAGGCTGCGCCGGTAGCGGCAGGCGAGCGAGCCGGCGGCGAGCTGCAGCTCGGGCGCGGGATCGAGGCGGCGCACCCAGTCGTTGGCGAGCGTGCGCTGGCGCGACACCACCGTGCAGCCGCGGAACGAGCGCCGGAAGATCGCCTCCAGCTTGGGGTCGCACTCGACCACCACGTGGCGCGCGCGCGCCGCGAGCTCGGGAATGCAGGAGCCGAACATGATCTCGTCGCCCAGGCCCTGCTCGGGCATCACCACCACGCTGCGGCCGTCGAGCGGCGCGCCGTCCCACTCGGGCAGCGGCACGCTGCGATGCTTGCCGATGAAGTCCGCGAAATTGCGCCGCACGTCGTAGCCGTCCCAGCCCGGCGCGTATGCGCCGTACTTCAGGTGATGCAGGCCGAGGTTGTAGCGCGAGTGCTGGTCCTGCGGGTCGAGCGCGATCGCCCGCTGCAGGAGCTCGCGCGCCCTGGCGCGCTCGCCGAGGTGGTCGGCGAGCAGCCCCCTGCGGTTGAGGGCGCTCACCGAATCGGGTGCGAGGGCCAGCGCGCGCTCGAAGCACTCGGCGGCCTCCGCGGTGCGCGTCTGGTCGGCGAGGATCACGCCGAGGTCGGAGATGAGCCCCGGGTCGTCGGGCCGCAGGCGCAGCGCGGCGCGCATCTGCTTCTCGGCGTCCTCCAGCCGGTCCTCCTCGCGCAGCGCGAGGGCGAGCTGCTGCAGGGTCTGCGCGCGGCCCGGGTCGAGCTGCAAGGCGCGCTCGAAGCTCTCGATCGCCGCCGGCGTGCGGCCCTGCGCCTTGAGCGCCATGCCGAGCGCGAAATGCGGCAGGGGCGACTCCTCGTCCAGGGCGAGCGCCGCGCGCGCCACGGCGAGGGCTTCGTCGCGGCGGCCGCTGTCGCGCAGCAGGTCGCTCAGGCGCACGTGCGCCGCGAGCAGCTCGGGTTCCAGCTCGATCGCCCGCCGATATGCGGCTTCGGCTTCCCCGTATTCGCGGCTCCGGTGGCGCACGTCGCCGAGGGCTGCGTGCAGCCGCGCCTCCTGCGGCCGTAGCGCGAGCGCGCTGCGCAGCAGCGGCCCGGCAGCGGCCAGCGCGCCGCGGGCCACCTCGAGCTCCGCCAGCTCGGCGAGCGCGTCGACCGCGTCCGGCTTGCGCTCGAGCGCCTGGCGGTAGGCGGCAGCCGCGGCGTCGCGCTCGCCCGCCGCCACGAGCGCGCGCGCCAGCTCATGGTGGAGCGCGGCATCGCCAGGCCGCGCCGCCTGCGCGGCGCGTGCCGCGGCGAGCGCCTGCGGAGCGTGCCCAAGGCGCAGCTCGGCGGCGGCGAGGACCCGCAGCGCCGCGACGTGGCGCGCGTCGATCCCGGCCGCGCGCGCGGCGATCTCGGCGGCGTGGCGGGGATTGCCCGAGTCGAGCTGCTCGCGCGCGAGCGCCGCGAGCTGCGAAGCGCTACCCGCATCGAGCGCGGTCGCGCCGCGCAGCCGGCGCCACAGCGAGCGGGCGCTCTGCGCCAGGCGCAGCCACAGCTCGGACTGCAGCGCGCGCCGGGCGTCGCCGAGCAGGCCGAGCTTGCGGTAGACCGCGCCCAGGTTGGCGTGCGCGATCGCATGCCCGGGGCGCAGCCGCAGCGCCTGCCGGTAGCAGGCGATCGCGCCCTCGAGCTCGCCCTTGGCGTGGCGCGCGGTGCCCAGGTCGTTCCAGGCTTCGGCGAAGCCCGGGTGCAGGCGCAGCGCGCGGCGGTAGGCGGCGATCGCTTCCTTCAGCTTGCCGCGGTCCTGCAGGACGTTGCCGAGCTCGCCGTGGTACGCGGCGACCCGGCCGTCGCGCGCGATCGCCTGGCGCAGCGACGCCTCCGCGGCCTCGAGCTGGCCGCGGCGGCGCAGGGCCGCGCCGGCGATGTGCAGCGCATCGGCCGCGCTCGCCGGGTCGGCGGCCGCTTGCCGGGCGAGCGCTTCGGCTTCGTCGAGGCGCTCGAGCGAGAGACTGTGCCGCGCGCGCAGAACCAGTTCGAGAGACAAGCGGGCGATTTTATCGGACGGCTGGCGCGCGCCTGCGCGCTTGTAACGCGCTCGGAAACAGGCTAACTTGCCCGGCTAAGATGGCAACCTCCACGGGTGTGCGGGCCGCGGGCCGGCCCGAGCGGGTGCGGTTGGGCGACGTGCTGGTCGCGCAGAAGGCAATCTCGCAGGAGCAGCTGCAGCTCGCGCTGGAGGAGCAGAAGCGCACCGGGCGCAAGCTCGGCCGGGTGCTGGTCGACCTGGGCTTCGTCACCGAGGACAGCGTCGCGCAGGCGCTGGCGCAGCAGCTCAACCTCGCCTTCGTCAACCTCAAGTTCTTCAACTTCAACCGCGGCATCGTGCTCAAGCTGCCCGAAGCTGCGGCGCGCCGCTTCCGCGCCATCGCGCTCGAGGAGCGCGGCACCGGCATGCTGGTGGGCATGGCCGACCCGGCCGATCTGTTCGCCTACGACGAGCTGACGCGCCTCCTGAAGAAGGACGTCGAGGCCGCGGTGGTGTCGGAGGGCGAGGTGCTGCAGGCGCTCGACCAGGTCTACCGGCGCACCGAGGAGATCAGCGGGCACGCCAAGGATCTCGAGCAGGACATGGGCGACAGCCTGATCGACTTCGGCGCGCTCGGCGCCGGCCTGGGCGCCGAGGACGCGCCGGTCGTCAAGCTGCTGCAGTCGCTGTTCGAGGACGCGACGCAGGTCGGCGCCTCCGACATCCACATCGAGCCGCAGGAGAACCGCCTGCAGATGCGCTTTCGCATCGACGGCCAGCTGCACGCGCAGGGCGAAGCCGACCTGCGCATCGCCTCGGCCATGGCGCTGCGCCTGAAGCTGATGTCGGGGCTCGACATCTCCGAGAAGCGCCATCCGCAGGACGGCCGCTTCAACGTGCTGGTGCGCGGCCAGCCCGTGGATGTGCGCATCTCGACCATGCCGACGCAGCACGGCGAATCGGTGGTAATGCGCCTGCTCAACCGGCAGAGCGGCCTGCTCGGTCTGGAGCTCCTCGGCATGCCGGCCGCGATGTTCGAGCGCTTCAACACCATTTTCAACCGCGTCAGCGGCATGGTGCTGGTGACCGGCCCGACCGGCAGCGGCAAGACGACCACGCTGTACGCCGCGCTCAGCGCGCTCAACACGCCCACGCGCAAGATCATCACCGTCGAGGATCCGGTCGAGTACCGGGTGCGCGGGTTGAACCAGGTGCAGGTGAACGAGAAGATCGGCCTGAGCTTCGCCAGCGTGCTGCGCTCGGCGCTGCGCCAGGACCCGGACGTGATCCTGATCGGCGAGATGCGCGATGCCGAGACCGCCCAGATCGGGCTGCGCGCGGCGATCACCGGCCACATGGTGTTTTCCACGCTGCACGTGCGCGACTCGGCGAGCGCGCCGGTTCGACTGCTCGACATGCAGGTGCCGCGCTACATGGTCGCGACCTCGCTGCAGGCGGTCATCGCGCAGCGCCTGGTGCGGCTGGTCTGCGAGAGCTGCATCCAGGACCATGCGCCGACGCCGCAGGAGCTGAAGTTCATCGAGCTGGAGTGGCGCGGCGCGGCGCAGAGCTTCAAGCGCGGCCGCGGCTGCGCGCACTGCAACGGCACCGGCTTCCGCGGGCGCGCCGGGGTCTACGAGATGCTGGAGATGACCCCGCGGCTGGTGGAGGCGATCGCCAAGGACGACGTGCCGGGCTTCATCCGCGTCGCGCACGAGGAAATCGCCGGCCACAGCTTCGTGCAGCATGCCGCGGCGCTCGCCGCGGGCGGCCGCACGACCCTGAACGAGGTCATGCGCATCAGCCAGTCCGAGGAGTAGGGTGCCGCAATTCGCCTATCAGGGGCGCAACGCCCGCGGCGAACTCGTAAAAGGCGTTATCGAAGGCGCGAGCAGCGGCGCAGTCGCCGACCAGCTGTTCAACACCGGCATCACCCCGGTGGACATCAAGGAAGTCGCGGCGGCCTCGGCCGCGGCGGCGGGCGGCGGCCTGCTGCAGATGCGCCTGGGCACCCCGCAGGTCGAGCTCACCGACCTGATGCTGCTGTCGCGGCAGATGTACACCCTGCTCAAGGCGGGCGTGCCGATCGTGCGCGCGCTCGCCGGACTGCAGGAGTCGGCGCAGAACCCGACGCTGCGCACGGTGCTGGGGGACGTGCGCGAGAGCCTGGAGTCCGGCCGCGAGCTCTCGGTGGGCCTCGCGCGCCATCCAAAGGTGTTCACCCACTTCATGGTGAGCCTGGTGCGCGTCGGCGAGCTGACCGGGCGCCTGGACGAGGTGTTCCTGCGCCTGTACGAGTTCTTCGCCTTCGAGAAAAAGATGCGCGAGGACATCAAGGCGGCGCTGCGCTACCCGGTGATCGTGCTCGCCGCCCTGGGAGCGGCGATGGTCATCGTCAACATCTTCGTGATCCCGGCCTTCGCCAAGATCTTCGCCAGCTTCAGGGCCGAGCTGCCGCTGATGACCCGCATCCTGATCGGCACCTCGGATTTCTTCGTCGCCTACTGGCCGCTGATGCTCGCCTCCGCGGTGGGGGCGGTGATCGGGTGGCGCCTGTACCTCGGCACCCCGAACGGGCGCTACGTCTGGGATCGCCTCAAGCTCAGGCTGCCGGTGGTGGGCGGCCTGGTCCACAAGGCGACCCTGGCGCGCTTCTCGCGCAGCTTCGCGCTGTCCGGCAAGAGCGGCGTGCCGATCGTGCAGGCGCTGGCGGTGGTCGCCAACGTGGTCGACAATGCCTTCCTGGAATCGCGCATCCTGCAGATGCGCGACGGCATCGAGCGCGGCGAGAGCGTCCTGCGCACCGCGGTAGCCGCCGCCGTGTTTGATCCGGTGGTGCTGCAGATGGTCGCGGTCGGCGAGGAAACCGGCGAGATCGATTCCCTCATGACCGAGGTCGCCGACATGTACGAGCGCGAGGTGACGATCGAAGTCGAGGGTCTCACCGCCAAGCTTGAGCCGATTCTGCTGGTGTTCATGGGGGTGCTGGTGCTGATCCTGGCGCTCGGCGTGTTTCTGCCGATGTGGGACCTGGCCAGCGCCGCGCGCGGAGGAAGCGGTGCGAAGTGAGCGCGGCTTCTCGCTGCTCGAGTTGCTCATCGTCATCGTGGTCATCAGCGTGCTGCTGGTCGTGGCGATCGAGCGGCTGCTCGCGCTGCGCTACGAGGCCGAGCGCGCCACGGTGCAGAGCGTGACCGGGGCGCTGCGCAGCGCCCTGGTCATCGAGTTCGCCGCCGCAGCGGCGCGCGGGCAACTCGCCCGCATGGACACCGCGCGCGGCAGCAACCCGATGCTGCGGCTGGCGGAGAAGCCCGACAACTACGCCGGCGAGTTCTTCGGCGCCGATCCGGCGCTGTTCGAGCCGGGGACCTGGTACTTCGACACGCGCGACCGGGCGCTGGTCTACGTGCTGCGCTTTCCGCAGCAGTTCGTGACGCCGCTCACCGGCCCGCCGCGCGCGCGCCTGCGCGTGGAGCCCGACTACGACGACCTCGACCGCAACGGCCGCTTCGATCCCGGGCGCGATCCGGTGCGCGGCCTCAGGCTCGAGCCGGTCGAGCCTTTTCGGTGGACAATCCAGGGGGAAAACAAAAAATGAAACCGATCATCGAGCTCGCCGTCCAGACCCTCGGTCCGGTCCTCTACATCCTGCTGCTCGCGGGCGCGGCGCTCGGCCTGGTCGTCGGCGTCATGCTGCTGATCGACAGCGCGCGCGTCATCCGCTGGAACTATACGTTGAACACCTGGTACTCGAGCCGCCGGGCGATGCGCAAGCTGGAGCAGCCGGTGGACGTCAAGCGCATCGTCTACCGCTGGCACCGCGTGCTCGGCGTCGTGCTGTTTGCGGGAGCGCTGTTCACGCTCGACGTGCTGGTGTTCGCTTACAAAACCGGCGGCCTGGTGCGAGCGTTCCGCGACCTGGGCAACCCCGCGATCCTCGGGCTGGTGTTCGAGACCCTGCGGATTTCCCTGATCGTCGGCAACCTGGCGGCGGCGGTGGCCGCCGCGGTCCTCGTGTTCCGGCCGAGCCTGCTCAAGGGCCTGGAGGCCGTGGGCGACCGCCAGTTCAGCGACCGCGGGCCGACCAAGCCGCTCGACGTCATGCGCTATCAGGCCGACGACTTCGTGAAGGCCCGGCCGAGGCTGGTCGGCGCGCTGGTCGCCATCGGCAGCCTCTATGTACTCGTGGCCCTCGGTCTGCTTCTCCGATGACAAGACCTTGCAAAGGACTCGCAGACTACGGCCTAAGTGCTTGACAGATAGGTGTTCGCGGCCCAGACTGCCGCGCACGCCGAGCGCGCGCGTGCTGCGGCCGCGTTGCGTACGCGTAAGCCCCTTGGGCTGCGGCTCGAGGGTTCAGATGGGTCCAGACCCATCCTTGTTTAGGAAGTAGACGGGAGGTTTCTGATGCGAAGACAGGAAGAAGGCTTCACGCTGATCGAGCTGGTGATGGTGATCGTAATCCTCGGGATCCTCGCGGCAGTCGCGGTGCCGCGTTATCTCAACCTCACCCAGGAGTCGCAGACCGCCACGCTGAACGCCGGCGTATCGTCGGTCGGCAGCGCGGTCGCCATCGCGGCAGCGCGCCACCGCTCGACCACCATTTCCCCGACGGGAGCGCAGGTGCTGGCCGAGCTCTCGCCGGGCGGCGCGACCTGCGCCACCGGCATCATCTCGATGGGCAAGGTGAATGTGACGCTGGTCGACACGGCCGGCACCGCTCTCACTCTCTGCACCACCACGACCGTGGGAGCGGCCGGCACGGGAGCCTATTCGTCCGCCTGAGCGGCAAGCACGTGAAGCGAGATGGGGCGCGGCCTGTGGCTGCGCCCCTTTTTTTTGGGCGGCGCGGATCCGGGGGCTGGACGCTGGTCGAGCTGGTGATTACGCTGGTCATCGGGGTAGTGCTCATGTATTTCGTCGTCCGCACATACGCGCCGAAGCAGGCGCAGGCGCTGCAGCAGGCCGAGCGCCTGCGCAGCGACGTGCGCCACGTGCAGATGCTCGCGCTGACGCTCAATAAGACCCTCGAGCTCAAGCTCGGCGCCGCGCCGGGCGCCTGCGCCACGGCCACCTACTGGGTGATCGATTGCACGGCGTTCGCCCCCGACCCCTGCGCCACCGCGCCCAACACGCCGATTGCCGATCCGGCTACCGGCAAGAACTTCTGCGTGACGATGGAATCGGGACTGGGCCTGACGCTGTCCACGACCAACTTGTACTTCGATCCCCTCGGCCGACCGAAGAACGCGGGCGCGCTGATTCCCGCCGCCGCCACCCTGACGGTGACCGGCGGCAGTCCCGACCGCAGCCTGACGGTCGACCCGGTCACGGGCTTCGCCAGCAAGCCATGAGCCCGCGCCGCGCCGGCTTCTCGCTGATCGAGCTGATCATGGTCATCGTAGTGGTGTCGATCGCCGCGGTCTCGATCGGCTCGGCGTTTTCGTACATCGCGCGCGCGCAGGGCCGGGGCACCGACCTGCTGGGCGCCACGCAAGTCGCCCAGGAATGCGCCGAGCACATCCTCGGCCGGGCGCGCAAGCCGAACAACTTCGCCCTGGTGGTCGCTGGCGGCACAGCCTGCGACGCCATCGTCATACCGGCCGGGTATGGGCGCGTGGTCCTCGTCACCGATATCGCCGGCGCGAGCGGTACGATCTGCACCGGCGCCGGTTGGGCCTGCAAGTCGGTGGTAGTCACGGCGACGCGCGGAGTCGCCACGGTGACGGTGAACTCCATGCTGATCAACTACTAGCCATGCGGCGCGTCGAAGGCGTAACGCTCACCGAGCTGATCCTGGTCATCGTGATCCTGGGGATCCTGGCGGCCTTCGTCGGGCCGGTGCTGTACAACGCCATGCGCGCCTACGACCGGGCGCAAGTGAGCAGCGCCACCCACGGCGAGCTGCGCTACGCCATGGAGCGTATGTCGCGCGAGATCCGCGAGATCCGCCGCAACAGCACCAACGCGATCCTGCTCGACGTCGCGCCGATGACCCAGTCGACCCTGGGGTTCTTCAGGAACGACGGCACCCAGGTGCTGATCAGCCGCACCAGCAGCTTCGTGAACATGAGCTACGTGCCGCCAGGCGGCTCGACCCTGACCGGGCTGCTGCTCGACCAGGTGAACGGCTTCTCGCTCGCCTATTTCCAGCCGAACGCGACCGCCGTCGCGGCGAGCACCTCTTCGCTCGCCTTCATCCAGGTGAGCGTGTCGCTGGTCGACAGCGTTGGCGGCACCTTTGCCGCGCGCCAGCGCATCGACCTGAGGGACCCGCAATGAGGGCGCGCGAGCGCGGCGGCGGCCTGCTGATCGTGGCGCTGCTCCTGGTCACCGCGGCCTCCTTCGCCGTGGTCATCGCGGCGACCCAGTCGGGCGGCGACATCAAGGATACCGACAGCGGCGCCGAGAGCGTCCAGGCTATGTACCTGGCGGAAACCGGCATCGAGCGCGCGCTCAAGCGCTTCGCCACCAGCGCCAGCGCCACGCCGTGCGCATCCCTGACCGCGGAGACGATCACCAACCTGACCACCATCGGCCTGGGGGCGAGCGGCCACACGATCGCCATCCTCGCCGGGGATACGACCGACTTTTCCGGCGCCACGCTGCCGCTATCGCAGTGCCGCGTGCGCGCGACCGGTACGGTCGACGCCTCCGGCGTCTCGCGCACCCTGCACGCCATCGTCGACCGCAATCTTCTGGAAGGCCCGGACAACCCGACTTTCAACAACCCGACCACGGCGGGTGCGCCATCGGGCTGGACGATTACCACTACCCCGCCCGTCGGCTACCCCGCGGGTTTCGCAAACACTGGCGGCCCGGACTGCACGCGCAGCGCCTGGCTCGTCAAAACTGCGCAGGGCGCCTTTACCAGCACCTCGACGACGACCGTGCCGGTCGTTTTCAGCACCACCGCGGGCAGCACTACGACGATTACGTTCCACTGGCGCCTGGGGCCCCGCACCCCGGCCGTCGGATGCAATGCTGGCGCCAATACCGGCCCGGCGTTTCCGGGCGCTCCTTGCCCGGCCGCGGCTGGCGATGGCCAAGTGTGTTTTCGATTCCTTCCGATCGGTGCTGGCGGCGGTACGTTCTTGCAAAAGAACGCGACCGCGGCTGGCGCGGCTGTGGCTTGCCCCGCTGGAGTGGATCCCGGCACGCCTGCGGTTCATGCGCCTTGCACAAACCAATACCAGGTTCCGGCGACGATCGGATTCGTTTATCCCATCAAGGAGCAGCTCTCGTTCGTCATGGGCGGAGGTAACGTCACCAGCTTCGCCATCGCCATTCGTCTGCGGCAAGCGGGGCGCAAGGAAATGTTTCTCGATCACATCGAGGCGACGAATCCCACCGCCATCGGCGCGGCGCACGTGAAGCGCTGGCGCGACTGCTCCGGCGCTCCCAACCCGGTAACCTGCCTCTGATGGCGGCCTTCCTGCAACGGCTGATGCGGCGCCGGGCGACGCCCGGCTGGCTGGCGGTCGAGCTCGGCGAGACGAGCGTCAGCCTGGCGCACGTCGTGCCGGACGGGGCGCAGCCGGCGGTCGAGTTCGCCGAGGAGCGCAGCTGGGACGCCGCCGACCCGAAGGCGCTCGAGCGCATCGCGCGCGAGTTCGGCGTGAAGCGCTTCCAGTGCACCACGCTGCTCAAGCCGCAGCAGTACCACATCCTGCTGGTCGAGGCGCCGGCGGTGAAGCGCGAGGAGCTCAAGTCCGCAGTACGCTGGCGCATCAAGGACATGCTCGACTACCACATCGACGACGCCACGATCGACGTGCTCGACGTCCCGGTGCCGGCCAGCCCCGCGCAGCGCACGCATCACATGTACACCGTGGCGGCGCGCAACGACGCGATCCGCTCGACGATCGAGCGCTTCGCCGCCGCGGGGATGCCGCTCGCCGTGATCGACATCCCGGACACCGCGCAGCGCAACCTCGCCGCCCGCCGCGAAGGCGACCAGCGCGCCGTGGTGGCGCTGACCTTCGACGGCCACGGCGGGCTGATCACGGTGAACTTCGGCGGCGAGCTGTACCTCTCGCGCCGGCTGGACATCACCGACAGCCAGCTCGCCGGGGCTTCGGGCGAGGCGCGCACGCGGCTGCACGACCGCGTGCTGGTGGAGACGCAGCGCTCGCTCGACCACTGCGAGCGCACTTACCCGTTCTTCGCCCTCGGCCGCGTGCTGCTCGGCCCTCTGGCCGACGATGCCGCGTTGAGCCAGCACCTGGCGGCCAACCTCTACCTGCCGGTCGAGGCGCTGGAGCTCGGGCAGCTCGTGCGCCTGCCGGCGTCGGCCGCGGGCTGGGGCGCCGCCGGGGAGGCCCGGTGGCTGAAGCTGATCGGTGCCGGGTTGCGCATAGAGAAGAAAGCCCTATGAGCCGGAAGGCCCCATGAGCCAGCAGATCAATCTCTACAACCCGGTGTTCCGCAAGCAGGAGAAAGTGTTCTCCGCCGTGGCGATGCTGCAGGGCCTGGTCCTGATCGCGGTCGTGGCGGCGACGTTCTTTTTCTACATCTCGATGCAGAGCTCGGTGCTCGAGATCCGGGCGGCGCAGTCGGGGCAGCAGCTCAAGGGCGAGCTCGAACGCCTCAAGGCCTACGGCGTGCGCGAGTCTCCCGCGGAACGCGCCAAGGCGCTCGCCGAGCGCAGGAAAGCGCTCGAGGCGAAGCTCGCCGGCCAGACCCAGGCCCTCGCCGCGCTCGAGTCGGGCGCGCTCGGGCGCGCCGAAGGCTATTCCGGATTGCTCCGGGCGCTCGCCCGGGTGTCGATGGACGGCGTCTGGCTGACGCGCATCCAGTTCGCGGAGGGCGATGGCGCGCTGTCTCTCTCGGGCCGCGCTGCGAACGCCGAGCTGGTGCCGGCCTACCTCGAGCGCCTGCGCTCCGAAGAGTCGCTGCGCGGAAAGGGGTTCTCCCGGCTGGAGGTGAAGCGCGCAGTCCCCGCGCCGGCGGCGCCCGGCGCCGTACCGGCCGCGCCTTTCGTCGAGTTCGTGCTCTCCTCGGGAGAGGCGGAGGAGAAGAAATGAAGCGCTACTGGCAGCTGGCGGCAGCGCGCATCGACGAGATGAGCCTGCGCCAGCGCGGCATGCTGTTCGCCGCCGTCTGCCTGGTGCTGATCGCGCTGGTGCACGCTACGCTGGTCGAGCCGCTGCTGGCCAGGCAGAAGGGTCTGATCGACCGCGTCAACCGCGACCAGAGCCAGCTCAGCGCGGTGCGCGGCCAGCTCCAGGGCCTGCTCAAGGACGGGCAGGCCGATCCGAAGGATCCCGACCAGGTGGTGCTGCTGGATCTCGAGCGGCGCGTCGCGGAGGCTGAGCGGACCCTCGCGTCGCGCAGGGATGCCCTAGTCGCCCCAACCCGCCTTCCGGCGCTCCTGAAGACTCTGCTCGGCAGGAACCCCCAGGTGAAACTCGAATCGCTGCGCGTCGTGCCAGGAACCGCGGCGAGCGCGCCTGCGGCGGCCGCGCCCGCGGCGGCCGGCCAGGCGGCTCCCTTGCCCGAGCTCTACCGGCACGGCGTGGAGATGACCCTGAAGGGCGGGTACTTCGACCTCATGAGCTACCTCGCCGAGCTGGAGCGGATCCCCACCCGGCTGCTCTGGGGGTCGGCCGAAATGCAGGTCGAGCAATACCCGGAAGTGCGGCTCACATTGCAGGTCCATACCGTCGGCACTCAGCGCTCCTTGCTGGGCCTGTAGCTCCCGGGAAAGCTCCCGGTAGCCGCATTGCACAAAAAGCCGATTGACGACAATCGGTTATTGCTATAACTTCAAGTGATTGCTTGCCTCATAGAAGGAAGAACGAGGCCGTGCATCGATTTATCTTTTCGTCTTGCCTAGCTGCCGCATGCGTCCTGGTGCAGACGGGGGTCTGCGCGCAACCGATGGACGACCCGATGCGGCCGCCGGCACTCACGGCGGCCGGCATCGCGGGTGGGGCGGCCCCGCAGAGCCGGCTTCAGGCCGTGATCACCTCGACGCATCGCAAGCTCGCGCTCATTGACGGCAGCGTGGTGCCGCTCGGCGCCGCGGTGGGCGAAGCGACGCTCGCCGGGGTTTCCGATTCGATCGCGGTGCTGCGCAAGAACGGCGAGCGCGACGTGCTGCTGATGCATCCCAATATCGAGAAAAAACCCGCCTCGCGGCGCGAGGGACAGTGAGGCGCGCGGCCGCCCTTGTCCTGCTGCTGGCGGGCGCCTGCGCCGCGCCGCCGCCGCCGGCAGGCCTCGTTTCGGAGATCAGCGGAGAGCTGGCGCGCGGCGAGCAGCGCAAGCCCCCGGCGCGCTCGGACGCCCTCGATCGCGCGCTCCTGCCGCCGGTGCAGCTCGGCATGCCGGAGGGCCTGCAGGCAGAGCAGCGCTTCGACCTCTCGGTGAGCAACGCCCCCGCGGCGCAGGTCTTCATGTCGATCGTCTCGGGGACTCGCTACAGCATGCTCGTGCATCCCGAGGTCGCCGGCACGATCTCGGTGAACCTCAAGGATGTGACCATCGAGGAAGCGCTGTCCTCGATTCGCGAGCTCTACGGCTACGACTACAAGGTGGAAGGCACGCGCATCTTCATGCAGCCCGCGGGCCTGCAGACCCGGATGTTCCAGGTGAGCTACCTCACCAGCCAGCGCCGCGGCATGACCGAAGTCCGCGTCCAGTCCGGCGCGGTGACCGACGCCGGGCCCTCTGCCGGGGGGACCCCGGGGGGGACGTCCGCGAGCGGCCAGACCTCGCGGTCCCTGGAGTCGGCGCGTGTGCGCACCGAGCAGCAGTCGGATTTCTGGGTGGAGCTGCGCGCCGCGCTGACCGCGATCGTCGGCACCGCCCCGGGCCGGTCGGTGGTGGTCAGCCCGCAGTCGGGCGTGGTGCTGATCCGCGCGCTCCCGGCCGAGCTGCGCGCGGTCGAGAACTACCTCACGGCGACGCGCATTTCGGTCGAGCGGCAGGTGATGCTCGAAGCCAAGATCGTCGAGGTCACGCTGTCGGAGACCTACCGGGCCGGGATTAACTGGGCGGTGTTCCGCAACTCGGGTCCCGACGCCGTCATCGGTCAGGTCACCACCACGACCGCGGCTACGCTCGCGGCGCGCAGCGCGGCGGCGCTCACGGACGGCAGCCTGAGCGCCAACGCGATGGCGCGCACGCTCGCCGCGGGCGCCGTGTCGGCTGCGCAGAACAATCCGGCGGGCGCGGTCTTCGGGCTCGCATTGCAGACGAGCAATTTCGCCGCGCTGCTGACCTTCCTCGAGTCGCAGGGCGACGTGCAGGTGCTTTCCAGCCCGCGCCTCGCCACTCTCAACAACCAGAAGGCGGTGCTCAAGGTCGGCACCGACGAGTTCTTCGTCACCAATGTGTCGAGCACGCAGAGCACTACGGGCATAACGACCCAGAACACGCCGACGGTGACCCTCCAGCCGTTCTTCTCGGGCATCGTGCTGGACGTGACACCGCAGATCGACGTCGGCGGCAACATCATCCTGCATATCCACCCTGCGGTGAGCGAGGTGACGGAAAGCCGGCGCGTCATCAACCTCGGCGCGCAGATCGAAACGCTCACCCTGCCGCTGGCGAAGAGCGCGGTGAACGAAACCGACACCATCGTGCGCGTCGCCGACGGGAATATCGTGGCGATCGGCGGCCTGATGAGCGTGGACATCCGCGACAACCGCGGCGGCATCCCCGGGCTCTCCGAGAGCGGCATCGGCGCGCTGTTCCGCAACACCGACCGCACCATGGTCAAGAAGGAACTGGTGATCCTGCTCAAGCCCACCGTGATCCAGTCCGACCGCAATTGGGAGCAGGACCTGCAGCAGACGCGCGGGCGCTTCGAGGCGCTGCACCCGTCGCGGAGCCCCCGATAGGGTGAACTATCTCAGGCACTTCGGGCTGCGCGAAGCGCCCTTCGGCATCACCCCGGATACCAGCTACTTCTTCGCCTGCCGCAGCATCCAGGAAGCGCTCAACACGCTGCTGGTCGCGGTCGCGAACGGCGAAGGCTTCATCAAGATCACCGGCGAGGTCGGCACCGGGAAGACCCTCCTTTGCCGGAAGTTCCTGTCCACGCTCGGGCCCGGATGGGTGAGCGCCTACATACCTAACCCGAACCTCGAGCCGCGGGGGCTGAAGCTCGCGCTGGCCGAGGAACTGGGCATCCCCGGCGAGTCGATCGAGCCGCACCGGCTGGAGAAGGAGCTGATGCAGCGCCTGCTCGATGTCGCGCGGCAGGGCAAGCGGGTAGTGCTGTGCATGGACGAGACCCAGGCCATGCCCCTGGCGACTCTCGAAACCGTCCGCTTGCTGACCAACCTCGAGACCGAGAAACGCAAGCTCATGCAGGTGGTGCTGTTCGGGCAGCCGGAGCTCGACCGCAAGCTCGCTTCGGAAGCGGTGCGCCAGCTGCGCCAGCGCATCACCTTCCAGCACGTCCTCAAGGCGCTCGCGCGCAACGAGGTGGCGGACTACCTCGCGCACCGGCTGACGATCGCGGGGTACTCCGGGCCGGCGCTGTTCGCCGCGGAAGCCTTGCGGACGATCCACGCCGCAAGCCGCGGCGTGCCGCGCCTGGTGAACATCCTCGCCCACAAGGCGCTGCTGCTGGTCTATGGCGAAGGCGGGCGCCAGGTGGAGCGCCGCCACGTGCGCGGCGCGGTCCAGGACACGCCTTCCGCGACTCCGCGCTGGTGGTGGTGGGTCCGCCCGGGCTCGGGCGTAGCGGACTGAACGGCGATGAGCGTCATCAACAAGATGCTGCAGGACCTCGACCGGCGCCAGGCGCTTGGCGGGGCGGCGGACGCAGTGGTAGTGCGCCCCTCGGTCACCAAGCCAGGCGGCCGCGAGTGGTTCTGGCGCGTGCTGGTGGTGCTGCTCGCCGCGGCGCTCGGCTGGATGGGCTGGGTGGGCTTTCAGTTGATGCCGCGCAAGCCGATCGCCACGGATCTTGCCTTCCAGGCTGCGGCCGAGGCACGCACCCGTGCTGCGGCAAAGCCGGCGGTGCCGGTGGTCGCGCAGCCCGCGGCCGCGGCAGAGCCGGTAGCCCCGCTGGCCGCGCCGCCGCCGCCCAGCGATGCACTGCGGCTCGCGCTGCAGCTCGAAACTCCGGTCAGGGAGCGGGCCGAGCCCGAGCCGGCGAAGGTCGAGCGGGAGAAGGCCGCCGCGCCCAAGGCTGCTCCGGTCAAGACGAGAGCCGCGTCCGCGCCGCAGGCCGCTCCCAAGGGCACGGTCGACAAGCGCGAGCGCGGCCGTTCTGCGGCCGATACCGCCGAAGCGCATTTCCGACGCGCCGTCCTGCTTCTGAACAACGGCCGGGTGAGCGAGGCCGAGGATCAGCTGATCGCGGCGCTGCGCGCCGATCCCTCGCATGCCGCCGCGCGGCAGGCCTATGTCGCGCTGCTGCTCGAGCAGCAGCGCGTCGACGTCGCTCGCCGCCTGCTGCAGGAGGCGGTCGCGATCGACCCGGGCCAGGGGACTTTCGCGCTGGCTTTGGCGCGCATCCACATCGAGCAAGGCAACTACCGCGCGGCGCTCGAGGTCATCGACCGCGCCGGCCCGGACGCGCGCGCCGATTTCCATGCCCTGCGCGGCGCGGCGCTGCAAAGGCTCGGCAGGCACGGCGAGGCGGTCGAGGTCTACCAGAAGGCGATCCGCGGCGGCACGCAGGCCGCGACCCTCTGGGTGAGCTACGGCATCTCGCTCGAGGCGACCGGGCGGCGCCCCGAAGCGGCGCAGGCTTACCGGCGCGCGCTGGCGGCCGGCCCGATTCCTCCCGAAGCGCGCGAGTACGCCGAAGGCCGCGCGCGCGCGCTCGACTAGCGCTGCGCGTTTTCCGTCGGAGGAACGAGCTTCTCCAGGCGGTAGCCGTAGTTGTAGATCGGCACCACCCGGTAGCCCGACTCGGGACGCAGGTCGAGCTTCTTGCGCACCTGGCTGACGTGCGTGTCCACGGTGCGGGTGGCGAGATCGCCGGTGCGGCCCCAGACGGTTTCCTGCAGGTGCCCGCGCGACAGCAGCCGGCCGATGTTGCGGAACAGCGCCACCGTCAGCTCGAACTCCTTCGGCGTGAGGTCGATTTTCGCGCCGTCCTTGCGCACCTCGCCGCGCTGCACGTCGATCTCGAACGGCGGGAACGACAGCTGCTTTTTCTCCTCGCTGGGGTAGGCGCGCCGCAGCAGCGCGTGGACCCGGGCGAGCAGCTCCTGGCGGCGCACCGGCTTGACCATGTAGTCGTCGGCGCCGTGCTCCAGGGCGAACACGATATCCTGCTCGGAATCGCGCACCGTCACGAACAGCACCGGCACCGTGCGCGAGACGTTGGCGCGCAGCCACATCAGGACCTCGGCGCCCGACACGTCGGGCACCTGCCAGTCGAGCATGAACAGGTCGAAGCTCTCTCGCCCGGCCTGCTTCATCGCTTCGCGGCCGCTGAGATAAGCGTGCACGTCGTGGCCGTCCTCCGCCATCCAGCGCCTGAGGAGCGCAAGCTGGTCGGGGTCGTCTTCTAGAATCGCGATACGCACTGCATGCCTCCTCGAGAGGCAATGATACTGGAGAGAACCATGCGCGTCGCGCTGCTGGGCGGCGGAACCATTGCACGGCTGCTGCTCGAGCATCCGCTTGCCGGAATCGAAATCGGCGTGATTGCCGGACGCAGTCCCGAGTCGCGCGGCGAGCGGCTCGCGCGCGAATTCGGCATCGCCTACGTGGTCGGCCGCGACGCGCTGCTCGCCGCGCGCCCGGAGGTGGTGGTCGAGGCCGCGTCGCACGAGGCCGTGCGCGAGCACCTGGTCGCGTTGCTCGAGGCCGGGGTCGGCGTGCTGGTGCTTTCCGCGGGCGCGCTCGCCGACGACGCCTTGCGGCAGGCGGCGGAGCGCGCGGCCGAGCGCAGCGGCGCGCTGTTCCACGTTCCCTCCGGCGGCATCGGCGGACTGGACGCCTTGAAGACTGCGTGCCTCGCGGGCGTGGACGAGGTCTCGATCCAGGTGGCGAAGCCGCCGGCGGCGTGGAAGGGCATCGCCTACGTCGAGGCGCTGGGCGTGGACCTCGACCGCCTGTCGGGCGCGCACACGCTGTTCGAGGGGCCGGCGCGCGAGGGCGTAGCGCATTTCCCACAGAACGTGAACATCGCCGCGGTCCTGTCGCTCGCCGGGATCGGGATGGACCGCACCCGCCTGCGGGTCGTGGCCGACCCGGCCCTCAGCCTGAATACCCACACCATCCGCGTTTCGGGGGCGGCCGGGCGCATGACCCTGGTTCTGGAGAACGTCCCGGCGCCGCAAAACCCCAAGACTTCGTGGCTGGCCTGCTACAGCGCCCTGGCCGCGCTCAAATCGATCCAGGCCAAAGTGCGGTACGGAACGTGAAATCCTTGACCAAGCGTCGGAAAACTCACATAATTTCGGGTTCCGCCGGAGGGGTGCCCGAGCGGCTAAAGGGGGCAGACTGTAAATCTGTTGGCCTTGCGCCTACGTAGGTTCGAATCCTACCCCCTCCACCAGGCACTTCGGGCACAGAAGGCACAGGACACCGGCGGGCGGGCGATTTTTTTCGGGTGAAGAGACAACTCGGGCGGGTGTAGCTCAATGGTAGAGCAGAAGCCTTCCAAGCTTATGACGAGGGTTCGATTCCCTTCACCCGCTCCAGGACGAACTCAGCCCATGTAGCTCAGTGGTAGAGCACTCCCTTGGTAAGGGAGAGGTCATGCGTTCAATCCGCATCATGGGCACCAGGCGATAGCGAACTTCGAAGCGGCGACATCCGAGGGCAGTCAGAAAATGGCAAAAGGCAAATTTGAGCGCACCAAGCCGCACGTGAACGTGGGGACGATCGGGCACGTGGATCACGGCAAGACGACGCTGACGGCGGCGATGACGCACATTCTGGCGAAGAAGTACGGAGGCGAAGCGAAGAACTAC